>JBGQHJ010000019.1:0-46391 GCA_041497895.1 Methylomirabilia bacterium
CGCCGCGCGCGGCGGCAGGCCTGGCGCAGGAAGTGGTCGGCGAGGGTCGGGATGTCCTCGGCCCGCTCGCGCAGGGGCGGGAGGCGAATGGGGAAGACGCTCAGGCGGTAGTAGAGGTCGCGGCGGAAGCGGCCCGCGGCCACGTCGGCCTCGAGCTCGGCGTTGGTGGCCGCGATCACCCGCACGTCCACGCGGCGCGTCCCCGTCCCGCCGACGCGCCGCACCTCCCCTTCCTGCAGCACACGCAGGAGGCGGAGCTGCATGGCGGGCGACGTCTCGCCGACCTCGTCGAGGAAGATCGTGCCCCCGTCGGCCTCCTCGAAGAGACCCTTGCGCTCGCCGGTGGCGCCGGTGAAGGCGCCGCGGGTGTGGCCGAACAGCTCGGACTCGAGCAGGGTGTCGGGCAGGGCCCCGCAGCTCTGGGCCACGAATGGGCGGGTTCGGCGCGAGCCGTTGACGTGGATGAGGTGGGCGAAGAGCTCCTTGCCGGTGCCGGTCTCGCCGAGGAGCAGCACGGTGGTGTCGCCGTCGAGGACCTTGCGCGCCAGCTCGACCGCGCCGCGGAGCCCGGTCTCCGCGCCGACCAGCTTGTCGAACGAGGCCGGCTTCTCGCGGCCGGCCGCGGTCTCGCGCCGGAGCGCGTTGTAGGCCAGCTCGAGCTCGTCGCGGAGCCGCGTGTTCTCCCGGGCTAGCCGCCACCGCTCCGCGGCCCGTCGCACCACCACCAGCAGCTCGTTCGGGTCCCAGGGCTTGGGAACGAAGTGGTAGATCCGGCCGGTGTTGATCGCCTCCATCAGGCTGTCGACGTCGGTGTACGCGGTCAGCACGATGCGGACCGCCTCCGGCGCCCGCTCCTGGCTGAGGCTGAGCAGCTCGACCCCGGTCATGCCGGGCATCCGGTGGTCGGTCACGATGACCGCCACGTCCGGCTCGGCGGCGAGGCACGCGAGGGCTTCCTCGCCGTGGCCGGCGCGGAGCACGCGGAACTCGGCGGCGAGGATCGCCTCGAGCGCGTCGAGCACGCGCGGCTCGTCGTCGACGATCAGGATCGTCGTCTCGTCCACCGCGCCCCCGGGCGAGGACGCGGTCACGTCGACGCCCGGCCCGCGACCGCCGGCTCCCGGAGGCCGCAGACCTCGTAGAGCGTCTCGCGGTGGCGGATGCCCTTGAGGCGCGGCCGGCCGAGCTCGCGGGCGTCGACGAGATGGTCCACCTGGTGGAAGGTCTCCTCGCCCACGATGATATGCGCGTCGAACAGGCGTGTCATCCGCTGCATTCGCGCGGCCGCGATCATGGCCCGGCCCACCACGATGAGCTCGCGCCGGCGGTCCGAGCCGATCGTCCCCGCCAGCACCCGACCGGAGCTGATCCCCACCCCGATGTCGAAGGTGGGCAGCCCATCGGCGGCCCAGCGCACGGCCAGGCGCCGCACCGCCTCCACCATGTCGGTGGCGGCCCGGACGGCCCGCAGGGCGACGTCGGCCCCGGGCTCCGGGACGCCGAAGAGGGCGACGATCTCGTCGCCGATCAGCTGCTCCACCGTGCCCTGATGGCGGAAGATCACGTCGATCATCTCGGCGAAGTAGTCGTTGAGGAGCTGGATCACCACCGGAGCCGGCGTCGCCTCGATGAGGCGCGTGAAGCCGCGGATGTCGGCGAAGAGCACGGTGGCCTCGCGCCAGTCGCCCGGCAGCTCCAGGAGGCCCGGGTTGGCGATCGCGAGGTCGACCAGCCGCGGCGACACGTATCGCTGGAGCTGGGCGCGCACCGACGCTTCCCGGACCAGGTCGTCCTGGGCGCCCCGGAGGTGCTGGAGCGCCTGCTCGAGCTCCGCGTTCTTGGCCCCGAGCTCGCCAAGCAGCGTCTCGCGCTCCCGGCACAGCCGGTGATGCTCGACCGCGCGGCCCACCACGTGACGGAGCTCGTTCGGATCCCAGGGCTTCAGGAGGAAGTGGTAGACCCCGGCCGCGTTGATGGAGTCCATCAGGGCGTCGGTGTCGGTGAAGGCGGTGAGGAGGATGCGTACCGTGTCGGGGGCGACGTCGCGACTCCGGGTCAGGAGCTCGGTGCCGGTCAGCCCGGCCATCCGCTGATCGCTCAGCACGACGGCCACGTCCTCCTCGCGCAGGTAGTGCAGCGCGGTCTCCGCGCGATCCGCGCGGAGGATGCGGTGCTCCATCGCGAGGAGCGCCTCGAGCGCGTCGAGGACCCGCGGCTCGTCGTCGACCAGCAGGACGGTGGCGGGCATCACGCGGGAGGCGGCGCCGGGGTCGGCTTGCCGGCCCGGGCAACCGGGAGCCGCAGGGTGAACACCGCTCCGCCGCCCGGCGCGGTCTCGGCCCGGATCTCGCCGCCGTGCTTCGTGACGATCTCGTAGCTGATCGAGAGGCCGAGCCCGGTGCCCTCGCCGACGGGCTTGGTGGTGAAGAACGGATCGAAGATGCGCCGGAGCACGTCGGGCGGGATCCCGGGGCCGGTGTCGGCGATGGTGATCACCGCCATCGGTCCCACCCGTGACGTCTCGATCGTGATCGTGCCCGGCCCCGGGATCGCCTGGGCCGCGTTGGCGAGCACGTTCAGGAAGACCTGGTCGATCTGCGACCGGACGCACTCCACCGGGCCGAGCGGCCCGTACTTACGGATCACCGCGATCCGATCCTTCAGCAGGTGGTTCAGGAGGGTCAGGCTCGACTCGAGCTCCTCGTGCAGGTCGACCGGCTGCCACACGTCGTCCGTGGTGCGGGCGAACACCCGCAGGTCGCCGACGATCTTGCGGGTCCGGTCGGCGCCCTCGCGGATGCCGGAGAGCATCGAGTCGAGGTACTTGAGCGCGTAGTCGATCTTGAGCTCGTGCCGGCGCGCGTCGACCCGGGCCCGGTCGGCCTCCGGCAGCGCGGCCTCCTGGTAGGTCGCGAGCATGGCCCGCAGGCGCCCGACGAAGTCGGCGAGGGTGGCCACGTTGGAGGAGATGAACCCGATGGGGTTGTTGAGCTCGTGGGCCACGCCGGCCACGAGCTGGCCGACCGAGGCCATCTTCTCGCGCTGGATGAGCTGGAGCTGCGTGGCCTGGAGTTCACGGTAGGCGCTCTGCAGCTCCTCGTTGGCGGCGCGGAGCTGCTCGGTGCGGACCCGCACCTTGTCCTCGAGGCTCCGGGAGAGATCCTCGATGGTCTGGAAGCTCGCCGCGCGATCGATGGCGAGGGCCACGTGGCTGGCCACCGCGGTGAGCAGGTCCACGTCGCCCTGGTCGAAGCGCTCCCGCTCCGCCGCGGTGACCACGAGCACTCCGAGCACCTGCTCGCGCACGCGGAGCGGCGCCGCCACGAGGCTCTGCACCCGATGCGCGCGGCTCAGCGCCTGGTGAACGGGCTCGGTCGCGTGCTCCACGTCCCTGACGAGGACGGGCTGCCCGGTGATCGCGGCCCGCGCGCTCGCGCTCGTTCCCGCCTCCAGGGGCAGCTCGACGCCCTCGAACGGGGGGGTCGCCGCGTCGGCCCCCGCGGTCCGGTGCCCGCGGAGCACGCGGCGCCCGCGATCCACCAGGAGGAGGTAGGCCCGCTCGTACGGCATCCGGTGGACGAGCCGGCTCAGCGCCTGGTCGTAGATCTTCTCCGGGTCGAGCGTCGCGCTCACCGCGGCGCTCAAGTCGGTGAGGAGCGAGAGCTGCTCGATCCGCGTCTCGAGCTCGACGAACTTCTTCTCGAGCTCGCGATTCGAGTAGATGATCTCCTCGGACTGGAGATCGAGCAGCCGCTGGGTGTGGCGGCGCTGGTGGCCCTCGCGGAGCGCGTAGCCCAGCGCGACGCCGGCGACGAGCGGGAGGGGCTCCGCGAGCAGGAGCGGCCAGCCCCCACCGGGCGCGCCCGAGACCACGCCGAAGACGACCGCGGCGGCGCCGCCGATCAAGGTCGGCGCCCAGAAGCGGGCGCCTCGCGACGGGTTCCTCCAGCGGACGTCCCATCGGCAGGCGTCGGCGCCGCGGGCCGCGCACGTGCTCTCGAGGATCCGGGCGCGCGGCAACCCCCAGTTGGTGGGGAAGCGCTCGAACTGCACCTTCAGCCACGTGCAGCTCCAGACCGGGATGACCTGCCCGGGCAGGGGCGTCCACCGATAGCGCGCCCGGCGGCGGCCGACCTCGAGGATGTCGAGGCGGTAGAAGTCGCGGGCCTGCTGATCGTAGATCGTGGCGACCCGCTGGTAGGCCCCGCGCGGGCTGCCGATCCCCATGGAGTAGGTGCCGAGGTACGAGCGCTCCTCGCGGGGCTTCCAGTCCATGAAGGACTCGCCGTAGCGCCGCGCCCAGCGCTCCTCGTCGGGCTCGCGCATCAGGGTCTGGCAGACCTTGACCATCTCCCCGGCCGTCGAGACGGGAATCCAGTTGTGGTCGGCCATGAGGTAGTCGCGGGATCGTCCCGCGACGCGGCAGATCGTCGCGACCCCCTCGGGGCCCACCTCCTTCTCCACGAAGGGGATCAGCGCCTTCGTGAAGATGCAGTTGACCTCTCCCGGCATGTCGGCTCCGCTCAGCTCCGCTTGTGGACGAACGTCGACGTGATCTTCACCGGGTTCGCGAGGGTATCGGCCACCGGGGACTTGCGATCGATCGTCTCCTTGCACCGCCGCACCTGCTCCTCGGGCGCCGGGCTCTGGATGGTCACCGCGTACCGGATATCCGTGAAGCCGTTGCGCACCGACTTGTCGTGACCGAGCACGCCCCGGAAATCGATGTCGGCCTCCATCTCCACGCTCAGGGCCTCGATCGGCACGTTGAACAGCGCGGCGTTGGCCGCGATCCCGGAGGTGAGGCAGCCCGCGAGGGCGGCCAGCACCGACTCCGCGGCGGTCGGGGCCGCGTCCACGCCGCCCAGGCCGGCCGGGGCGTCCATGGTGACGAAGAAGCGCCGGGTCGGGGGCGTCGCCGCCTTGCCGAGGATCTCCTGCGCTCCGATCTCGACCAGGGCCTTGACGCCGCGCTGCCAGGTGGAGCGCAGCTTGACGGTCCGCTTCCCGAGCGCGGGGTTCTCCCGGACCTTGCGATCCAGCTCCTTCATGCCGTCCACGTCGACGTCGTTCAGTCCGAGTGCCATGGGTCTCTCCTCCTAGGGAGTGGTGGTCGTTTCGGGTCGGGAATCGGCGCCGCCGGCCGGCCTCATCGACGTCCTCCGTCGATCAGGGGGGCGATCAGCTCGGCGGCGCGGCGGGCGCCGCCGGTCTCCACGTCCCGGTAGGTGACCGGGCGCTTGAGCCCTTCGGCCACCGCGTGCGCGAGCGTCTCCGGGTCGGCCTCCGCATAGTCCATGCGCACGCCCGCGCCGTAGCGGGCGAGCCGATGGGGCACGTGGATGCTCTGCTCGAAGTGATTCCGCAGCGGGAAGTAGAGGAACGGCCGCTTCGTCGCGGTCAGCTCCATGCAGGTGCTGAGGCCGCCCTGCACGATCGCCAGGTCGCAGCCGGCCAGGTGGGCGTAGAGATCGGGCACGAATGTCCGGTACTCCACGCCCGGCGTCGGCGGGAGCCCGGCGGGATCGATCCGCGGTCCCGTGACCACGATGAGGCGGAGATCCGGAGTGTGTCGCCTCATCTGCGGATAGGCCGCCACGACTTTCCGCAACAGGTGCTGGCCGACCGCGGTCCCGCCCACCGCCGCGAAGACCACCCGCTCGTCGGCCCGGAACCCGAGCCGCGCGCGCAGCCCCTCGCGGTCCGCGAACTCCGCCGGGTCGAAGGGCAGGACGTAGCCCGGGAAGTCGTAGTGCGCGCTCGTCCACTCCCGGATGCCGGGGAGGCCCGGCCCGAAGGGCCGATCCACCACGTCGTCACGGGCCCCGATGAAAAGGGCGCGGTCCCGGATGCGCGGGAAGCGCGCGACCTGCTCGATCATCTCGGCGTTGTAGTCGGCCGCGAGCCGCGCCTCCGGTGAAGCGGGATCGCCGTCCACGGACAGCCAGCCCACGAAGTCGGTGATCCAGGCGAACGCGGTCCGCTTCAGCTCCGGGTTCTCGTGGAGATAGTGGTCGGTCTCCCAGGCCTCGTCGCCGATCACGAGGTCGTAGGGCTCGGTCTCCAGCACGTCGTGCAGGACCATGAAATTGGCGAGCAGGATCTCGTCCATCCTCCGCCAGGCCTGGAACACGTGCAGGTCGTGCTCGCCGGCCTCGGACTCGATGTGGGCCGACTCTCCGGCCAGGAGACGGCTCGCCGGATGCACCGTCTCGCCGCGCGCTTCCAGCACCCGCGTCACCGGGTCCTGGGCGAGCCAGTGGACCTCGAGGTCCGGCTGGCGCGCGCGCAGCTCGCGGGCGATCGCCACGTCGCGGAGTGAATGCCCGAGCCCGATCGGGCTCGAGACGAACAGCGCGCGGCGGGACCGGGCCATCGCCCGGCGCCGGAGCCGTCGCGGCGGCGCCGGCGGCTCGAGGAAGTCGCGGACGGCCAGGTTGTAGCGGACCGGGTCGCGGACCTGGGGGCAGTGCCCCGAGCCCTCGAAGGGCATGAGCACCGAGCCCGCGATGGCGGCGTGAGCGCGCTCGGCGAGCCGGAACGGCCGGATCGCGTCCTCCGTGCCGTGGATGATGAGGGTCGGCGCGTGGACGCACGCCAGGAGCTCGGTGGCCGAGGACCGGCACGACCACTCGCGGACGGTCGCGATGAGGATCTCGGGCGTGGTCCCGAGCCCCCACGCGACGCCGTCCTCCCGGGCCTTCGTCGAGTGCGGCTCCGTGAAGGCCTGGGTCATGAAGAACTCGAGGAACTCGCGGTAGTGCTCCCGCCAGTAGTGGGCGTTGTACCTGTCCCACCCCTCGGGCTGGTCACGCCGCTCGAAGAACGGCCGTGGGGCGAGCACCTCGTCGTCCAGGGTCGTCGCGGTGAGGACCAGCCGCTCGACCCGCTCGGCGTGGCGCGCGGCCAGGATGGCGCCCGGCCAGGTGCTGCGCGAGAGGCAGACCAGCGACGCGCGCTCGACGCCGGCCGCGTCCAGGACCGCGCGCGCGTGATCGGCCATCCGATCGTGGTCGTAGCCGGTGGCCGGCCGGTCCGAGCGCCCGGTGCCCGGCGCGTCGAAGGTGAGGGTCCGGAAGTACCGGGCGAAATAGGGGACCTGCAGCTTCCAGATCCGGCTGTCGACGATCTGCCACGGCGGGATGAAGAGCACCGCGCGCTCGCCCCGGCCATGCTCCTCCCAGAAGATCCGCGTGCCGTGGGACTCCACGTGGCCTTCGCGGTCGGGCTGGCGCGCGCGCATGGTGGTGGCGGTCTCCTCATAGCAGCGCGGCGATGAGCCGCGCGGCGCGGTCGGTGCCGTCGAGCGGCACCTCCGCGGAGTGGACCGGCTTGCCGAGGTACTCGAGCATCGCGGCGCCGAGGGCCTCGGGGCTCGTGCGGTCGTAGTCGAGGCGGACACCGGCGCCGAGACGGTCGAGGCGCCGGGCCACGTGCAGCTGCTGCTCGAAGTGGTGACGGAGGGGGAAGTAGAGGAACGGGGTGCGGAGGGCCGCCAGCTCCATGGTGGTGGTGAGCCCGCCCTGGACGATCGCGAGATCGGCGGCCGCGTGGTGCTCGAAGAGGTCCGGCACGAAGTCGCGCACCTCCACGCGGGGCCCCCACGCCGGCTCCATCTCGGAGAGCCGCGGGCCCCCGACCAGGACCAGGCGCGCCTCCGGGATCTGGGAGGCGATCAGGGTGAAGGCCTCCGCGCACTTGCGGAGGAGGCTCCGCCCGACCCGCGTCCCCCCGACGGAGGCCAGGATCACGCGCTCGTCGGCCCGGTAGCCGAGCTTCGCCCGCAGGGCGGCGCGGTCGCGCAGGGCGTGAGGGTCGAAGTGGAAGGTGTAGCCCGAGAAGCGGAAATGCTCCCGCGCCCACTGCCGCATGTTCGGGAGATCGGGGCCGAACTCGCGATCGAGCACGTCCTCCTCGTCGCCGATCAGGATCGACACGTCGCGCACGTCGGGATGGAGGCGCAGGTGGTCGATGTTCTCCGCGTTCTTCTCCCAGCAGCGGATGAACTCGGTGGAGGTCCGGTCCTCCCGCATCGGCAGCAGGCCGATGAAGTCGGTGAGAAAGGCGTAGGGCGCCCGCTTGAGATCGGGATTCTCGTGGAGGAAGTAGTCGAGGTCCCATCCCTCGTCGCCGATCCACAGGTCGTAGCGCTCGCGCTCGACCACGTCGGCGAGGGTCATGAAGTTCGCGGTCATGATCTCGTCCATGTCCCAGAGCGCGTTGAACGCGTGGAGCTCGTGATCGGCGGCCCAGCCCTCGAAGTGCCTCGTCTCGTTCTGGAGGAGGCGCGTGGCGGGGTGCAGGCGCTCCCCCCAGTGCTGGACGACGCGGTCGGCGGGATCACCGGCGAGGAAGTCGACGATCACGTCGGGGTCGAGCGTCCGCAGCCGCCGCGCGATCGCGAGGTCGCGCTGGACGTGCCCGAGCCCGATCGGGCTCGAGAGCCACAGCACGCGCCGCCGGCTGTCCCGGGGCGCGCGCCGGGGCGCCGGTGCCGGATCGGCGGCGGGAACCGTGCGCGCGGTGGTGGCCGGGATCCGTGTCTCCGGGACCTCCCGCCCGAGCACGAAGTCGCGGATGAAGCGGTTGATCTTCACCGGGTCGCGGCCGAACAGCCCGTGGCCGCCCCGCTCGAAGGTCACCAGGCGGGCTCCGGGAATCGCCGCCACCATCTTCTGCGCGTGCGAGTACGGGACGATCTTGTCGTCGGTCCCGTGGAGCGCGAGGGTGGGGACCCGAACCCGGCCGAGCAGATCGTACAGATCGATGCCGTCGATCGCGCGCAGGGATTCGATCAGGACCTCGGGAGTGGTCTCGCCGGCCCAGGTCACGCCGTCCTCGATCCCCTTGAGCGAGTGCGGCTCCGGGAAGACGCGCTTGAACAGCCGCGGGCGCCAGTTGTCGAAGTCGTCCCGGATCACCCGCGCGACACGATCCTCGAAGGGCTGCGGCACCGACTCGGCATACTGGCCCGAGAGCAGGATCAGGTGCGAGAGCCGGTCGGGATGGTCGACCGCGTACCGGAACGCGAGGGGAGCCGCGCACGAGAACGCGACGAGGGCGATGGGCGGCCGCGCGACCTCGTCGAGGACCGCCACCAGGTCGCCGTACCGGGTGTCCAGGTCGTAGCCGGTGGGCGGCCGGTCCGATCGCCCGTTGCCGCGCGGATCCATCGTGATCACCCGGAAGTAGCGCGAGAGGTACGGGATCAGGTGCTTCCACATCCGGCTGTACGTGACGACCTGGCACTGCGGGAGCAAGAGGAGATCCCGCGTCCCGCCGCCGGTGACCTGGTAGAAGATGCGCGCGTCCGGCCGGTGAACGTACATCGCGCTACTCCTCGCCCCTCACCCCGGCCCGCTCCCCGGTGGGGAGAGGGTGGACGGGAGCATCCTGGCTCCGCCGGGCCATCTCGTAGAGGACGAGGGCCGCGCCGCCGCGTACCGTCCCCCGCTTGTCGGCCGGCACCACGCGCACCGTCGTCGCGTCGAGCGCGAGGTGAAGCGCCCGGCGGCGGACCCGGCGCAGGATGTCGTCCTGGAGCGGGGCCAGCGAGGTGGCCACGCCGCCGGTGATCACGATGATCTCCGGATTCAGGAGGCTCACGAGAGCCCCGATGCCCATCGCGAGCGCTTCGCAGGCCTCGTCGATCACCGCGCGGGCGAGGGGATCGCCGGCGGCCGCCTCCTCGAAGAGCAGCGGCGCGCCGATTCGCTCCGGATCGCCTCCGGTCCGGGTCAGCAGGGCCGAGCCCGGGTAGGCGGCGAGCCGCTCGCGGGCGCGGTCCCCCATCATGCCGCCCGCCACGTAGGTGGCCAGGCACCCGACGCTGCCGCACAGGCAGCGCGGACCGGTGAGGCTCACGCTCATGTGTCCGATTTCCCCCGCGCTGTGATGGTGACCGCGGACCAGCCGGCCGTCCAGGATCAGGCCGCTGCCCATCCCGGTGCCGATGGCCAGCGTGACCAGCGAATCGGCACCGCGGCCGGCCCCGAACGTCCACTCCCCCAGCGTCAGGGCATTCACGTCGTTGTCGACGAACACGGGGTGGCCGGTCCGCTCCTGGATGAGAGCCGCGAGCGGCACGTCACCCAGCTCGGAGAGCCAGGCGAACGGCATCGAGCGCATGGATCCCTTCTCGACGTCGACCACGCCCGGAAGACCCACGCCGATCCCGGCCACCGCGAGCCCGCGGTCCGCGGCCGAGGACAGGGCGCGATCGATCAGCGAGAAGATCGTCTCCACCACCGCGCTGCCGCTCTGGGCGGGCGCCTGGGCGGTGGCGAGGACGACGCCGTTGGAGCCGACGAGCCCTGCCGAGATCGTCGAGGCTCCGACGTCGACTCCGACGACCGGATCGGTCGGGATCATGCGCCCTCGCTCCCGCAAGCAATGTGCCAGCGCGGAAACCCGCTGATCATGGCCGCGCGCCGCGTGCCGGGTGCAAGGCGACCTTGCGGGACGTGGCCGGCAGCTCGCCAAGCGCCCGTCGGGGCTGGCGTGCCGGCCCGCAAGGTGACATGGCGGTGCGGCCGGCCGAGCGTGCAAGGTCGCGATGCTCCGCGCCCGCGTGGCGGCGGCCCAGCGATCTCCCTGCCGTCTGCTCTTGCGCGTGCATGGTCCCGGGGCGCCAGGTCAGCTTGCGTTGCCAACGTCGCGAAATCAAGTGTGGGCGGATCGCCGCTCTCCGACTCGCCGCAGCGCCGCCTTGCCTCCCCGGGCGCAACCATCTGGAATTTCTCGGGCGTCGACGGGGCACGGTGCTTGCTCACGACGGGACGACGCCGGAGATGCTCGAGCGAAACCAGCAGGCCAGCGAACAGGAGGATCGATCATGCGTCGCATCGTACCCGCGGTCCTGATGCTCACCGTTCTCGTCGCGCTCCCGCTGCAGGCCGAGGAGCACGCGCACACCATCGCGATGCCGGAGACCCTCAAGTGGGTCGAGCCCGCGCCGCTTCCGGGGGCCCTGCTCGCGGTCGTCCAGGGCGATCCGAGCAAGGAAGGGCTGTTCGTCTATCGACTGAAGATGCCGGCCGGCTACCGGATTCCCCCGCACCTCCACAAGGCGAGCGAGAATGTCACGGTGCTCTCCGGGCTGTTCTTCATCGGCTCGGGAGAGAAGCTCGACCCGGCCAGGGGGCAGGAGCTGCCGGTCGGGGCGTTCGTCTCCGTCCCGCCGAACCACCCGCACTACGCGTGGGTGGGCGGCACCGAGACGGTGGTGCAGGTCCACGGCGTGGGCCCGACCGATCTGCGGTTCGTGAATCCGGAAGACGATCCGCGGAAGAAGAAGTAGCCGTGGCGACGATGGCGCCGGCTCGAGCGTACGTCCGAGAGGAGGGGATCGGCCCGGCCGTCGTCTGCATCCACGCGAGCGCCAGCTCCTCGGCGCAGTGGCGACCCTTGATGGACCGCCTGGCCGGCCGCTTTCGCACCGTGGCGGTCGACCTGTACGGCTCCGGCAGGAGCCCGCGCTGGCCCGACGACCGGCCCCTCTCGCTGGCGGACGAGGTGGCATTGCTCGAGCCGGTCCTCGCGACAGCCGGCGACCGGTTCCACCTGGTCGGCCACTCGTACGGCGGGGCGGTGGCGCTGAAGGCCGCGCTCGCCGATTCCGCTCGCCTCCGGTCCCTGGTCCTGTACGAGCCCGTCCTGTTCTCGGTGCTGCTGGCCGAGGACCCCGCTCAGCCGGCGGCCCGGGAGATCGTGGCGGTGCGCGACGATACCGTCGCCGCGATGGCGAGCGGCAACCCGCACGCGTCCGGGGCCCGGTTCCTCGACTACTGGATGGGGCCCGGTAGCTGGGCCGCCATGCCGGAGCCTCGCCGTCAGGCGGTGGCGACCGCGATGGGCGGTTTGACCGCGGAATGGCACGCCGCGTTCACCGAGCCGACTCCGTTGTCGGCGTTCGCGTCGCTCGACGTACCGACCCTCTGCCTCACCGGCGAGGACTCTCCGCGAGCCTCGAGGGGAGTGGCCCGGCTGCTGACCAAGGTCTTGCCGCGCGTGACCGAGATCGAGCTCGCGGGGGTGGGGCACATGGGCCCCATCACCCATCCGGAGCGGATCAACGCGCTCATCGAGCGCCACCTCGAAACCAACTAGACGGGCGATCGGCCCAGGAGGGACGTCAATGTCACCCGAGCAGGTCACGCTGGACCACAAGAAGGTGGAGGAGTTCCTCGGCAAGGCAATCTCCGACGTCGCGGCCACGTTCCACGCGGGTCTCGTGCTCATCGGCGACAAGCTCGGCCTGTACCGGGCGATGGCCGGCGCCGGCGCGCTGACTCCCGCGGAGCTGGCCAAGCGCACCGGCGCGCGCGAGCGGTACGTGCGCGAGTGGCTGTCCGCGCAGGCCGCGGGCGGCTACGTCACCTACGACCCGGCGAGCGGCCGCTTCACGCTGCCGCCGGAGCACGCGTTCCTGTTGCTCGACGCGGACCTGCCGGGGGCGTTTCAGCTGAGCGTCGGCTCGATTCGCGACGAGCCGAAGATCACGGATGCGTTCCGCACCGGAGCCGGGGTGGGCTGGCACGAGCACGATGCGGGGGTCTACGAAGGTTGCGAGCGGTTCTTCCGGCCGGGCTACGCCATGAATCTCGCCAGCCAGTGGATCCCCGCTCTCGACGGGGCGAAGGCGCGACTCGACGCCGGCGGGCGGGTCGCCGACGTGGGCTGCGGCCACGGCGCGTCCAGCATCATCATGGCCGAGGCGTTCCCGCGCGCGACCATCACCGGGTTCGACTACCATGCCGCGTCCATCGAGGCCGCGCGGCGTGCCGCCGACAAGGCCGGGGTGGGAGACCGGCTGTCGTTCGAGGTGATCGCGGCCAAGGCCTATCCGGGTACCGGCTACGATCTGGTCACGTTCTTCGACTGCCTGCACGACATGGGCGATCCGGTGGGGGCGGCGCGCCACGTGCGCGAGTCGCTCGCGCCGGGCGGGACCTGGATGCTGGTGGAGCCCCTCGCCAACGACCGTCTCGAGGACAACCTCAACCCGGTCGGGCGCCTCTACTACGCGGCGTCGACGCTGTTGTGCACGCCCGCGTCGCTCAGCCAGGAGGTGGGTCTCGCGCTCGGCGCCCAGGCGGGCGAGCAGCGCCTGCGTCAGGTGCTCGCCGAGGCGGGGTTCACGCGGGTCCGGCGGGTGGCCCAGACCGCCGCGAACATGGTTCTCGAAGTCCGCGCCTGACCGATCGGGGTCAGGTCTTACATTCCTCCATTGTCGGAATGTAAGACCTGACCCCGTCGCTTACTTGATCAGGCCGTAGAACTTCCCCGCGTTCTCGCAGGTCATCTTGTACGTGACGTCGGCCGGCAGGTGGCCGAACTGCTCGGCGATGTACTTGGTCGAGTCGGGCCACACCCCGTCGCCGTGCGGGTAGTCGGAACCCCACATGAGGGTCTCGACGCCCATGTCGTCGATCAACTTGGTGCCGATGCGGTCGAACTGGAAGGTGGCCTTGCACTGCCGCCGCCAGTAGTCGCTCGGCTTCATCTTGAGGCCGAGGTCGTGGAAGCGATCCTCCCACTCGAAGTCCATGCGATCCAGCGCGTAGGGCACCCAGCCGATGCCGCTCTCCCCGAAGGCGATGCGCACGTTGGGATAACGCTCGAGCACCGCGGCCCCGACGATCGCGGCCAGGATGTTGACCAGGTTCATCTGGAACGCGGATACCACCGTGAAGAAGGCGGCGCGCCGGGTGAGTCCCTTCTGGTTCTCCAGCACCGACGGCGGCAGGGCCGGGAAGGTGTGGAAGTGGAGCGGCAGGTTCACGTCGTTGACCGCCTTCCACAGCGGCTCCCACGTGGGGTGCCACATCGGCTCCATGTCCCACGAGCACGAGAGCTCCATGCCCCGCAGGCCGAGCTTCGCGACCCGGTAGACTTCCTGCACCGCCGCGTCGATGTCGCCGTAGGGCAGGCAGGCCAGGCCGATGAAGCGATCGGGATCGTGGCGGCAGAACTCCACGAGCCAGTCGTTATAGATGTGGAACATCTCGGTGGCGGCCTCGTGGTCGTTGAGCCGCGTGGCCGCGCCCAGGATGCCGTAGATGACCTCGGCCTGCACCCCGTCGCGGTCCATGTCCTTCGCCCGTAGCGTCGGATCCGTCGGACGGGCGACACCCTTCCGGCCATCATCGTAAAGACCTGTAGCTGCCATCACGTCCACCCGGTGGTGCTTGCCGGGCTCGTACTTGGACCCCGCCGGCCCCACGCCGCCCCACAGGCCGAAGCTCGTCCCGTTCTTGGCGGTCCAGAACGGGCCGTCGGGGCCGTCCTTGACGTAGGGCATGCGGTCCTTGAGCGCCGCCGATGCGTTCGCGGTGAACAGGTCGGGCGGGATCCAGGGCAGGTCGATGTGGCAGTCGGCGGAGATCCGTTGATAGCGCATGACGCCTCCCCTTGGTCGGTGAACCGCTTCCCTCTCGCGTGTGGACAGAGCCTAGCCACCGGCGGGGGCGTCGTCAAGCCGCCGGGCGTCGTCCCGGGCGCTCGCCACGCCGGGGCCCGCCGGGGACCGCCTTGACTCGCGACCGCCTCCACGGCACCATGCCCGGGCCGCCATGCTCCAGGGCATCCGGGTCCTCGACCTCTCCCGTGTCATCGCGGGGCCCTACTCGGCCGCCCTCCTGGGTGACCTGGGTGCCGACGTGATCAAGCTCGAGCGCCCCGGCCGGGGCGACGACATGCGCTCCTTCCGCGGCGACGGCCTGATGAGCGCGGCCTTCGCGGCCGTGAATCGCAACAAGCGCGGGATCGCGGTCGATCTCCAGAAGCCGGAGGGCGCGCGCCTGGCCTTCGAGCTCGCCCGCCGCACCGACGTGGTCGTCGAGAACTTCCTGCCCGGGGTGGCGGAGCGGCTCGGGCTGGGCTACCCGGCGATCCGCGCGGTGAATCCCACCGTGGTCTACGCCTCGGTGACCGGCTTCGGCCAGACCGGCCCGCTCGCGCGCAAGCCCGGCTACAACACGATCGCGCAGGGCATGAGCGGGCTGATGGCGCTCACCGGCATGCCCGGCGACCCGCCCACCCGGGTGGGCGGCTCGGTCTCCGACGTGGCCGCGTCCTACATGGCGTTCGGCATGGTGAACGCGGCGCTGGTGCACCGCTTCCGCACCGGGGAGGGCCAGCACGTCGACGTGAGCCTGGTCTCGGCGAGCCTCGGCCTCCTGCCCGACCCGGTCGCCGTCTTCTTCGACACCGGGGAGCGGCCGGTGCGCGTGGGCAACCGTAACCTGAACCTCTCGCCCGCGGAGGCCTTCCAGGCTGGCGACGGCTTCGTCAACGTGGTGCTGATGAATCCCGACCAGTGGGGCCGGTTCTGCGGCGCGCTCGGCGACGCGGCCATGGAGACCGACCCGCGCTTCGTTACCAACACCGCGCGGCTGGAGAACCATCCCGCGTTCAAGGCGCGGGTGGAAGCCATCCTCGGTACCGGCTCCGCGAAGGACTGGGTGGCGCGCCTGGAGGCGGCCGGCATCGCGGCGGGACCGATCTACGAGTTCCACGAGGTGTTCGAGGACCCGCAGGTGCGGCACCTGGGGCTCGTGGCCGAGGTCGAGCAGCCCGGCGCGGGCAAGGTGAAGATGCTGACCTTTCCCGGCCGCGCCTCCGGCACCCCGCCGCGCATCGATCGCCCGGCCCCGCTCCTCGGCCAGCACACCGCGGAGGTGCTGGGCGAGCTCGGGATCTCGCGCGAGGAGATCGACCGTCTCGCCGCCGCCGGCGTGATCGTCCTCGGCGAGCAGCCCGCCTAGCCAATCGAAGTAGACGCAGTCGCGCCGCCCGGCGTTTACACGCATTTCCCGGAATATGTGCCGCCGCCTCGCCCGTCTGATCGGGTGAGGAGGACAGATCATGCGACTGCTACTGTGGATTCCCCTGGCCGTCCTGCTGCTGGCCGGCTGCGCCATCGTTCCGATCGACCCGTACGCGTACGCTCCGCCTCGACCGCGCGTCACCTACGTCTACCCGGCGTATCCGCACGGCTGGTACGCGCCCCGCTACTACGGTCACTGGTAGTATCCTCGGCGGGTGCGCCGCCCCCCGCCCGCCTTCCGCTGGCTGATCCCGCTGGTGGGATGCCTGGTCGTGCTGGCGGCACCCACCCCCGCCGGCCTGAGTCCCGAAGGCCAGCGCGTGCTCGCCGTGCTCGTGCTGGCCATCGGGCTCTGGGGCCTCGAGACCTTGCCTCCCGGCGTCACCGCGGTCGTCGCGGTCGTGGCCCTGATCCTCACGCACGCGGTCGCGGGCGTCCGCGAGGGTCTGGCCGGGTTCGCCGATCCCATCGCGTTCTTCCTGGTCGGCGTGCTCACGATGGGCGCGGCGGTGGCCCGGAGCGGCCTCGCGGAGCGGATCGCGCACCAGCTGCTGGCGCACGGCCGGGGACGGGCCGGCGCGCTCTACCTGCACCTGCTCCTGGCCATGCCGCTGCTCACGCTGCTGCTGCCCTCGGCCAGCGCGCGCACCGGCATCCTGGTCCACGTGTACGACCAGGCCCTCGAGCTCGGCCGCGTGCCGCGCGGCGCCCCGCTCGCGCGCGCGGTGATGATGCTGCTGAACTCGGTGAATCGGCTCTCGTCCACGATCTTGTTGACCGGCGGCATCACCCCCATCGTGGCCGCCGGCCTCATCGGGACGATCTCGTGGACGCGCTGGTTCGTGCTCATGAGCGTGCCGTACGCGGTGCTGCTCGCGCTTGCCGCGGCCGCGATCTACCTGCGCTACCGGCGCGGATTCCGCGCGCGCATCACGGTGCCCGCCGCGCCGGCGCGCCGCCCCTTCTCGGGCGTGGAGTGGCGCACCGCGCTCATCACCGGGGGCGCCGGGCTCCTCTGGCTCACCGACGCGTTCCACCACCTGCATCCGACGCTGCCCGCCCTCATCGCCTGGATCTGCTTCCTGGCTCCCGGGATCGGGGTGCTCACCTGGCGGCAGTTCGAGCAGGAGGTGGGCTGGACCAACTTCTTCGTCATCGCCTCCTCGCTCTCGCTCGCCCAGGGCCTGGCGCGCTCCGGGGCCAGCGACTGGCTAGCGGGCGGCGTGGTGGGCGCGGCCCGTTGGGTCGCGGAGTCGCCGTGGCTGGTGGTGGCGGTGCTGCTGGTGGCCTCGTCGGTGGTGCGGCTGCTGATCCCCAACATCACCGGCTTCCTGGCCACCACGATCCCGGTGGCGATGTCGGTGGGCACCACCGCGGGGCTCAACCCGGTGCTGTGCGGGCTCATCGTCACGATCGCGGGCGACGCGGTGCTCTACTATCCGGCGCAGAGCGCCTCGTCGCTGGTGGTCTACGAGCGGGGGCACCTCGGCGCGGGGGAGATCTTCCGCTTCGGGCTCCTGATGACCGCGCTGGCCGCGGTGGTGGTGCTCGCGGTGGCGCTGCCGTACTGGAGCCTGATCGGGGAGCCGCTGATCCGCTGACTAGCGGACGCGGTCGAGGACTTCGCGGACCTTGGCGAGCAGGTCGGCGGGGGCGAAGGGCTTGCCGAGCAGCACCGTGCTCGAGTCGTGCACGCCGTGGCGGACGATGGCGTCCTCGGTGTAGCCCGACATGTACAGCACGCGCATCTCCGCCCGGATGGCCCGCACGCGGTCCACCAGCTCACGCCCGCTCATGCGGGGCATCACCACGTCGGTGAGCACGAGGTCGATGCGGTCGGCCCCGGTCTCGAGGTGGCGGAGAGCATGCAGCCCGTCGCTCGCCTCCAGCACCGTGTAGCCCTGCCGTTCCAGCACCTCGCGGGCCAGCGCGCGCACGTCGTCCTCGTCCTCCACCAGGAGGATCGTCTCTCGTCCGGCCGTCTCGCCGGCCGCCGGCTCGTCGGCGCGCCCGCCCTCGGTCGCGGCCTCGACCTGGGGCAGGTAGATCTCGAACGTGGTCCCGCCGCCCAGCACGCTGCGCACCCGGATGGCGCCTCCGTGCTGCCGCACCACTCCGTGCACCATCGAGAGCCCGAGGCCGGTGCCCTTCCCGGGCTCCTTCGTGGTGAAGAACGGTTCGAAGATGCGCGCCTGGGTCGCCGCGTCCATGCCCACGCCGGTATCCATCACCCGGAGCACCGCGTACGGGCCGGGCGGCAGGGCGTCCGGCCGGTCGGGCGGCGCGGCCTCGAGCTCCACCCGATCGGTCTCGACGCCCAGAGTCCCGCCGCGCGGCATCGCGTCGCGCGCGTTCACGGCCAGGTTCATCAGCACCTGCTCGAGCTGGCCCGGGTCGGCGTTGACGTGCCCGGCGCTCGGCCCCCGGGTGAGGAGCAGCTCCACGTCCTCGCCAATGAGCCGGCGCAGCATCGCGCTGATCTCCTCGACCGTCGTGTTGAGGTCGAGGACCTTGCGCTGCAGCACCTGCTTGCGGCTGAAGGCCAGGAGCTGGCGGGTGAGGCCGGCGGCGCGATCGGCGGTCTTCTGGATCTGCTCGACGCTGCGCCGGAGGGGATCGTCGGCCTTGAGCCGGCCCAGGAGGATCGCGCTCCGTCCGGTGATGACGGTGAGCAGGTTGTTGAAGTCGTGGGCCACGCCGCCCGCGAGGCGGCCCACCGCCTCCATCTTCTGGGCCTGGCGCAGCTCGTCCTCGAGCTGCCGGCGCTGGGTGACGTCCATCATCGCCCCGATCATCCGGGTGGCCCGGCCGTCGGCGTCACGCAGCACGTAGCCGCGATCGTAGACCTGCGCGTACGAGCCGTCGGCGCGCCGGCAGCGGTACTCCGCGCTCCAGCTGGCCGCGCCGCCGTCGATGGCCGCGCGGATGTCGGTGACCACCCGCTCACGCTCGTCGGGGTGGATCAGCTCGTACCACCACGTGATGTCCGGGCCGACGTCCTCCGCCCGGTAGCCGAAGAGGGTCTGGATGCCCTCGTTCCACCACAGGGCGTCGCTCACCAGGTCCCAATCCCAGACCGCGTCGTTGGTCGCGCGCGACACGAACTGGAAACGCTCCTGGCTCTCGCGGAGGGCGCGCACCAGCCGCTCCGCGGTGCCGCGGGCGAGCTGCTCGTCCGCGAAGAGCTGGGCGTTGCGGATGGCCAGCGCGGCCTGGGCCGCGAGCCGCACGAGGATGGTCTCTTCGTGGTCGGTGAAGGCGCGCGGGCTGCGGTTGTCGACGTAGAGCAGGCCCTCGACGCGATCATCGATGAGCACCGGCACCGCCATCTGGGCGTGGACGCCGAAGCGTCGGATGCGCTCCTGGTAGCGGTCGGTGATCCGCGGATCGCGGAGGTAGTCGCTCGTGCGCAGGGGTCGGCGCTCCGCGAGGACGAGCCCGCCCAGTCCCTGGCCGGACTCGACGGAGGCGTCGGCCAGCGTGTCGTACCACGGGGCGGTCCAGTAGCGCAGCCGCACCGTGTCCGAGCCGGGTATCCGCAGGCCGATCACCGCCCCGTCGCTGCGGCAGAGCTCCCGGGCGGCCTCGGTCACGCGGCGGAGCACCGTCGGGAGGTCGAGCGTGCCCCCGATGGTGCGGGCCAGATCGGCGAGGATCTCCGCCTCGCGCCGCCGGTGCTCCTCGTCCGCGAAGAGCCGCGCGTGCTCGAGGGTGAGCGCCGCCTGGTCCGCGAGCGCTTCCGCCATCTGCACCGCGCGTGCGTCGAAGACGCTGCCGGTGGCGTTCCGCACCGCGAGCACGCCGATGAGGCGATCCTGGGTGAGCAGGGGCACCGCGAGGATCGCGCGATCGGGGGCCTGCTCCAGATGCTGGCGGAGCCCGGCGCTGGTCTCGATGCGCGGGTCGGCGAGGACGTCGGGGGTGGTGATCGTCCGCCGCTCGCGGATGGCGAGCCCGACCGCGCCCGAGCCCGGCTCGCGAGTCGCTCGCCAGCCCACCGACGGATCGCTCGCGCGGGACACCGCCAGCGCCATGAGGCTCTGGGAGGCCACGTCGAGGCGATACACCACCGCGGAGCCGGCGGCCAGGAGCGACCGGAGGCTCTCCGCGATGCGCAGGCCAACGACGTCGGGCTCGAGGCGCTCGGAGAGCAGCCGGCCGATGCCGGCGAGGGCCCGCGTCTCCTCGAGGCGTGTGCGCTCGCGCTCCAGCAGGCACGCGTTCTCCTCCTCGAGGCGCCGGAGCCGCGCGCGCAGCGCGTCCGCTTCCTGGATGTCCGGGAGGCCGAGAGGTGGGAGCGGTCCCATGGCATTCGTGATGGAGCAAGGACCACGCCAGCGGTAAATGGCTGATTGGTATGGGCTTCCTGATATGGCCGGGCGCAAAGTGTCAGCCGGCGGCGGAAAATGAGCAGCCGGCCCGCCCCGGGACAGGACCGGCGCGGCAGTGCTACCATGACCACTGCACCGTCGCGAGCCGCTCACCCTTCTCGGGAGATTCGCCCATGACGACCGACGCACAGGCCATCCGGCACCTCTGGACCCACAAGACGCAGGACCATCCGTTCCTGTCCGACCAGGAGCTGGTCGTCGACCGCGGCGAGGGCGTCTGGATCTGGACCGAGCGGGGCAAGAAGCTGCTGGACGGCTTCGCCGGCCTCGCGGTGGTCAACGTGGGCCACGGCCGGCGGGAGATCGCGGAGGCCGTCGCGGAGCAGACGGTGCGCCTCGCCTACTATCCGACCACCCGCCAGTTCTCCAACCGGCCCGCCGCCGAGCTGGCCGAGAAGCTCGCGTCCCTCACGCCGGGCGACCTGCGTTACACGATGTTCGCGGTGAGCGGGTCCGAGGCCAACGAGCGCTCGATGCAGATCGCGCGGCAGTACTGGCTCGCCGCCGGGAAGACCGGCAAGTACAAGGTGATCTCGCTGCAGGGCGGCTACCACGGCGCGACGATGGGCACGTTCGCGGTCTGCGGGCTGCCCCACCTGGCCCAGCCCTATCAGCCGCTCGAGGTCCCCGGCTTCGTGAAGGTGGCGCCGCCGCATCCCTTCCGCGATCTGGCTGGAGGCACCGAGTCCGACCTGATCGCGCGCCGGATTGGCGAGCTGCGCGAGGCCATTGTGCGGGAGGGGCCGGACACGGTCTCGGCGGTGATCATGGAGCCGGTGCTCTCGTCCGGCGGCTTCATCATGCCGCCGATCGGCTGGCTCCGGGCGGTGCGCGCGCTCTGCGACGAGCTCGACGTGCTGATGATCGCCGACGAGGTGATCACCGGGTTCGGGCGGACCGGCCGGTGGTTCGCGTGCGAGCACGACCAGGTCGTGCCGGACCTCATGTCGGTGGCCAAGGGCATCACCTCGGGCTACATCCCGCTCTCGGCCAGCATCGCGCGGGGCCGGCTCGCGGACGTCTTCTCCGACACCACCACCCAGGAGAACGTCCACCCCAACACCTACGCCGCCCACCCGGTGGCGTGCGCGGCCGCGCTCGCCAACCTGCGCATCATGGAGCAGGACCGGCTGGTCGAGAATTCCGAGAAGATGGGCGCGCGGCTGCTCGAGGGCCTGCGGGATGCGGTCGGCAAGCACCCGATCGTGGGCGAGGTGCGCGGGCGCGGCCTGATGGTCTGCGTGGACTTCGTGCAGCCCGACGGCTCCGGCAAGCCGCTCGATCCCAAGCGGGTGGCCGAGCTCGACCGCAAGGCGTGGGATCGGGGGGCCATCATCTACGCGCGCGGCACCGTGCTCCGCCTCGCCCCGCCCCTCTGCATCACGCCGGGCGAGGTCGACCAGCTCGTGAGCATGGTCGCCGACAGCGTCGACTCCCTCCAGCGCGAGCTCTGAGGCGGGGGCAGCCTATCCGAGGAACTCGCGGGCGAGGGCCTCCCACATCATGGTGGAGAGCTTGAGGCTCTCGGTGTCCACGCGCTCGTTGTGGCCGTGGAACATGAGGGGATACTCGGTGTAGGGGATGCGGAGCGACTGCAACCCGAAGCCGTAGGCGGGGACGCCCTGCCAGCGCCAGAACTTGGCGTCGGTCCCACCGGTGGTCATCTTGGGCACGACCCGGGTGCGCGGCATCAGCCGCGAGGTCACCCGCTCCATCGCGGCGATCAGCGGGGTGTCGTGGCTGCTCAGCGAGCCCTGCTGGCCGCGACCCTGCTTGATGGTCACCCGCGGCGCGAGGTCGCCGAGCGCCTCGATCACCATCGCGTCCACGTCCTCGGTGGTCACGCCGGGCAGGGCGCGGATGTCCACGTCGATCTCGATGCGATCCGGGATCACGTTGGTCTTCACGCCCCCGTGGATGACGTTGGGCGAGAAGGTGGTGTGGGTGCAGGCGTGCGCCTCGCGGGCGAGGGCCAGGTTGTCCATGCCCCGAACCGTGTCCAGCACTCGCGCGGGGTCGGAGAGGCCCTGGGTCAGCTCGGGGCCGAGATCCATCGCCTTGACGTACTCGCGCCACACGTCGAGGATGCGCGCCTTCGGCTGGTACGCCGCGATGCGCCGCACGACCTCCGCCGCGGTGACGAGCGCGTTGTCGGTGCGGAAGGGCCGCGAGCCGTGGCCCGGCGTGCCCGCCACCGTCAGCCGGCGCCAGTTGGCCCCCTTCTCGCCGACGGTGACGCCGAGGACGTGCCCGTCGCGGGTGGGGATGGGCACGCCGCCGCTCTCGGTGATGACGTAGTCCGCCTTCACCATCTCGGGTCGCCGATCCACCAGGTAACCCGCGCCCAGGTTGCCGCCCGCCTCCTCGTCCGCCACCGCGAGGTAGATGAGGGTGCCGCGCGGGCGAAAGCCGTCGCGGGCGAGCCGCCGGGTCGCCACCGCCATGGTGGTGGTGAGGTTCAGCATGTCGATGGCGCCGCGGCCCCACACCACTCCGTCGACCAGCTCGCCGCCGAAGGGATCGCGCTGCCAGCCCTCCGGGCTCACCGGCACCACGTCGGTGTGACCCATCAGGAGCAGCCGCGGGGCCTTCGGTTCCGAGCCCTCGATGCGCGCGATGAGGCTCTCGCGCCCGGGCTCCGAGGTGTAGCGCTCGCAGGCCACGCCCGCGCCGTTGAAGTACGCCTCGAGCGCCGAGACGCTCCGCGTCTCCTGGCCGGACGCCGCGGTGCCGTCGTTGACGCACCGGTTGCGGATCAGGGTGCGCAGCAGCTCGGTCGCTTCGGTCTCGACGGCCTGCTCGTCTCGCATGAGCTCCTCGGTTCGATCTCGGTGGGGTCAGGTCTTACGTTCCGACATTTCGGCCGCCATTCGTGGCGAAGTTCCGGATGATCCAGCCCGCGATGGAGTGCCGCGCGGGCCCGACCGGCATCGCGTCGCTCGGGAACCAGCGCGCGTCCTCGAGCTCCTCGCGGTCGATGGCGATCTCGCCGCCCGCGTAGCTCGCGACGAAGCCAATCATGATCTGGCTCGGGAACGGCCAGTTCTGGCTGCCGACGTACTGGATGTCCTTGACGTCGACGCCGACCTCCTCCTTCACCTCGCGCGCCACGCAGCCCTCGAGCGATTCCCCGTTGTCGACGAAGCCGGCCACCAGCGCGTAGCGGCCCGGCGCCCAGATGGCCTTGCGCGCGAGCAGCACCCGGTCGCCGTCGCGCACGAGCACGATGACCGCGGGGTGGAGATGCGGGTAGTGCTCGTAGCGGCAGGCCCCGCAGCGCTTACCCCACTCGCCCTCCAGCCGTCCGGTGGGCGCGCCGCAGCGCGGGCAGTGCCCGCTGGTCGATTCCCAGTACAGCAGCTGCATGGCCATGCCGCCCACCGTGAGCAGCTCGTCGGGCAGGCGCGTGCCCTGCATCGGCACGAGCGTCTCCGCGGAGAGCCCCTCGGGCACCGGGGCGTCCTTGGGCCGCGCGGCCACCCAGCACGGGGCGCCGGCCCACGTGCCGAGCCAGTGCCGCGGCCCCAGCCCGTCGAGCCCGCGCGGCGGCGCGTCCGGGCTTTCCCCGGTCGGCAGCTGGAAGCCGTCGCCGTCGCGGGCCACCAGGAGCTTCTGGTCCTGGACCACGAGCCAGCGCCCGACCCCGGCCGGCGGCCCGCCGCCCCGCTTGGCGGGGGCGAACTCGCCACGCAGGCAGTCGATGTTGAAGGGCAGGTAGACCGACAGCGGCGTCATCGGCGCGCCGAGTCTACCACGGAGAAAACGCGGTTGCGCTTCCGTCGCGGCTGGGCTACCACTAGCTCCCACATGAGCGACGTCTTCCATCGGCAGACCCGGATCGACCCGCCGGTGGCGGTGCGCGGCGAGGGACTCTACATCGTCGACGCGCAGGGACGGCGCTACCTCGACGCCTCCGGCGGCGCGGCGGTCTCGTGCGTCGGGCACGGCCATCCCGCGGTGGTCGCGGCCATCCGCGAGCAGGCGGAGGCGCTCGCCTACTCGCACACGAGCTTCTTCACGAGCCGGCCCGCCGAGGAGCTGGGCGCCCGCCTCGTCGCGGACTCGCCGGCCGGGCTCTCCCGCGCGTACTTCACCTCGGGCGGTTCCAAGCGCGCCCTGCACGCCGCGGTGAAGCGGGAGGCGATGGCTCGCGGTCTTATCGTGTACCGGATGGGTGGCACCATCGACGGAGAGCGGGGCGATCACGTCCTCCTCGCGCCGCCGTTCACGGTGGCCGAGTCCGACCTGGCCACGATCACGGAGCGCCTGGGCGAGGCGGTGGACGCGGCGATCGCCGCCGCGCCGTGAGCCCCGCGCCCGTGCTATCCTCCCCGCCGTGCCCGACCTGCTAGCGTCTCTCGCCGCCTCGGTCGCCGCGCGCCTGGTCGCGCGCCGCGAGACGGTGGCCATCTCCGAATCGTCGACCGGCGGCCTGATCTCGGCCGCGCTGCTCTCGATCCCGGGTGCCTCCGCGTACTTCATGGGCGGCGGCGTCATCTATACCCAGGCCGCGCGGCGCGGCCTGCTCCAGGTGCCGGACGACGCGATGCGCGGCATTCGCTCGAGCACCGAGGCGGCCGCGCGCCTGATGGCCCGCACGGTCCGCGAGCGGCTCGGCACCACCTGGGCCCTGGCCGAGACCGGCGCGGCCGGCCCCACCGGCAACCGCTACGGTGACGCGGCCGGGCATTCCTGCTTCGCGGTGGTGGGCGCGGTGGAGGTGGCCCGCACGCTCGAGACCGGGCGGAGCGACCGCGAGGCCAACATGTGGGCCTTCACCCGCGCGGCCCTCGAGCTCCTCGACGCCTGCGTCCAGCAGGCCGGAGACAGATCATGAGCGACAAGACGATCCGCGTGGGGTTCGTGGGCGCCGGCGCCAACACCCGCAAGCATCACCTGCCCAAGCTCAAGGCCCAGCCCGGGGTGGAGCTGGTGGCGGTCGCGAACCGCTCGAAGGAGTCGGGCGAGCGGGTGGCGCGCGAGTTCGGCATCGGGCGGGTGCACGCGGACTGGCAGGAGATCGTCAACGCGCCCGATATCGACGCGGTGTGCATCGGCACCTGGCCCTACATGCACTGCGCGATGACCACCGCCGCGCTGGAGCGCGGCAAGCACGTGCTCTGCGAGGCGCGCATGGCCATGAACGCGACCGAGGGCCGGCGGATGCTCGAGGCCTCGCGCAAGGCGCCTCACCTAATCGCCCAGCTCGTGCCCGCGCCCCACACCCTCGAGGTCGACGCGACCATCCAGACCCTGCTCGGGGAGGGCTTCGTCGGCGACGTGCTGGCGGTCGAGCTGCAGGCCTCGGGTGGCCGCTTCGTGGAGCCGGACGCGTCGATGCACTGGCGGCAGGACATCGGGCTGAGCGGCCACAACATCCTCAACATGGGGATCTGGTACGAGGCGATGATGCGCTGGCTCGGTCCGGCCCAGCGGGTGACCGCGATGGCCAAGATCGCGGTGCCGCGCCGCAAGGACGCGGGCGGCGCCGCCCACGAGGTGCGCGTGCCCGACCACGTGGACATTCTGGCCCAGCTCCGCGGCGGCGCGGTGGGCCACCTGCGCTTCAGCTCGGTGACCGGGCTGGCCCCGGCGTCCGAGGTCTGGATCTTCGGCAGCCAGGGCACCCTGCGGCTCGAGGCCGACGCGCTCCGCCTCACCGGCGGCCGTCGCGGCGAATCCGCGCTGCGCGAGATCCCGGTGCCGCCCCGGACCCGGATCGGCTGGCGGGTGGAGGAGGAGTTCGTCAACGCCATCCGGGGCCGCGAGAAGATCGCGCGCACCACGTTCGAGGACGGCGTGCGCTACATGGAGTTCACCGACGCGGTCACCCGCAGCGCCACCACCGGCCAGACCGCCGAGGTGAAGGAGCTCTAGCCTCTCCTCCCTCTCCCCTCAGGGGAGAGGGACAGGGTGAGGGGTGGTGAGCGCTACCCGAGCCGGTACCAGTAGGCGATGCGCCCGAAGATGGAATCCCACGAGTTGGGCTCCACCCCGGCCAGGCTGTTGGCGGCGGCGTGGACCACGTTGCGCCACGTGACCGGGATCACCACCGCGCTCTGGACGACCAGGTCGTTCATCTTGACGAAGAGCGCGGCCCGCTTGACCGGGTCCATCTCGTTGTCGGCCTTCTTCCAGAGCCGATCGAACTCTGCGTTGCGCCAGCGGGGGATGTTGCGCCCGGTCCACCCGTTCTCCTTGTTCGGGATCTCCCAGGACACGAACTGGGCCATGAAGAGCTGGGGATCGAGGCCGGTGAACACGGTGTAGGTTTGCAGGTCGGCGTGGAAGCGGACGTTGGTGTCCACGTTGCTCACGTCGGAGGCGAAGAACACCGAGGCCGGGATCGCCTTCACCTCCATCTCGATGCCGGCGCGACCCGCGCCCTGCTTGACCACCGCCTGGATCTTCTGCACCGTCGAGTTGGCCGCGCCCTGGAAGAGCAGGCGGAGCCGCCGGCCGTCCTTCGACCGGACGCCGTCGGGGCCGCGGAGGTAGCCGGCCTGCTCCAGCGTGTCGTTCGCCTTGTCGACGTTGAACTCCCAGGTGCTGTTGTGGGAGCGGAAGCGATCCGGGGCGTTGAGGAAGTTGGCGGTGATCTGCCCGGACCGGCCGATCAGGTGCTCCTGGATGGAGGTGCGGTCCACCGCCAGGCTCAGCGCGGTACGCACCGACTGGTCGGTGAGGAGCGGGTGCGGGGCCTTCAGGCTGGAGCGCTCGCCGTCCACCTCGCGCCACGGGTCGGTCTGGTTGCACTGGATGAAGCTTACCCCGCTGCTCGGGATCGCCATCACCCGGCCCTTGCCGCCCTGCTCGATGCGGCGCAGCACCTCCTCCTCGAGCAACACGTAGTACGCGAAGTCGTACTCCCCGGTCTGCAGCACCGCGCGGGCCGCTCCCACCGCGTCGCCGCCGCACTTGATGTCGAGGCGGTCGAAGAACGGGCGGTTGGGCACGTGGTAGCTCCGGTTGAGCTCGGCGCGGATCAGGTCGCCGGGACGGAACTCGGTGAGGCGATAGGGACCGGTGCCGACCGCGGCGATCATGCCGATGGCGTCGCGCGCCCCGGTGCCCTTGACCGACTGGAAGATGTGGCGCGGCAGGAGCCCGCCGCCGGTGAAGGCGGAGGCCCAGTAGGGCTGCGGCTTCTTGAACACCACCTTGATCGTGTACTGGTCCAGGCGGTCGATGCGGGCGATCTCGTCGTAGGCGGCGCGGGTGCCCGCGGCGGTGGCCGGATCGATCGCGAACTCCCAGTTGAAGATGACGTCGTCCGCGGTGAAGGGGGCGCCGTCGTGCCACTGCACGTTGCGCTTGAGCCGCCAGGTGACCCACCGGCCGTCCTTGGCGAGGGTGCCGGCCTTCCAGTTCGGTATCTCCTCGGCCAGGACCGGCACGAAGGTGCCGTCCGGCGCGGCCGCGGCCAGCGGCTCGTAGAAGATCCGCTGGACCGTGAAGTCGCGGAGGCCGCGGCCGAAGTGCGGGTGGAGCAGGGTGGGGGCGTCCCACATCAGCATGCGCAGCGTCCCGCCGCCGCCGCGCCGCGTCGGCGTGAACTCGGCTTCGGGCGGCTGCCCCGGCGCGGCCCCGGCCGCGCCCAGGAGGGACCCCGCCATCGGCGCGCCGAGCCCGACCGTCGCCATCGCCTGCACGAAGCTCCGCCGGGTGAGGCGGCCTTCCTTCACCCGCGCGATCATCTCGCGCAGCCCGTGCTCGTCCATGTGCCTCCGGGTCGTCCGCGTGGTAGAGGGTCCGACACCGATAGCGCGATGACGCGCCGAAGTCAAGGGCGCCGGTGGCGAGACCTTCGACGGCGGGTCGCACTGCCGAATGTTACGCAGTGCGCGGCGACGTGTTTCCAAAGCTTGGTGATAAATAGTCGGGGCCGTAGACTCGTCTTAGAGCAACGTCAGGTCCGAATGAGATGACCCGCCCGCTTACCGCTTTCGCAACCTTTCTCCTCGCAGTGGTGCTGCCCGTCGGCGCTGCGCACGCGGGAGAGCTCTCGTCGGTCGATCCCGGGGTCTCGGAGCGTCCCCCGGATCTGCCGTCCTGGCTGATCGCCTCCCGCCTGGGCCGGCCGCTCGACGACACCGCCACCCGAGACGACGCGATGCTGGGCTCGGGCCTCAGCGACCTGGGCGCGGTGCTGCTCCGCGATGTTCCGACCCCCCCGATCAGCTCCGATCCGCTCACGCTGCGGAGCTCCGGCGAGGACTCGACCGACCTGCGCTCGCTGCTGGGCCGGGGCGAGCGCTGGCACCTGATGAGCTTCGGCGCCAACGCCAACGCCCGCCCGCAGGACGTCAAGGTGACCGCCTACGGGGCGGTCGCGTATCTCCCCAGCCTGTCGGCCCCGCGGCCGGACGGGGACCTGGGTTTCGGGCCCGCCACCGCGCCGGGCGCCGCCTTCGGCCTCGGGCTCGACGACCCGGAGGAGCCGGTATCGCTCGGTTTCAAGGGGGAGCTCGGCGGTCTCGGGCTCGAGGGAGGCGCGGAGTACCGCTCGGTGGGCAAGCGGCTCGAGCGGGTGGTCACCGGCCCCGCGTCCCAGAAGGACCGGGAGGGCACCGAGGTCTGGCTGGCCCAGCGCCTCGGGTTGCTGCGGCTCAAGCTCTCGCAGTCCGATCTCTCCGACAACGTGGACCGGGACCCCGCGCTGCCCCGGACCACCAAGACCCAGACTTCGGTGAGCGCGCAGATCGCCCCGCCCGCCTGGCCGATCTTCGGGCTCACCTACGCCACCGGAGACTCCGAGCGCACCTGGCTCACCGGGGAGGGCCGCACCCGCACGATCGAGCGCCAGACCTTCGACAGCGTGGCCGGGTCGGCGTACTACGGGGGACGGCGGTTCGACGTCTCGGGGACCTCGACCTACAGCCTGAGCCGAGACCCCGGCCGGTCCGATCGCGACATGACGTCGCTCTACCACGATCTGAGTCTCACCCTGCGCCCGATCGATACCATCACGGTCATGCCCTCGGTCGGGAGCGGGGTCGACCGCTACGATCGATTGTCCACGAGCTATCAGTCCGGCACCGCCTCGCTCCTGCTCACCTACACGCCGCCCGCGAGCCGGTGGAGTCTCTGGACCCTCGGGGCCTACACCGCGTCGCAGAGCAGCGACCGCACCGTGGACGGGCGAACCATGAGCGTGAGTGGAGGCCTGGCCTGCGGGCTCGGCAAGATCCTGGGCGGGCGCGCGACCATCTCGGTCGAGGCCGGCTACGATCGCTACGTCGACGGGATCTACCCCGACAGCTCGACGCGGGGCGCGTTCGGGCTGGTTCTCCTCAAGGTCGCGTCCTTCTAGTTCCCGCCTCCCCGAGGGGCGGCGTCAGCCGTGCCGCAGTCGCGGGTCCAGGAAGTCCTGCAGCGCGTCGCCGAGGACGTTGAGCGACAGCACCACCCCGAAGATGGCCAGCCCGGGCAGCAACGCCACGTGCGGCCGCAGGATCACGAAGGTCCGCGCGGTGGCCAGCATGCTGCCCCAGTCCGCGGTGGGCGGCTGCGAGCCCAGGCCGAGGAAGCTGAGCCCGGCGGTGGCGAGGATCTTGGCCCCGACGTCGAGGCTCCACGCCACCACCACCGGCGCCAGCAGGTGGGGCAGCAGGTGGCGACGGAGGATCACCCGGTCGGGGCTCCCGAGCGCCCGCGCCGCCTCGACGAACTCGCGCTCGCGCAGCGAGAGCACCACGCCCCGCACCAGTCGCGCGTAGAGCGGAAAGCCCACGATCGCGATGGCCACCATCGCGTTGGTCAGGCCGGGGCCGAGGCCGGCCACGATGGCGATGGCGAGCAGGATGTAGGGGAACGCCATCAGGATGTCGGTCAGGCGCATCACGACCGTGTCCACGCGTCCGCCCCAGTAGCCGGCGTGCAGCCCGAGGAGCACGCCGACCAGCATGGAGGCGGTCGCGGTGGCGACCCCGGCCAGCAGCGAGATCCGCGCGCCCCACACCAGGCGGGCCAGCATGTCGCGCCCGAACTCGTCGGTGCCCAAGAGATGACCGGGACTGCCCGGCGGGCGCAGCCGGTTCGGGGTGTCGACCACGTCGGGATCGAGCAGCGGCAGGTACGGGGCCAGCAGCGCGGCGAGGCTGGCGGCCGCGATGACGAGGCCGGCGGCCAGCGCGAGCTGGTTGCGCGGGATGCGGGAGAGCAGGCGCGACGGGCTCATTCGTAGCGGATCCGGGGATCGAGGAAAGCGTAGAGCAGGTCGACGGCCAGGTTGAACAGGACGAACACCAGCGCGATCACCAGCACGCAGCCCTGCACGAGCGGGAAGTCGCGGGCCAGGATGCCCTGGATCATCAGGGTGCCGACGCCCGGCCACGCGAACACGGTCTCGGTGAGGACGGCCCCGCCCAGCAGGTAACCCGCCTGCACGCCCACCACCGTCACGGTGGGGATCAGTGCGTTGCGCAGCGCGTGGCGGAGCACCACCCCGCGCTCCACCAGGCCCTTGGCGCGGGCGGTGCGCACGAAATCCTGGCGCAGGATGTCGAGCATCGTGGAGCGGGTGAGGCGCGCGATGATGGTCATGGACGCGGCGGCCAGCGTGACTGCGGGCAGCGCCAGGTGGCTCAGGAGATCGCCGAGGCCGCCGGCGCCGCGCGCGCCGTACATGCCGGAGGCGGGGAGCCAGCCGAGCCAGAGCGAGAAGCACACCATGAGGACGAGCCCGAGCCAGAAGCTCGGCATGCTCGCGCCGAAGATGGAGCCGAGGGTGCTGAGCCGGTCCACCAGGGACCGGGGCCGCGCGGCCGAGAGCACGCCGAGCGCGATGCCGCCCGCGGTGGAGAGGATGAGCGCGGTGGCGGCGAGGAGCAGGGTCGCGCGGAAGCGGATCAGCACCTCGCCGAGGACCGGCTGCCGCATCCGGATGGAGCGGCCGAGATCGCCCTGGACCACGTGGGCCATCCAGCGCGCGTACTGCAGCGGCAACGGCTCGTCGAGCCCCAGGTCGGCGCGCAGGCGCGCGACGTCCTCCTGGGTCGCCTGCGAGCCCAGCATGATCTCGGCCGGATCGCCGGGGGCCAGGTGCAGGACGAGGAACACCACCACCGACACGCCCAGCAGCACCGGCACGAGCAGGATCAGGCGCCGGAGGAGATAGCGGCCCACCGGACGTTACTTGAGCGAGATCGTCTCCAGGCGCAGGTCGAAGCTCGGGTGGAGCTTGAAGCCCTGCACGCGCTTGCCGAAGGCCGCGGTCTGCACCTCGTGGTCGATGAAGATCCACGGCGGGTCGTCGTGGAGCAACCGCTGGGCCTCGCGGTAGAGCTGGGCGCGCTTGGCCTGGTCGGTGGTGAGCCGCGCCTGGGTCAGCACCTCGTCGAAGCGGGGGTTCTTGTACATGGCGCGGTTCGGCCCCGCCGGTGTCCACTGGCTCGAGTGCAGCAGCGGGTACATCACGAGGTCGGGGTCCTCCGAGCCCGCCATCCAGGACAGGGCGAACATGTCCTGCTCCTTGGTGCGCAGCTTGGCCAGGAAGGTGCCCCACTCCATGGTCTGGAGCGCCACGTTCACGCCCACCGCCTTGAGGTTCGACTGGATGATCGTGCTCATCGCCACCGGCGACTGCATCCCGGACCCCGACTCGGGCACCCACAGCGTGGTGGAGAAGCCGCTCGCGAGGCCGGCCTCGGCCAGGAGCTTCCGGGCGCGCGCCGGGTCGTAGGGGAAGGGCTTGATCGCGCCCTCGTCGCCCCAGGTGCCGGGCAGCACCGGGCCCTTGGAGACGGCCCCGGTGCCCTTGAGCACGTCGCGGACGATCGCCTCCTTGTCGACCGCGTAGTTGAGCGCCTGACGCACCCGCTTGTCGTCGAAGGGCTTCTTGCCGTTGTTGAAGCCGAGGTACCAGACGTGGGCGCCCACCTGTCGCTGGAGCGTCACCTTCGGATTGTTCTCGAGATCGGCCACCGAGTCGGGCGGAGGGCTCACGATCAGGTCGACCGCGCCGGTGAGCAGCTCGGTGAGGCGAGCCTGGTCCTCGGTGACCGACCGGAAGATCACGCGGTCCACCTTGACCGGGAAGCGCCAGTAGGCCGGGTTCTTCTCGAGGACCACGCGCTGGCCGCGGTCCCACTGGACGAACTTGAACGGGCCGGTCCCGACCGGGGCCACCGCGTAGTCCTGGCCCGCCTTCATGGCCGCGGTGGGGCTCACGATCGAGGCCGCCCCCGCGGTGAGGACGGCCAGGAAGGACGCGCGCGCCTCCTTCAAGATGAACCGGACGGTGGCATCGTCCATGACCTCGACCGCCTTCACGTTGCCGAAGAAGTAGCCCGCGAAGGGATACTTGCCGAGCTTGTTCGCCGGATGCTCGGGGTTGATCTGCCGCTCGATGGAGAACTTCACCGCCTGGGCGTTGAACGGGGTGCCGTCGTGGAAGGCGATGCCCTTCCGGAGCTTGAAGGTGTAGGTGAGCCCGTCCTTCGAGATCGTCCAGGACTCGGCGAGGCCGGGGACGAGCTGGGTGGACTCCTCCGCGAAGGCCACCAGGGTCTCCACCACCCGACGGCCCACCCGGTTCGAGTTGAGGTCGGTGACCTGGGCCGGATCGAGCGCGACCGGCTCCGCGACCAGCCCGACCACTAGAGTGTTGGTGGGCTGACCATGAGACGGGCTCGCGCCCAGCAGGACGAGGACCGCCATCGCCGCACTCGACCACCACCGCCGTTCGAGTCTCATCGTCGTCGTCTCCTGAGCAGGGGGAGCAGGGGAAGCCGACGGCCGGAGCGGCCGCCGAGCGCGCCGAGTATAGCACCGGGCGTGGCGCTCTTGACATCGTGGGCGCCCCCACCTAGGGTGATGCCCGGCGAGCGAAAGGAGACCTCATGGCCAAGCTCAAGTTCGGGGCGTGGATCCCCACCTACGCGTGGAGCGGCAAGAAGACGGATCCGAAGAACATGCAGCGGATCCGCGAGTCGATCGTGAAGTGCGAGAAGTACGGTATCGACGTATGGGTGATCGATCATCTCCTCTCCGCGCCCGGCCTGTACGGCAACGCCTGGCTCGAGCCGCTCTCCTCGCTCGCCTACGCGGCGGCGCTGACCTCGAAGGTGGACATCGCGACCGGGATCCTCGTGCTGCCGGTGCGGCACCCGGTGCTGCTGGCCAAGGAGATCTCGACGCTCTGCCACCTCTCCAACAACCGTTACGTGTTCGGGGTGGGCCCCGGCTGGTACGCGCGCGAGTACGAGGTGACCGGCTCCCGCATCCAGGAGCGCGGCAAGCGGACCGACGAGATCATCGAGGCGGTGACCCTGCTGCTGACCAGGCCGAACGCGAGCTACCACGGGAAGTTCTACCACTTCGACGACGTCACCATCGACCCGCGACCGCCCCGGATGCCGAAGATCTGGGTCTCCGGCGGCTCGCGGGTGCCGGACCCGGGCGAGCACGACGTGCCGGTCATCGCCACCACCGTGATGGACCGCATCGTGAAGGCGGGCAACTGGCTCTCTCGCTGCTCGGGCACCCAGGAGTGGGTCAAGCGGGACTGGGGGCTGCTGCTGCGGCACGCGAAGACCATGGGCCGCGATCCGAAGAAGCTCACCTTCGGCCACTGCAACTTCATCCACCTGGTGGACACCCCGAGCCACGCCAAGGCGGTGGCCGCGTCGAAGACGCCCTTCATCAAGACCATGGGCACGCACCGGACCTACGAGCACCTGCAGGAGTCCTACATGATCGGGTCGATCGATCACATCAACACGCGCATCGACGACCTCGTGAAGGCCGGGCTCAAGTACCTGGTGCTGGGACCGGTGACCGACGATCCGGCCCAGATCGATCTCCTGGCCAAGAAGGTGATGACCCACTTCAAGTAGCCGAGCCGCTCCGATGCGATTCGGCTTCTACCTGCCCACGCGCGGCGCGACCGCCGCGCCGGAGGCGCTCGAGACGCTGGTCGAGCGCGGGGAGTCGCTCGGCTTCTCCTCGGTGGTCATCGCCGACCACATCGTGTTCCCGGTCACGATCAAGTCGAAGTATCCGTACACGGTCAGCGGCGCCTTTCCCGGCCACGGCGACGCTCTCGAGCAGCTCTCGCTCATGGCCTTCGTCGCGGGCAAATCGCGCCGACTGCGCCTGATCTCGAGCGTGATGATCCTGCCGCACCGCAACCCGGTGGTGACCGCCAAGATGCTCGCCACCATCGACGTGCTGTCCCGCGGGCGCGTCACGGTCGGCGTCGGCGTCGGCTGGCTGCGCGAGGAGTTCCAGGCGCTCGGCGCGCCCGACTTCGACCGGCGCGGCGCGGTGGGCGACGAGTACCTGCGCATCTTCAAGACCCTGTGGACGCAGGACCCCGCGTCGTTCCGCGGCGAGTTCTACCGCTTCGACGCCATCCGTTGCCTGCCGCATCCCACCCAGAAGCCGCATCCCCCGATCTGGATCGGCGGCCACAGCAAGGCCGCGCTGCGCCGGGTCGCCCGCCTCGGCGACGGCTGGCATCCGGTGGGCGCCAATCCCGCCATCCCGCTGCGCCCGGCCGAGCTGCGCGCCGAGCTCGACGACCTGCGCCGCCTGACCGAGGCGGAGCGCCGCGACTTCTCGACGCTCGCGATCTCATACAAGGCGCCGATCTACGACCCGGGCCGGGGTGTGGACGGCGGCGCGGAGCGGCGGCCGTTCTCGGGCAGCCAGCAGGCGATCGCCGACGACATCGGGGCCTTCGCCGCGCTCGGGGTGAGCGAGCTGATCTTCGACTTCCGCGCCGAGACCCTCGGGGAGAGCCTCGAGCGGATGGAGCGTTTCGCCCCGCTGATCGCGTCCTAGGCCCGCGGATCCAGCAGGTCCCGCAGCCCGTCCCCGAGCAGGTTCGCGCCGAGCACGACCAGCGAGATTGCGAGTCCGGGGATCGTCGCGAGCCACCACGCGTTCGACAGGTAGTCCCGCCCCTCGGCGAGCATGAGGCCCCACGAGGGCCGGGGCGCCTGGATGCCCATGCCGAGGAAGCTCAGCCCGGACTCGAGCAGCACCATGGTGGCGAACTGGCTCGAGCCGATCACCAGGATCGGGGCGATGGTGTTGGGCAGGATGTGGCGGGCGACGATCCGGAGGTCGCTCGCCCCCAGCGTGTAGGCGGCCTCCACGTACTCCAGGCGCCGGATGGTGAGCACGCTCGCGCGCACCGTGCGCGCGTAGAGCACCCACCCGCTCAGGGCGAGCACGCCGACCAGCGCGGCCGGGCTCGTGCCCACCACCGCCACGATCACGATCGCGAGCATGATGACCGGGAACGCGAGCTGCACGTCGGCCGCGCGCATCAGGAACGAGTCGAGCCGCTCGCCGCCCGAGCCCGCCACCAGGCCCACCAGGATGCCCACGAGGGCGGCGATGAGCACCGAGGCCGCGGCGAGGGACAGCGAGATGCGCCCGCCGTGGAGCAGGCGCGCGAGGATGTCGCGTCCCAGGTTGTCGGTGCCGAGCACGTGCGCCGGGGTGCCGCCGAGGCCCCACGGCGGCGCGAGGCGCCGGCTGAAGGAGGGCTTCACCGGATCGCTCGCGACGAGCAGCGGCGCCAGCACGCTCGCCAGGACCGCGACGGCCAGGAGCACGCCGCCCACCAGCGCGGTCGGGCTCGGGCGACCGGCGCGCGGGGTCCGGTCCGCGGCGACGGGCGTGTTCACGAGTAGCGGATCCGGGGGTCGATCACGGTATAGAGCAGGTCGACCAGCAGGTTGATCACCACGAAGATGGTGGCGGAGAGGATGAGCACCGTCTGCACCACCGGGAAGTCGCGGAAGAAGATCGCGTCCACCACCAGCTTGCCCATGCCGGGCCACGCGAACACCGACTCGGTGATCACCGCGCCGCCCAGCAAGGTGCCGATCTGCAGCCCCAGCACGGTCAGCAGCGGGACCGCCGCGTTGCGCAGCGCGTGCCGCAGGATGACCGCGCGCTCGGCCAGGCCCTTGGCGCGGCCGGTGCGGATGAAGTCGCGCCCGAGGATCTCGAGCATGCTCGAGCGGGTGAGGCGGGCCACCAGCGCCATCGGGAACGCGGCGAGGGTCACCGCGGGCAGGATCAGGTGGCGCCAGCTCTCGAAGCCCGAGGTGGGCAGCCACCGCAGCGCGACCCCGAAGAGCAGGATCAGCATGATGCCGAGCCAGAAGTTGGGCAGCGACTGGCCGAGGACCGCGAGCACGGTGCTGGCGTAGTCGTAGCGAGTGCCGCGGCGCACCGCGGCCACGATGCCGAGCGAGACGCCGACCGATACCGTGATCAGCAGGGCGGCGAGGGCGAGCTGCACGGTGGCGGCGAGGCGCTCGGTGACCACCTGGAGGGCGGGCGCGCGGTACTGGAACGACTGGCCGAAGTCGCCCCGGAAGACGCTTCGGAGGAAGAGCGCGTACTGCACGTGGAGCGGCTCGTGCAGGCCGAGCTGGCGGTTGAGCTCGTCGACCGCGGACTGGGGCGCTCCATCGGGCAGGAGCATCTTGGCCGGGTCGCCGGGCAGGACCCGGAGGATGACGAACACCAGCACCGACACGCCGGCCAGGGTGAGGGCGGACTGCCACAGCCGGCGGAGGACGTAGGCCCTCACCGCCCGCCGCCCCGCGGCGCGCGCGTCACCGGGCTACGCGATCGCGACGTCGCTCAGCAGGACGTAGTAGTCGCGGCGCGGCTCGAAGTTCCGCAGGCGGTCGCTTACGCCGTAGATGGCCACCGTGTAGCAGAGCCAGATCTCGGGCTCCTCGTCCCACAGGATGCGCTCGAGCTCCTCGTACTTCGCCTGGCGCACCTTGGGATCCGGCACCCGGCCCTCCGCGATGAGCTGCTCCACCCGCGGGTTGTTGTAGCGGGTCAGCTTCTCGGACCCGGCCTTGGTGAACCACTGGCCGAAGTACCAGTCGGGGTCGTGCGGCATGTGGGCCCAGCCGGAGTAGAACATGTCGTAGGTCCCGGCGCTGCGCTGCTCGCGGGCGGTGGCGATCTCCAGGTTCTTGATGTTGACCTTGATGCCGACGTCGCCGAGCATCGCGGCCACCGCCTGGGCGATCTCGAGCTGCTTGGGATAGAAGTCCTTCATCAGCACGAAGTCGATCGACACGTCCTTGTAGCCCGCCTGCTTGAGGATCTGGCGCGCCTTCTCCGGGTCGTAGACCTTGGCCGGCAGGGTCGTGTGGCCGATCAGACCCGGCGGCACCGGGCTGTCCACCGGGCGCCCGTAGCCCAGCAGCAGCTCCTTGATGATCACGTTGCGGTCGATGGCGAGCGAGATGGCCTGCCGCAGTCGCTGGTCCTTCACCGGCTCCTTGGCGAGCTGGAAGACCCACCGCTGGGCCTCCACCGCGGGCACGTCGTAGACCTTCACGCCCCGGCTGCCCTTGAGCGTCTCGACCAGGTCGGGAGTGACCCGGTCGATGACGTGGATCTCGCCCGCCCGGAGGGCGGCCGAGCGGGTGGACAGCTCGGGGATGAAGCGGAAGGTGAGCTTCTCGACTCGCGGCTGGGCCGGCTTCCAGTAGCTCGGATTGGCCGACAGCACGATGTGGTCGCCGTGCGTCCACGACACGAAGCGGAACGGCCCGGTGCCGATCGGCTTCTGGAAGAACGCGTCCTCGTTCTTTCCCGCGCCGGGCGGCAGCATGCCGAGCATGGTGAGATGCGCCGGTAAGGACCCGAAGGGGCGCTTGGAGGTAACGACCACGGCAAAATCCCCGTCCTTCTCGACCGATTCGATGTCCTGGTAGACGAAGGACTTGATCAGCTTGGTGTCGTCCTTCACACGCCGGAGCGTGTAGAGCACGCTGTCCGCGTTGAACGGGGTGCCGTCGTGGAAGCTGACCCCCTTGCGGAGCGTGAAGCGCCAGGTGGTGTTGTTCACCGCGCGCCACGACTCGGCGAGGGCGGGCACGAACTTCGAGTCGTTGGTGACGTCCACCAGCGGATCGAACATGTGGCGGTGTACCGACGTGGAGGAGATCGAGTAGTGGTTGGCCGGATCGAGGGTGAGCATGCGCTCGGAGAGGCCGGCCACCAGCTCGCCGCTCCGTTTGCCCTGCGCGCGGGCCGGCGCCAGCGGAAGGCCGGCGGCGGCCAGGCCGGCCGCGCTCAGGGTCAGGAACTGCCGTCGGCCGACGGATCGGGATGCTGCCGAGCTCTCGCGCATGGGTCACTCCTCCTGTGGGCCTGGGTGTATGCCATCGCCCGGCTCGCTGTCAAGGCCGGGCCGCCGCGACGGCGCCGATGTGTTGCTCTCGCGCGCGGACCCGTCTACTCTATGGCCCGTCGCTCACAAGGAGATTCGCCATGCCCGAGCTGCCCCCTGACGTCACGCTGGACGAGGTGAAGGAGCGCGCGCGCCTCGCCGGGCTCCCCATTCCGGCGGCCCGCCTGTCCATGGTGCGCGGCTTCCTCGCGAACGCGCTGCGGCCGATCCGCGCGCTCGACAGCCGCACCGTGCGGACCGTCGAGCCGGCGGTGACGTTCGACGCGAAGGGCGGGGCGGCGGCGCCGCGATGAGCGCCCGGGAACCGGGCGCATCCCCGTTGGAGGTCGCGCAATGAGCGCGGACGAGCTCTGCTACGCCGGCGTCCGGGAGCTGGGCGGCCTCTTCCGCCGCGGCGAGCTCTCGCCGGTCGACTACGCGACCGATTTGCTCGGACGCATCGAGCGCCTCGACAAGCGCCTCAACGCCTACGTGACGGTCACCGCGGAGCGCGCGCTGGCCGACGCCCGCGCGGCGGAGGCCGCCATCCGGCGGGGGGACGCGGGCCCCCTCGCGGGCATCCCGATCGCCTACAAGGATCTCTACGCGACCCGGGGGATCCGCACCACCGCGGGCTCGGCGGTCCTGGGCGACTGGGTGCCGGACTTCGATTGCACCTGCGTGGCCCGGCTCCAGCAGGCGGGCATGGTGATGCTCGGCAAGCTCATCACCCACGAGTTCGCCTTCGGCATCCAGTTCCCCGGCCATCGCTTCCCGCCCGCGCGGAACCCGTGGAACGTCGATCACATCCCGGGCGGCTCCAGCAGCGGCTCGGGCGCGGCGCTCGCGGCCGGCCTCACCGTCGGCTCGCTCGGCTCCGACACCGGCGGCTCGATCCGGGGCCCGGCCGCCTTCTGCGGCATCGCGGGGCTCAAGCCCACCTACGGCCGCGTGAGCCGCGCGGGAGTGGTCACGCTCTCGTGGACGCTCGATCACACCGGACCCATGGCGCGCTCGGCCGAGGACTGCGCGTTCATCCTGCAGGTGCTGGCCGGCCACGACCCGGCCGACCCGGCCTCGGCCCGTGAGCCGGTGCCCGACTACCTGGCCGGGCTCGAGGGCGGCGTGAAGGGTTTCCGGATCGGCGTGGTGCGCGACTACTTCTTCGAGCAGGTGGAAGCGGAGACGGTGGCCGCGTTCGAGCGGGCCCTCGGCGAGCTGGGTCGGCTCGGGGCGACGGTGCGCGATGTCACGATCCCGAGCATCCACGCGACGCCGTCGTTCATGGTCATCATGCTCACCGAGGCCTTCGCCTATCACGAGCGCGACCTGCGCGAGCACCCGGAGCTGTACGGCGAGGTGCTGCGGGAGAAGCTCATGGCCGGCGGCCTCTTCCGCGCCGACGAGTACGTGCAGGCCCAGCGTCTGCGCGCCCAGATCCGCGAGGACACCGCCCGCGCCCTCGAGACGGTGGACGTGCTGATCACGCCCACCGCGCTCGGTCCCGCGCCCGCCTTCAAGGTGGTGCTCGACCCCGACTTCCCGTTCGCCAAGTCGAACATGGGCCCGTTCAACATGACCGGGCTGCCGACCCTCGCGATCCCGACCGGTTTCTCGTCCGCCGGGCTGCCGCTCTCGATGCAGATCTCGGGTCGGCCCTTCGACGAGGCCACCGTGCTGCGCACCGGGCACGCCTACCAGCGGGCCACCGAATGGCACCGTCGGCGGCCGCCGGTGTCGGCGTGACCACCCCGTGAGTACCCCCACGAATACGCCCACGACTACGCTAGTCGGTCTCGACGAGCTGAAGGCGCACGTCGGGCGACGCGAGACCGCCGCCGATATCGTCACCGCCGCGCCCGCGAACCTGCTGCGGCTGACCTTCGGCCGCGACGAGCCGGAGCTTCGGCCGGGTGACCCGCTGCCGCCCGGCTGGCAGTGCCTCTACTTCCTGCCGCGCTTCGCCCCGGACGCACTGCGCCCCGACGGCAGCCCGCTCGATACCGGGGTGATCCCGCCGATGCCGCTGCCCCGGCGCATGTTCGCGGGCGAGCGCTTCCGGTTCCACCGGCCGCTCCGCATCGGCGACGCGATTCGCCGCGAGACCGAGCTGGCCGACATCTCGACCAAGACCGGGGGCACCGGCACCCTGGTGTTCGCCACCGTGGTCCAGCGCATCTTCACCGCCGACGGCCTCGCGATCGAGGAGGAGCGTCGCACCGTGTTCCGCGAGGAGGTACGGGCGGGCGAGCGCAACCAGGCCCCGCGGCGCGAGCCCGCGCCGGACGACGTGCCGTGGCGTCGCCGCGTCACCCCGGACCCGGTGCTGCTTTTCCGCTTCTCCGCGCTCACGTTCAACAGCCACCGCATCCACTACGACCGGCCCTGGGCGATGGAGCGGGAGGGATACCCCGCTCTGGTCGTCCACGGCCCGCTCACCTCCACGCTCCTGATCGACTTCGCCCGCGATCACGCTCGCGGGCGCGCGTTCGCCACCTACGAGACCCAGGCCCGAGCGCCGCTCTTCGACACCGCGGCCTTCGAGCTGCGCGGTCGCCCGTCCGCCGACGGTCGGGCCGCGGAGCTGTGGGCCGTGACCCCGGACGGCACGGTGGCCATGAGCGCCCGGGCCGAGCTCGCCTGACGATTCACCCGACGACAGAAAGGATGAGGCAACGATGGCCGACGAGCAGGCACTTGAGCTTCGGATGGACCCCGCGGCCCTGTACCGGGAGGAGACCTTCACCGACCGGCGCATCGGGGTCATCCGCATGATGACGCCGGTGAAGACGGACGGCTCGATCGATCTCGGCCGCAAGATCCTCTACGTGGGCGAGGCCCAGCTGCTCTCGCCGGTGGGCGCGCTGCCGATCACGTTCGAGATCGAGGCGACCTCGCTCGGCGACGCGGCCGAGAAGTTTGCGGCCGGCGCCAAGGTGGCGGTCGAGCGGGCGATCCGCGAGCTGCAGGAGCTGCGCCGGGAGCAGTCCTCGAATATCGTGATCCCGGACCGCATGCCGCCGGACCTGGGCGGCCGGGGCGGGCCGCGGGGTCCCGGGCGCATCCAGCTCTGAGCGGGGACCGGCCATGAACCTGCTGCGTCCGGTCGACCGGTTCGTGTCGGTCAACGGCCTGCGCTTCCACGTGCTCGACTGGGGCGGCGAGGGGCGCACCCCGCTGCTCCTGCTCCACGGCTTCACCGGCCACGCGCACGCCTGGGACACGCTCGCCATCGCGCTCCAGCCGCACTTCCACGTCTACGCGCTCGACCAGCGCGGGCACGGCGACAGCGACCCGGCGACCGTCTACGGGCCGATCGCCGCCTTCGACGACCTCGGCGGCGTCGTCGACCAGCTCGGGCTGGCGCCCGCGATCATGGTCGGGCTCTCGATGGGCGGGCGCAACGCGATCTACTTCACCGCCAAGCGGCCGGACGCGGTCGCCAAGCTGGTCATCCTCGACATCGGCCCCGAGATCAGCACGCGCGCCTCCCAGGCCCCGCCCGGGCCGCCCGAGCCGGAGTTCTGGGACAGCATCGAGCAGGCGGCCCAGCACCTCCTCCGCGGCAACGCCTATCCCGGCATCCACTATTACCGGTGGGTGGCCGCCTCGAGCCTGCGCCAGCGGCCCGACGACCGCCTGGTGTGGGCGTGGCATCCGAGCGTGAAGACGCTCCGCTCCACCGTCGAGGTGGACTGGTGGGGTCTCCTGCGAACGATCCCGGTGCCCACGCTCGTGCTGCGCGGCGAGGAGAGCCCGATCCTCGACCGCGACGTGGCCGAGCGCATGGCCCGCGAGCTGCCCAAGGGCGCCTTCATCGAGATTCCCCGCGCGATCCACACCCTGCACGAGGACAATCCGGACGCGGTGCTCGCCGCGCTCCGGTCGTTCCTCGGCTTCTGATCGGAGAGCCGCCATGGCGGTGACGAGACTCGAGGTGACCCGGCGCGAGCCGGTCCTGGGCGGCGCGCCGTTCGGCGCGGGCGGTCCCTACGAGAAGATCGAGGGCGTCCTCCACTTCGCGGTGGATCCCGCCGCGCGAGTGCACGAGCCGATCGCCGACCTCGGGCTGGCGCCGCGCAACGCGCGCGGGCTGGTCGAGTCCTCGGCCGATTTCTACCTTCTGCGTCCGCTGAGCGGGAGTCGCCGCCTCTTGCTGGACATCCCCAACCGCGGGCGCAAGATCGCGCTCGGCATGTTCAACAGCTCGCCGCGCTCGAACGACCCGACGGCCCGCGAGGACTTCGGGAACGGCTTCCTGATGCGCCACGGCTACGCGGTGGCGTGGATCGGCTGGCAGCCCGACGTGCCGCGCCGTGACGGCATGATGGCGCTCACGGTGCCGCGGGTGCCCGGCGTGTCCGAGCGCGTGCGCTGCGAGTTTCGGCCGAACGCGCGCGTCGACGTGCTGCCGCTCGCCGACCGCTACCACATCCCGCACCCGGTGGCGCGCCTCGACGATCCGGAGGCGGAGCTGCACGTGCGCGAGCACGCGGAAGCTCCCTCGGTCACGGTGCCGCGCGGCGCCTGGCGCTTTCCCGACGCGGGCTCGGTCGCGCTCGCGGGCGGCTTCGAGGCCGGACGCATCTACGAGTGCTACTACCGGGCCGAGAATCCGCCGGTGGTCGGTCTCGGCTTCACTGCGGTCCGCGACACCGCGACCTTCCTGCGCGGGGGGACCGCGCGGGAGGGGAATCCGTGCGCCGGCGCGGTCGACCGGTCCTACGTCTTCGGGGTCTCGCAGAGCGGCCGCTTCCTGCGGCACCTGCTCTATCTCGGGCTCGACGAGGACGAGACGGGCCGACCCGCGTGGGACGCGGTGATCCCGCACGTGGCGGGCGGGCGGCGCGGCGAGTTCAACTGCCGCTTCGGCCAGCCCTCGCTGAACGCGGTCCACGCGGTGGGTAGCCTGTTCCCGTTCACCGACGGGGAGCAGGACGACCCGATCACCGGGCAGCGCGGGGCCCTGCTCCACCGGCTCGCCGGCCGCTCGCGGCCCCCGCGCATCTTCACGATCAACACCGCGGCGGAGTACTGGCGCGGCGACGGGTCGCTGGTGCACACCGACGTGGCGGCCACCCGCGACGTGACTCCGCCGGCCTGGATCCGCCAGTATTTCTTCGCCGGTACCCAGCACACGCCCGGCGCGATCCCGCCGCCGCCCGCCGACCCGAACACGGGCGGGCGCGGGCGCCACCTCTTCAGCGTGGTGGATTACTCCCCGCTCCTGCGGGCGGCGCTGGTCAATCTCGACCGGTGGGTCAGCGAGGGCGTCGAGCCGCCGCCGAGCGCGGTGCCGAGGCTGGCCGACGGCTCCGCGGTGGCCGCCGAGACCACACGCCCCGTGTACGCCGCCATCCCGGGCGCGCGCTTTCCCGACCGCGTGCCGCGGCCGGTGCGCCTCGATTTCGGCCCCCGGGTCGAGCAGGGCATCGTCGACCTGCCGCCCAAGCTCGGCGCGCCCTACGTCACGGTGGTGTCCGCGGTGGATGCCGACGGCAACGACCGCGCGGGCATCCGCCCGCCCGAGCTGCGGGTGCCGGTCGCCACCTTCACCGGCTGGAACCCGCGGCATCCGGACCAGGGTGCGCCGGGCGACCTCATGTCGATGATGGGCTCCACGCTGCCGTTCGCGCGCACCGCGTCCGAGCGGGCCGCGAGCGGCGACGCGCGGCCATCGCTCGAGGAGCGCTACGGTGACCGCGATCGCTACCTGGCCCGCGTGCGGAGCGACGCGCAGGCCATGGTCGCGGACCGGCACCTGCTGGCGGACGACGTGGACGCGGTGGTCGAGCGCGCCGGAGCGCTCTGGGACTTCGTCTGCCCGCGCTGACCGCCCCGCTGATCGAGTCCCACGCCCACGTCCTGCCCGACGCGGTGCTGGCCCGGTTCCCGGACGGCGGCGACGCGCGCTACGTGACCGCCGAGCGGCGCGTGCTGGGGCGGATGCTGGAGGCGCAGGAGGCCGCGGGAGTCACCCACGCCCTGGTCTCCGACTCCTTCTTCATGGAGTCGGCCGCCGACGCGCTACCCGCGTGGAGCCCGCCCGATCGCGCCCGCCTCTACAATGACGCGCTCGCCGCGCTGGTCGCCCGGCATCCGGGTCGGCTCTTCGGCCTCGGCTGCGTGGATCCCTTCTCGGGCGAGGCGGCCGCGCGCGAGCTGGAGCGGATGATCGATGATCTTGGCTTCGTGGGCGCCCTCGTGAACCCGAGCGACTTGCCGGCAGGCGGCCACCGCTATCTCGACGACCCGGCCTGCGCGCCGCTGCTCGCCGCCGCGGCGGCGCGCGGCCGGCCCCTCTTCGTCCATCCCTCGCGCGACCTGCCCGCCGGGGAGCATTTCGACGACTTCGTGCTCTCGCTGATCGTGGGCCGCCCGACGCAGACCGCGGTGTGCGCGGCACGCCTCATCCTCACCGGCGCCCTCGACCGCCATCCGCGCCTGTCGCTCCTGCTGGCCCACGGGGGCGGCGTGCTCCCCGCGATGGCGGGCCGGCTCGACGCCACCTGGCGCGCCTACCGGCCGGGCCGCTGGCGAGGCCCGGACGTGCTGTCGGCGCCGCCGTCCACCTACCTGCGCCGCTTCCACGTCGACACCAATGTGTGGTCGGTGCCGGCGCTGCGACTCCTCCTGGACGTCCTCGGCCCCGAGCGCCTGCTCGTCGGCAACGATCAGCCGCCGGTGTGGTTCCCGCTCGGCGAATCGCTCGCGCTGCTCGATCAGCTCGCCCTGCCGCCGGGCGACCGGGAGGCGATCCGCTGGGGCAACGCCACGCGCCTCTTCGGGATCGGGGCGCCGCGCGCGGTGGTCGCGCCGGCATGATCCCGCTGCCGCGATCGGTGGCCGACCTGTGCGCGGAGCTCGGCGCCCAGCCCGGCGTCCTCGTGGTGGCGCTCGGCGGCTCTCGGGCGGTGGAGACCGCGGCCGCGGCGAGCGATTGGTCGACGTGATGCTGCGCGACCTCGGCGTGGTCCGGCACTGGACCGCGGAGGCGGAGGAGGGGCGCTACGAGGTCGACGCGCTGCTCGGCTACGTGGCGGGCGCTCCGACCTACATGCTGGCCGCCGAGCTGGCGGTGAGCCGCGCCGTGGTGGGCGTGCTGCCGGAGACACCCGTCTACCCCGCGTCCCTCGCCGAGAACGGCGAGCGGCGATGGCGCGTGCATGCCGAGTTCAGCCCGGTCCACGCCCGCATGCGCGCCGAGCGCGGCGACGTGACCGGCGCGGCCGGCCAGGCCGCGAAGGCGGTGCTCGAGGCCGCGCACGCCCGCGCCTGCCGCGGGCGTCAGTGGATGCTCAACGAGAAGATGCTCGTCGAGCGGACCGGCCTGGCCGCGCTGCACGACCGCTTCACCCGGATCCCCGCGGAGCGGGCGCCGCTGGTCGAGTGGGTGAGCGGGCTCCGTGCGGCGCTGGCCGCCTAGAGGACGCGCGTGTCGGCGATCTCGGTCGAGCACCTGAGCCGATGGTGGGGCGAGACGCGGGCGGTCGACGACGTCAGCTTCGAGGCGGCGGCGGGGCGGATGCTGGTCCTGCTCGGGCCGTCCGGCTGCGGCAAGTCCACCACGCTCCGGCTCATCGCGGGGCTCGAGGCGGCGACCGCCGGGCGCATCGCCATCGGCGGCGTGGACGTCACCCACCGGCCGCCGGCCGAGCGCCGGGTGTCCATGGTGTTCCAGTCGTACGCGCTCTTCCCCCACCTGTCGGTCGCGGAGAACATCGTGTTCGGGCTGCGGGTGCGGCGGGTCGGGGCGGCCGAGCGGAAGGCCCGCCTCGCGCGGGTGGCGGACCTGCTCGGGCTGGCCGCGCTGCTCGAGCGCAAGCCGTCGCAGCTCTCGGGCGGCCAGCAGCAGCGCGTGGCGCTCGGCCGCGCGCTGATCGCGGAGGCGCCGGTGTGCCTGATGGACGAGCCGCTCTCCAACCTGGACGCGCAGCTCCGACTCGAGATGCGCCGGGAGATCCGCGGGCTCCAGCAGAGCCTCGGCGTCACCATGGTCTACGTC
>JBGQHJ010000020.1:0-46095 GCA_041497895.1 Methylomirabilia bacterium
AAGGTCGCCTTCGACGCCGACGGGGTGACCGCGCGCCTCAGCGACCGCGACGGCGAGCGCGAGCTGCGGGCCGCGTTCGTGGTGGACGCGAGCGGCCGCGACGCCTTCCTGGCCGCGCGGCAGGGCCAGCGGAAGCCGCGGCCCGGGCTCGGCAAGGTGGCGATCTTCGCCTACTTCCGCGGGGCACGGCGCTTCCCGGGCCGGTCGGAGGGCAACGTCCGCCTCTACATCTTCCCGGAGGGCTGGTTCTGGTACATCCCGCTGGCCCGCGACGAGACGAGCGTGGGCTGCGTGCTCCACCAGCGGGTGGTGAAGGCGCGGCGCGGCACGCTCCAGGCGCTGTTCGACGAGATGGTCGAGCGATGCGAGAAGATCGCGGAGAACCTGCGAGGATCCGAGCGGGTGACCGAGCTCTACACCACGTCGAACTTCGCCTACACCATCGAGCCGATCACCGGCGACCGGTTCCTCTGCGTGGGGGACGCGGTGGCCTTCGTGGACCCGATCTTCTCGCCCGGCGTGTTCCTGGCGATGCAGACCGGCGAGCTGGCCGCGGGGGCGATCCTGCGCGCGTTCCGGGCCGGCCGCTTCGAGGCCCGGCGCTTCCGCGGCTACGAGCGGGCGGTCCGCCGGGGCACGAAGCCCTTCGAGCGCTTCATCGAGTCGTACTACGACCGGGCCTTCCTCGAGGTCTTCATGCGGCCGAAGAACGTGCTCGGGGTGATCCCCGCGGTCACCGGTGTGCTCGCGGGCGGCTCGTTCGGCCTGCTCCCGAAGCACCTGCACGCCTCGCTGTGGTTCTTCCACCAGGTGGTGCGGCTCACCCGCTGGATGAACCTGCGGCGCGGGGTGGTGCTCGAGTCCCGCCTCGACTGGTAGGAGCGCCGCGGATGGCCCGCGGACCGGCCCGCGAGCCCGGCTCCCGCCCGGATCCCGGCTTCACCCCGCGCGAGCTGCACGCGCTGCGGGCCCTCCGGAGCCCGCACGGGATCCAGCGCGCGCTCGACGCGATGCCCTACCACCTGGCCGGGACCGCGTGGTCGCCGCGGCGCGTGCTGCGCGAGCGGACCGCGCACTGTCTCGAGGGCGCGGTGTTCGCGGCGGCCGCGCTCCGGGTGCTCGGCTTCCCGCCGCTGCTGCTCGACCTGGAGGCGGTGCAGGACACCGATCACGTGGTCGCGGTGTTCCGCGTGCGCGGGCACTGGGGCGCCATCGCCAAGTCGAACTTCTCCGGGCTGCGCTATCGCGAGCCCGTGTACCGGACGCTGCGGGAGCTGGTCATGAGCTACTTCGACGGCTACATCAACCTGCGGGGCGAGCGCACCCTGCGGGCCTACTCGCGGCCGGTGAGCCTCGCCCGCTTCGACCGGCGGCGGCCCGGGTGGGCGACCGCGGAGGGCGACCTGTGGTGGATCGCCGAGCACCTCCTGGAGATCCCGCACACCCGGCTCCTCCAGCCCGCGATGACCCGCGCGCTGTCGCGCGTGGACCGGCGCGCGCTCGCCGCGGGGATGGTGGGCTACCGTGAGCATTGACGCGATGACCGTGCAGGAGCACCTCGACGGCAGCCGCACCGAGTACTTCCCGGTCGAGTGCACGGAGGCCGCGCTCCTCGCCCTGTTGCGCGAGATCTTCGAGGAGCACTGGGAGCACGTCGTCTTCGGCCCCTGCATCGAGGGCGCGGTGTTCGAGGGGCGCTTCGGGGCGCGGCCCCGCCTGTCGCTGCTGGACGGCTACGTGACGGTGCAGGTGCAGGGGAGCGAGTCCTGGCACTTCCACCTCTGCATCGGCCCGCACCGGGGCTCTCCCGGCCTGCCCACGCCGCCCGCGCTCGCGGAGTGGCGCCGCTGCCGCCGGGCCGCCTTCTTCCAGAGTCGCGACCGGGCCGGGCGGCCGAGCGCGTGGGGCCTGCGCCTGTGGAACGGGCGCGACGAGCAGATGATGACCGTCTTCCTGCCGAACCCGTGGATCGACCCGGTCCGGGGGCGCTACCTCGAGACCCCGGACTGGTCGCGGCTCGCCCTCTGGATGGACCTGCGCGCCCGCCACGCCGGCGTTCCCGCCGAGCCCCCGCCGACCGACCTCACGCCGCCGCGGACCCACTGACCGGGATTGTAAGACGCGACCTCAGTCGATAGAATCGCGGGACATGGACGGCGTGCACGATCTGGGCGGCATGCAGGGCTTCGGCCCCGTGGAGCGGGAGGAGAACGAGCCGGTCTTCCACGCGGCGTGGGAGGCGGCGGTGCTGGCGATGCAGCGCGCCGGCGGCTCGCGCGGCCTCTTCAACATCGACGAGTTCCGGCACGGCATCGAGCGCATGGCGCCGGCCCACTACCTGGGGGCGACCTACTACGAGAAGTGGCTCGACGGCGTGACCCGCCTGCTCGTGGAGAAGGGCGTGGTGGGCGCGGCGGAGCTGGCCGAGCGCCTCGCCTTCTTCGCGCAGCGGCCCGACGCGCCGGCGACCCAGGCCCTGACCGCGCCGCTCCCCCCGCGCCCGCCCGCCAACGCGAAGTGGGCGCAGGACGTCGTCCGCGAGACCGGCGTCGCGCCCCGCTTCGCGCCCGGCGATCCGGTGCGGACGCGCGAGATGCACCCCCACGGGCACACCCGGCTGCCCCGCTACGCCCGCGGCAAGCGCGGGGTGATCCACCGCTGCCACGGCATCCACGTCTTTCCCGACACCCACGCCCACGGCGAGGGCGAGCAGCCGCAGCCGCTCTACAGCGTGCGCTTCGACGCCCGTGAGCTGTGGGGCGAGTCGGCCGAGCCGAACCAGGCCGTGCACATCGATCTGTGGGAGAGCTATCTCCTGCCCGGGAGGTGACCGCATGGGCAAGAACCACCCCAACGTCGATCCCTACGTGGTCTCCCGGGTGCGCGCGCTCGAGTCGCTGCTGCTCGAGAAGGGCATCCTGGCGCCCGACGCGGTCGACCGGGTGATCCAGCGCTACGAGTCGGACACCGGCCCGATGGTGGGCGCCCGCGCGGTGGCGCGGGCCTGGACCGATCCCGCCTACAAGCGCCTGCTGCTCGACGATCCCCGCGCCGCGCTCGCCCGCCTCGACCTCGACTACGCGTTGCTCATGGTGGCGGAGAACACCGACGCGGTCCACAACCTGGTGGTGTGTACGCTCTGCTCCTGCTACCCGTGGCCGGTGCTCGGGCTGCCGCCCACTTGGTACAAGATGCCGGCCTACCGCTCGCGGGCGGTGAGCGAGCCGCGCGCGCTCCTCCACGAGATGGGGCTCGAGGTGGACCCGCGGCGCGAGATCCGGGTGTGGGACTCGAGCGCGGAGATGCGCTACATGGTGCTGCCCCGGCGGCCGGCGGCCGCCGAGGGCCTCGGCGAGGCGGAGCTGATCCCGTGGATCACGCGCGACGCGCTGATCGGGGTGGCCGAGGTGCGGCCCCCCGCGCCCGTCGCCCGCTGAGGTGCGAGCAGCCGTGTACGAGCGGCGGCGCAACATCGTGGTGCGTCGCGACGGCCGCCGCGTCAACGTGGCGCGCTTCCGGGGCCAGCTGTTCGTGTGCGCCACCGGCTGCTGCTGCGGCCGCACCGAGGACGGCTTCGCGGCGGTGCCGACCGAGGCCTTCCACCGCGAGTGGGAGCGACGCCGCCTGCGCAACGTGATCCACCTCACCATCGGCGGCTGCCTCGGCCCCTGCGCGCTCGCCAACGTGGTGCTCCTGCTCTTCGACGGGCAGACCCAGTGGTTCCACTCGATCGACTCCGAGACGCAGGCGGTCGCCCTCTACGACCACGTGGAGCGGATGCTGGAGGCCGACGCCTGGCTGCCCCCGCCGCCCGCGCTCGCGCCCTATCACTTCACCGCCTCCACCTGGCAGCCGCGGCCCGACGGCCTACCGGTGGACGACGCTCGGCTCTGGCCGCCGCGGCGCGCGCACGCCTGCGCCGCGCCCGCTTCCGGCGTCACCGCCGGCGGCCGGGCCCTCTCGGTGGACCGGGTGGTCGCGGTGATGGACGGCCGGGCCGCCCTGCCGCGCAAGAACGGCGAGCTCGTGTTCGAGGAGCCGTGGCAGGGCCGGGTCTTCGGCATGGCGGTGGCCCTGCACGAGCGCGGGATCTTCGAGTGGGAGGAGTTTCGCCAGGCGCCCATCGCGCGGATCGCGGAAGCGGAAGCCGGCCCGGGGCCGTTCGTCTACTACGAGATCTGGCTCCAGACGTTCGAGGATCTGCTCGCCGACAAGAGCCTCGTCACCGGGCCCGAGCTCGACGAGACCACCTACCAGTTCGAGTTCGGCGAGCGGGACGACGTGTTCTAGGCCCGCCGGCCGGGAGCCGGGCGCGGTGCGCGGATCAACGCGCAGCGGTGTTCAGGCGGTCGAGCGCGGGCGGGCCGGCGAGCCGGTCGAGGGCGGGCATCAGCAGGCCCGCGATGCGCACCGGGAGCGCGCTCGTGAAGTGGAAGCGCGCCGCCTCCGGGCCCGGGACGTAGGCGGTCACCACCCCGAAGTAGCGATCGTCGAGCATGAACACGAACGTGGCGGCTCGGCTCACCACCCGCGACTCGATCACCGAGCCGTTCTTGCCGTAGACGAAGTAGCGGTGGTCGCCGGTACCGGTCTTGCCGCCGGCCACGTGCGGGCCGCCCGGCCCCGCCAGAGCGGGCTTGAGCCCCCGCGCGGTGCCGACGTCCACCACCTGGGTGAGGGCGCCGCGCACGACCGCGGCCACCTCGGGCGCGATCACCTGGGTCGGCGGGATCTCGGCGCGCCCCACGCGTGTCTCGTAGGGCGTGCCCGCGGCGAAGTCGAGCCCGTCGAGCAGCACGGTGGGCTGGCGCACCCCGTTGTTGATGATGATGCCCATCAGGTCGGCCAGCGCGGCCGGCCGGTCGCCGGAGCTGCCGATGGCGGTGGCCAGCGACGGCGTCAGCGAGGCGAACGGGTAGCCGAGCCGCTCCCAGCTCCGGTGCAGGTCGAGGAACGCCTCCAGCTCGAGGAGGCTCGCGATCCGGTGGTCCTGGGCGTTCCGGTGCCGGGTGAAGAAGAGCCAGCTGTAGACCGCCTGGCGCTCGGCGCTGCTCGCGCGCACCACCTGGCCCATGCCCGCCCCGGGATGCCGCCGCAGGTACCCGGCCACCCACAGCTCGAGCGGATGCACGCCGGCCACGTAGCCGCGGTCGACCAGGGGCATGTCCTCGGGCGCGGCCTGCTCGTAGAGCTCGGCGACCGCGCGGTCGGAGAGCGCGCGCCCGGGCACCCGGGAGGCGAGCAGATCGCGGAAGACCTCCGGGCTCGCCTCCGGATAGACCGACCGCAGCGCGATGGCCAGGCCGTGCGGGGTCGGGTGGGCCGCGCTCAGGACCAGCTCGAGCGCCTCCTCCACCGGCAGGCCCTGGTACTTGCGGTAGAAGCGGCGGACGAACTCGCTGCCCTCGCGGTCGGCGAAGCGGCTCAGGTAGGCGTCGCGCCGCGGGTCGCCCGGGTTCTCCAGGACGAGGGCGAGCGACCCGGAGGAGCCGTAGAGGTGGTGGGTGACCAGGTCGCGCATCAGGCGGATGAACACCAGGTTCACCGAGTTCTGGAAGGCCTCGCGGATCGTGAGGATCTTCGCGTCGTCCTCCCGATCGAAGTTGCCGAAGGTGTGCAGGCCGCCGCCGGTGAAGAAGGCCTCGGACGGGCTCGCGGAGTAGCGCCGCTCGAGGGACGCCTCGAGCATGGCCTGCAACGTCCGGTCCGTGCCGCGCGCGCTCGCGAGGTACGCCACCGCCCACTCCCCGAGCCGGTCGCGGGGGTGGGTGGAGACCTTGGCCAGCGCGGCGGGCTCGAGCCGCGCGTAGCGGTCGTGCAGCGCGGCGATCGCCTCGAGGTACGAGATCAGCGTGCGGAGCTTGGCGGTCGACCCGAGGTCGATCCGCGCCCCCCCGTTGATGTCGAGCGGCTGGTCGAGGTTGTCGGTCTGGATACGGACGCGGTTGAGCCCCTGGCCCCGCTCGTAGACCGTGACGCTGTAGAGCACGCGGGTGGGATCGCCGCCGCCCAGGAGTTTCTCGCCCACGAGCCCGAGGCGCTCGACGGTGGCCGGATCGTGCAGCGACCCCAGGAGCCGGGTCACCGCGTCCTGGGTGGGCGCGTCGAGCGTGCTGCGCACGGTGAGGTCGAGGCGGTCGAGGTCGTAGAGGGCGGGCACTCCGAGCATCGCGGTGAGCCGGGCCCGCACCAGGTTGGCGCCCTTGCGCTCGACGAACGCCACCGGGGCGGCCGCGCTCCCGCGCCGGAGCTCGAGGCGCTCTGCGAGCGCGGCGTCGCGCAGGCGGGTGTCGATCACGCCCGCGCGCGCCAGCACCCGCAGGTAGCCGTCGGTGAACTCCTCGAGGGCGCGCGGGTTCTCCACCAGGTAGTAGTACGGCCGCCGCGCGGCCAGGATGAGGCTCAGCGCGCGCTTGAACACCCGCCCCCGCGCGGCGTCCGCCGCGACCGGCTTGGTCGAGAGGAGCGCGTTGGCCTGGAGGAAGTCCACCCCGTACCAGATGCGGAGCCCGTCGCCCAGGCCGTGCACCTCGCCGTGGCCGGACGCGGCCGCGAGCGGGAGCGAGTCGAGATAGTCCACCACGATCTGTCGGCGCGCGTTGCGGGTCGCCGCGCCGCCCTGGTAGGCGCGCAGGCTCGCCGAGATCATCTGGCGCAGCTTGTCGCCGGCCGCCCGGGTGCGACCCTCGGGGGAGTGGCGAAGCTTCTCGAGCTGGGTGGGCAGGGTGCTCGCCCCGATGGAGTGCCGGTCGCGATGGAGGCGGCCGATCGTCTCCACCCCGACCGCCTTGGCGAGCCGTCGCCAGTCCACCACCGGGTTGCGATACGGCTGGCCGGTGTCGAGCAGCTCGCGGTTCTCGATGAACAGCAGCGTGTTGATCAGGAGCGGCGGTACCGCGTCGAAGCGATCGTAGACCTGCTCCGGATAGCGGGTGGCGTAGAGCGGATGTCCCTCGCGGTCCAGCACCTCGAGGCCGGCGCGGCTCTTCTCGTGGTACGGCGGGTAGAGCCCCCACCCGGCGAGGAACGTCAGTCCCGCGGAGAGCCGGGCCTGCTGCTCGACGCGGTAGCCGCCGGCGCTCAGCCGGTCGAGGAAGTCGGGCACCCGCGTGTAGCCGAGCCGCACGTCGTAGGGGCCCGAGCGCGGGAAGGCCACCGACGGGCTCGGCCCCGGCGCCACGCGATAGGTCAGCACGCGGGCGGCTTGCGAGAGCACCAGGGCCTGCAGCGCGGAGGTGCGCATCTCGACGAGCCCGAGCAGGAGGAGCGCGAGGGCGACGACGGAGAGGAGCAGCGAGCGGCGCACCACCAGGTCGCGCAGGCGCGCCCTCCACCGCGCGGTCGCCGCCGCGCCCGGCAGCACGTCGGTGCCGATCGCGGTCGCCAGCGCGGGCTGGGCGGGCGCGAGGCTGGACCGCGGGGCAGACCGGGACGCCGAGAGAAAACGCCTCAGCGGAGAGCGGCTGTCGGGGTCTGCCACTGCTTGATCAACCGTCCGATCGGGCCGGACGTTCCTCTATGCAATGCTTGCGCCGTGGGCACCGCGAACCATCACCATCACCGCGATGGCGAGAGTTCAAAGTCTACCACGCGCTCGCACCATGCGGCCACCGCGAGAATCGCCGCGTCCTCGTTGATCGCGCCGACGAGCTGGATCGCGTGCGGGAGGCCGAGCGGCGAGACGCCGATCGGCAGCGAGATCGCGGGAACGCCCGCGAAGCTCCACGGCGCGCAGAACCACGGGTCGCCGGTCGCGCCGAGCCCTTCCGGCGCGGTCGACGGCGCGGTCGGCGAGAGCAGGGCGTCGTGCGCGGCGAGCAGCGGCATCACGTCGCGGCGGAACGCGAGGCGCGCCCGCTGGGCGCGCGCGTAGGCCACCGCGGGCCGGCTGAGGCCGGCCGCGATCAGCTCGCGCGTCCGCGGGCGATACTGCGCGGCGTGCACCCGGTACAGCTCCTCGTGGTACGCGGCCGCTTCCACCTCGAGCACCGAGCGGCCCGCCGCGTGCACGTCCGCGAAGGACGCGGGCAGGGTCACCTCGCGCACGCTCGCGCCCGCGCGGGCGAAGCGCTCCGCGGTCGCGCGGATCAGCGCCGCGACCTCGGGAGTGGCGCGCTCGAGCAGCTCCGGGGCCACCGCCAGGCGCGGTGGCCGGATCGCGGGGGCGCTCGGCGCGCGCGCGGCCAGGACGTCGAGCGCGAGGGCCACGTCGGCGACCCGGCGCGCGAAGATCCCGACGTGATCGAAGCTCCAGGCGAGCGGGACTACCCCGTCGGTCGGGATCAGGCCGTAGGTGCCCTTGAAGCCGACCACGCCGCAGTAGGCCGCGGGCCGCAGCACCGAGCCCACCGTCTGGGTGCCGAGGGCGAGCGGGACCATCCGGGCGGCCACCGCCGCCGCCGAGCCGGAGGACGAGCCGCCGGGGGTGTGCGCGGGATTCCACGGGTTGCGCGTGGGACCCGGCTCGAAGTAGGCGAACTCGGTGGTGTGCGCCTTGCCGAGCACGACGGCGCCGGCCGCGCGCAGGCGCGCGACCGACGCGGCGTCCGCGGTCGCGGTGGTGTGGAAGGCGGGCGCCGCCCCGCAGGTCGTGGTCGCGCCCGCCACGTGGAAGATGTCCTTGATGCCGACCGGGATCCCGTGCAGCGGTCCGCGCAGGCGGCCCGCGCGCACCTCCTCGGTCCGCTCGCGCGCGGTCGCGCGCGCGCCCGTCTCGTCCACCGCCACCCACGCGCGCACGGAGTCGTCGCGCGCCGCGATGCCCAGCAGGCACGCCTCGAGGAGCGCGGTCGGCGACAGCGTGCCGTCCGCGATGCGGCGCGCGGCCTCGACGACGGAGAGCGATGCCGGATCGTTCGCGTCCATGGCGAAGGATCATGCGGGGCGGGGCCGAGCGCTGTCAAGACGCCGACACCGCAGAAAGTGCGGTGGAGCGGCGTTCCATTCAAGAGGGCATTTCATTACCCAGCCACGGAAGCCACGAGGGAAGATCGATTTCGTCGTCCGCGAGCAAGCGATTGATTCTACGAGCGATGGGCCCTTGGTACAGGACTTGCCCCAGGGACCATGTACGGATCAGGCAGGTTCGAGGGGCGGGTGAGCGGGACGGGGTGTCGGTCCCTTCTCCACCGATACGTCGGGCCGAGCATCCGGCCCTCGGCCTGCCTGGTCACACAGACGTGGATGGCGCCCGCGCGCTACGGGAGGAATCGATGAAGCTCGAGAAGGACACGTTCCGCATCGAACTGCGCTACGCGAAGCTCTGCATGGAGCTCGACTGCAATACGGTCTTCGACGCCGGCATGTATCGTCACTGCCCGACGTGTGGCAGCTCGGAGTCCTATCCACTCGAGTCCTGGCTCAACCGCTCTCGGGTCCAGAAGCCGGAGCCCGCGCTCCACGAGGAGCTGGCCGGCGCGCTCGCGGTGGTCGCGTCCGTCTCGCGTCCGCTCTGGCACGAGCGGCGGCAGGTCGCGCGCGTCGAGGGCGAATCGCAGGCGGCCGCGCTGGCCGCGCGAGCGCGCCCGCGAGTCACCCTGCGCCGGCGGGTGGGCTGACGCCGATGAGAACGATTCTCGTCGTCGACGACGATGAGTGGGTGCGCGTCCTCGCGCGCGACGTGCTGGCCGCCGAGGGTTACCGGGTGCTCGAGGCCTCGGACGGCCAGGACGCGATCCGGGTCGCGTCCGAGCATCCCGGACCCATCCACCTGCTCCTGACCGACGTGGTGATGCCCGGGATGAACGGCTGCGAGCTCGCGGCCGGGCTCGGCGCGCTCCTGCCCGGTCTCAAGGTCATGTTCATGTCCGCCTACGATCGCGACTTCCTGGTGGCCCGTGGGCTCAACCCCACCGGGCCGGTCATCACCAAGCCGTTCACGATCGAGTACCTGACCCGGCGCATCCAGATGGTGCTGGGCGATCGGCGCCCGTCCGCGCCGGCTCCGCCCGCCGCGCGCGTCCGCTAGCGCGTCGCGCGCGCATTGACGCGCGGCCCGGCTCGTTGTAAGAGCCGGGCCATGACGTCATCATCGATCCTCTCGCGACTCTTCCCGCTCGCCCTTGCCGGGCTCGTCCTTGGCCCGGCGGCCCTCGCGACCGCCGCGTGCGGGCCGTCCCCGCTGCCGGCCGACACGCCGATCGCGCTGGTGCTGTCGGGGGGCGGGGCCAAGGGCGCCTACGAGGCGGGAGTGGCCTCGGTCCTCGTGGAGCGTGGCGTGCCGATCCGGCTGGTCGCCGGCTCGTCGGCGGGCGCGCTGAACGCGGCCATGATCGCCGCCGGCCGGCTCGACCGGCTGGAGGCCCTGTGGCGCGGGCTCACGCGGGACCGGGTGTACTCGCTGCGTGCCCGCGTGTTCTTCGCGGGCCTGCTCCCGGGCTGGCTCACGCTCCTGACTCTCGACCGGGCCGGCTCGCTCTTCGATCCGGGCCCGCTGCGAGAGCTGGTCGACGCCTCGCTCGACCTCGAGCGCATCCGGTCGTCGTCGGTGCGGCTCCTGGTGATCACCACCGACCTGGCCCGCCGCGAGCCGCGCGTCTTCGACAACCAAACCGTCACTCGCGAGGCGCTGATGGCGGCGGCCGCGGTGCCGGGCGCCTTTCCCGCGGTGGACGTCGGCGGCGCGCTCCTGGTGGACGGTGGCCTCACCGGGCGCGCGCCGGTGCTGGAAGCGCTCGCCGCCGGGCCGCCGGTGGCGCGGGCGGTGGTGGTGATGAGCTACGCGCCGGAGGAGCGTGGGGTCCCGCCCACCACGATGCGCCATGCGCTCGAGGAGGCCTTCGAGATGGGGATGATCCACCAGATCCGGAGGGACGTGGAGCTGGCCCGGCTCAAGTTCCCCGCGGTGGAGGTGCAGCTCCTGACGCCGTCGGCGCCGCTGGCGCTGCGCCCGCTCGACTTCGATCCGGCCGGGATCGCGCGCGCCCTCGATCGTGGGCGCGCCGACGCGGCCGCCTGCCTCAGCGGCTGGGCGACGCGGTGACCTGGACCGAGCCGATGTCGCGGACGAGGAAGTGCACGCGGCGGTTCCGGCCCTGGCAGGACGCGCTGCGGTCGGCGCAGAGCGGGCCCGTCTCGCCGCGGGAAACGACGGTGATCCGGCTCGCCGCGATGCCCTTGCCGACCAGGTAGTCCATCACCCACTTCGCGCGGCGCCGGGCGAGGGCGAGGTTGGCGGCCTGCGGCCCGGCCACGTCGGTGTAGCCCTCCAGGATGACCAGTTGCTCGGGATTGGCCTTGAGCCACGCCGCCACAGCGTCGAGCGCCTTCCGCTCGCTCCGCAGCACCTCCACCTGCCTCGAGGCGAAGTGGAGGTCCGGCAGGCTCTCCCGAGCGGAGAATCCGGCGGTGGGACCGGTCTCCGGAGCGGGCCCGGCCGCATCCTCGGTGGGAGCCTCCGGAGCGGCGGCCGCGTCCGGCCATACCGGGGCGGGAGGAGGTGTCGCGGGTGCCGCCGCCGTGACCGCGGCCGGAGGCGGCCCCTGGGCGTGCCGCGCGCAGCCAACCGTCAGCAGCGCCAGCACGCCCAAGGCGACGAAGGTGACGCGCGCGATCGGCGTCATCGGCGCGTACCCGGGCTCAGGCGAGCTCGTGGCGCTCGGTCAGCCGATCGTGCAGCATGCCGAGGCCGAACTCGAGCTCGGTCGCGAGGGACTGGAGCTGGTCCAGACGATTGCCGTCGGGGCGCAGGCAGCCGTCTTCCAGCAGGCGGCCGTGTCCGAGCACCGCGAGACTCAGCAGGCTCGCCTTCGCGAACAGCCGCTCCACGTAGTCGACCAGCACATCCTCGGTCTGCGTCATCGCGTGCTCCTTTTCTGGGCGCTTGGACCGGATCAGGGCCGGCCGGCGGTTGGCCAAAGTTCGCATACGCCATGCCACCGGTGCTTGTCGGCAACATCCTGAAATAACGGCGAATTCTGAGCTCAAAGCCGACGGGGGCTCGTCAGCGCCGCGACAGCGTTCCGGGCGGGCCGTCAGAGGCCGGACGCCTCAGCGGACACCCAAGTAGTCTCGGAGAGCCCGCCGGATCGAGGCGAATCCGATCCGTCCCCAGGGAATCGCGTCGCGCGGGAACCACCGGATCTCGCTGACGTCGCTCCGCGCGGTGATGGCTCCGGACACGCGCACCGCGTACACCAGCCCCAGCACCGGCACGCCGCCGCGACCGTAGTGGTCGAGCACGAAGCCGCGGAAGCGCGCGGAGCGCACGCGCGCGCCCAGCTCCTCGCGCAGCTCGCGGCGCAGCCCGCGCTCGGGGCTCTCGCCGGCCTCGAGGAAGCCCCCGGCGAGGTCCCAGGTCCCGCGGTGGGGCGGACCGGCCCGCCGGCAGAGGAGCACGCCCCGGCGGCCGAGCACGATGGCCACCGTGGCCGGCACCGGGTTGCTGTAGAAGACCCATCCGCACCGGCCGCATCGCCACCGCGGGAAGCCGCCCTCGCGGCGCGCGCGCAGCCGGCCCCCGCAGACGACGCAGTGCCGCGGGATCAACTCAGAGCGCGCCCAGCAGCGTGGCGGCGCGGTTGTAGTCGCGCCCGGCCACCCAGAGGATGGCCCCGTAGCGCCCGGCCCCGGCGCACACCGCGTCGACCGCGGTGACGTTGACGCGCGCCGCCGCGAGCTTGCCCAGCATCTCGCCGATCACCCCCACGCGGTCCTCGCCGCCCAGCAGGAAGGCGCGCTTCGGGCCGGTGATCTTCCACTTCGAGCGCCGGGCGAAGCCGCGGAACGCGGTGGCGTCGGTGGGCACGAAGTCGAGCTGGGCGCCGCGGCCCTCCGGGAAGCCGGAGAACGCGAGCAGGTTGATCCCCGCTTCCCGGAGCGCGTCGAGGTAGCGCGCGCCCTCGCCCGGCTTGTTGGGCACCTGCACGTAGAAGTAGTCGACGCGCTGCACCGTATCAGCCATGGCGGGTCTCCTCGTACTCGAGCTCGGTGCCGAGTGCCTCGTTGAAGCGGTTGGTGAAGTTGGCGGCGGCGACGGTGAGAGTGAGCTGGACCAGCGCCTCCGGCCCGAGGTGCCGGCGCAGCGTCTCCACGAGGGCGCCGTCCACCTGGACCTCGGTGGTCATCGCCTCCGCGTAGGCGAGTACCAGCCGCTCGAGCTCGGAGAAGAGCGGGCTCGTGCGATGGTCGGCCAGCGCCTCGAGCTGCTCCTTCGGGATGCCCGCCTTGCGGCCGGCCGCCCCGTTGTGGGTCACGCAGTAGCGGCAGCGATTGAGCTGCGAGGCCCGCACGTAGGCGAGGTAGCGGAGCCGGAGGTCGAGCGGCCCCTCGCGCAGGCGGGGATACCACGCCTGGAACGGCGGCAGGGACCGCGCGTGGTGGGCCATCAGCCGGAAGATGTTGAGCACGCGCCCGCTGCCCTTCTCGAGCGTGTCGTAGAGCGACTGGATCTCGGGCGGCACCTGCGCCCGGTCCAGGTAGGGAAGTCTCGCCGCCATGGTGCGTGGCTCCTCCGCGCCGGGGAAAGCGGCGGGCCCGGCCCCGCGCGCGGCTCGACGCGTCGTCGCATCATTGCGCGGGCCCTCCGGCCGGTCAAGCCGGTGCTCACAGAATGGCCAGGTGCACCGCCTGCCCCTCGAAGAGCAGAGCCGCCCCGCGATGCTTGTCGAGCGCGAACTCGAACAGGCGCCCGACTCCCGCGCTCCCGCGGAGCGTGCCCTCGACGCGCGCGGCGCCGCGCAGCAGGCCGTCCACGCGGGCCCGGGCCGCCGCCTCGTCCCAGCCACCCGGGGCGGTACGGTACGCGTCGAGCGCGTAGGCGCGCAGCAGCTTGGGCCACTCGCGGACGAAGAGGCCGCCTCGGTGAAAGGCGTCCACGCCGACCAGACTCGGGCCCACGAAGACCGCGGCGCCGACCGCTCCCGGCGCGACGGCCGCCTCCAGACCGCGGGTCGCCTGCTCGAGATGAGCGCGAACCTCCGGCGCGTCGTAGACCGCCTGGTAGCTGCCGGTCGGCGAGGGGGCCCGCAGCTCCCGGGACGCGGACGCGACGCCCGACCAGATGCGCCCCTGCTCGGCCTTGCGGAGCACCTCCGAGCGCACGCTCGGCTGCACCACGCTGGACCGGCTGTCGAAGTCCTTCCGGCCCTCGTTCCAGCGGCCCTGCTCCACGCAGTACACCGCGATGTTCCGCGGCCCGCTGAGCGGCGGAAGCAAGAGGTCCTCGCGCAGGACCCGGTTCTGCTTGCCGCCGACCAGGATCTCCCCGGCCAGCAGCAGCACGTGCGTCTTGCCGCGGTTCTCCGCGATCAGCTCGGGCACGCTGGCCTGGGCGCGCTCCGTCACCGTGAGGGTGCCCTGCGCCCGGGCCTCGTCGAACGTGGCGATCTCGAGCGGCGGGGCGCCCTTCGGCGACCCGCCGAGGAGCCACAGCGCCGAGAGGGTGCCCTGGGTGACCGCGGGGCCGAGCGTGAGCCGCCCGAGGGCGCGCCGGAGCTCGGGACTGATCTGCCCGGCGAGCTCGGGATCGACCGGGGCGCTCGCGTCCGGGAGGACGCGGATGCGGTCGGCCAGGGCCAGTCCGGGCGAGACCGCGGCAGCGCCGGCCGCGCCGAGGAGCTTCAGAAACGAGCGTCGCAATGGGGTCATGTCGTCCTCCGTGCCCGCGAAGCGGGGGATTTGCCCGCTTAGACCGGGGCCGGGGCCGAAAGTTCCGTGCATCGCGTATACTGACGGCGACGCATCGACAGGGCTCGAGGAGGGACGCGCGATGAGGCGGACCTTGGCAACGATCATCCTGGTGGCGCTGGCGCTGTCTCCGCTGCTCTCCGTCACCGAGGCCTGGGCCCGGGCGGGCGGGGGAAGCTCGAGCGGCAGCCGTGGCTCGCGCAGCTATTCCTCGCCCTCGCGGCCGCCGTCCTCGAGCCCCTCCTCGCCGAGCCAGCCGGCGGCGCCCGCCTATCAGCAGCCGGCGCCCACGCGGCCGGGCTGGGGCGGCATGCTGGGCGGGATGCTCGGCGGGCTCGTGCTGGGCGGTCTCCTCGGCGGGCTGTTCTTCGGTCATGCGGGCGGGGGAGGCATCGGCCTGCTCGAGATCCTGATCATCGCCGGGCTCGCCTGGTTCGCGTTCTCCTACATGCGGCGGCAGCAGGCGGCCGCCCCCTCCGGCTACGCGACGCCGGGCGGCTACGGGTCCGCCCCGGCGTCCCGCTACGAGGCCACGGGCGGCACCGCCACGATGGAGGCCCCGGCCGGCCCCTCCGACCTCGAGCGCGGGCTGGGCCACATCCGCCAGATGGACCCGGGCTTCGATCCCCGCGCGTTCGCGGAGACCGCCTCGGACATCTTCTTCAAGGTGCAGGGCGCGTGGACGGCGCGGAGCATGACGGGCGTGTCGTCGCTGCTCACCCCCGAGATGGCGACCCTGCTCCAGCGCGACTGCGATCGCCTGAAGGCCGAGCGCAAGGTCAACCGGCTCGAGAACATCGCGGTCCGCGAGGCCCTGGTCACCGAGGCCTGGCAGGAGAGCGGCCAGGACTTCGTGACCGTCCACTTCCTGGCGAGCCTGCTCGACTACACCACCGACGAGAGCGGCGCGCAGGTGCTGGAGGGCAGCCGGACCGAGCCGGTGAAGTTCGAGGAGTACTGGACCTTCGCGCGGCCGGTCGGGCCCTCCGCCTTCCGCCTGAGCGCCATCCAGCAGGCCTGATCGCGGGAAGACCTAGAAGGCGGCGGACATGCCTCCGTCGAAATTCACCGCGGTACCGGTGATGTAGGCGGCGCGGGCCGAGCAGAGGAAGGCCACCAGGTCCGCGAACTCCTCGGCCTCGCCCACCCGGCCGACCGGCACCCGCTTGGCGGCGTCGCGGTAGTAGCTCTCCATGTCGCCGCCCTTGGCCCGACGCTCCCACTGGGCGCTCTTCACCAGCCCCAGGCAGACCGTGTTCACCAGGATGTGCTCGGGCGCGTACTCGTTGGCGAGTGACTTGGTCAGGTTGATGCCGGCCGCGCGGGTCACGCTGGTGGGCAGGGCGCGCGCCGCCGGGACCTTGCCGCCCACGGTGGTCACGTTGACGATCCGGCCGCCCCCGCGCTTTCTCATGTGGGGGATGACGAGGCGGCAGAAGCGCACCGCGGCCATGAGCTTCACCTCGATGTCGGCCGCCCACGTGGCGTCGTCCACCTTCTCGAACGCCCCGGCCGACGACGTGCCCGCGTTGTTGACCAGGATGTCCACGCCGCCGTGCGCGGCCAGCGTGGCGTCGACCACCGCCTCGACGTCGGCGAGCCGGGTGACGTCCGCGACCTGGGCCAGCACCTGGACGCCGGTCTGCTTCCGGACGGCCTCGGCCGCGCGCTCCAGCACGTCCTTGCGGCGCGCGCAGATCACCACGTGGCAGCCCTCCTGGGCGAAGCGCATGGCGGTGGCGCGCCCGAGCCCCTCGCTGCCTCCGGTGACGATGGCGACCTTGCCGGTGAGACCGAGATCGAGCATGGCGTGTCCTCCCGGTCGCGGATACTAGCCGCGGGCGCGGGCGGGGTCAAGGCGCGGCGCGCGCCGTGGTATGGTCGTGCCCATGCGTCGAGTCCTGGTCACCGGGATGAGCGGGCTCATCGGGGCCGCGGTGCGCCGCCGGCTCGAGGGGCGCTTCGCCCTGCGCGCGCTGAATCGCCGTCCGGTCGCGGGCGTCGAGAGCCACCAGGCCGACATCGCCGACCTCGAGGCGATCGCCCCCGCGTTCCGGGACGTCGACGCGGTCGTGCACCTCGCCGCCAACGTGGAGGCCAACCCGCCCATCGATCGCGTGGTGCGGGACAACGTGATGGGCACCTACAACGTCTTCGAGGCGGCGCGTCGCGCCGGCGTGCGGCGCGTGATCTACGCGAGCAGCGGCGCCACCGTGAGCGACTGGGAGCGAGACGAGCCCTACGCGGCGCTGGTCGCCGGTCGCTACGACCAGCTCGCCGAGTGGCCGGTGCTCACCCACGAGTCGCCGATGCGGCCGCACGGTCTCTACGGCTGCAGCAAGATCTGGGGCGAGGCCCTCGCCCGCCACTTCGCGGATACCTCCGCGATGTCGATGATCTGCCTGCGCATCGGACGCGTGACCGCGGCGGACCGGCCGGCGGGGCCGCGCGAGTTCTCGGTGTGGTGCAGCCAGCGCGACATCGCCCAGATGGTCGAGCGCTGCCTGGCCGCCCCCGACAGCCTGCGCTTCGACGTCTTCTTCGTGACGTCGGAGAACAAGTGGACCTATCGCGACATCGAGCACGCGCGGGCGGTGGTCGGGTTCGTCCCCGAGGACCGGGCCGAGGACTACCGCGGTCGCCCGTGAAGCTCGTCTCCTGGAACGTCAACGGGCTCCGGGCCGCGTGGAAGAAGGGCTTCGTCGAATTTCTGGCCGCCCAGGCCGCCGACGTGGTCTGCGTGCAGGAGACCAAGCTCCAGGCCGAGCAGGTCACCGACGAGATGCGGGCCCCGGCCGGTTACCGGAGCCACTGGGCCTTCGCGGAGCGTCCCGGGTACAGCGGGGTGGTGACCTACACGCGCCCGGCCCCGCTCGCGGTGAGCACGGTCTGCGACCACCCGGTGCTCGACTGCGAGGGACGCCTCGTGCACGTCGAGTTGCCCGACTTCCACCTCCTCAACGTGTACTTCCCCAACGGGGGCATGGGACCGGAGCGCGTGCAGCACAAGCTTGCCTTCTACGGGGCCTTCCTCGCTTTCACGGAGTCGCTGCGCAAGCGGGGCAAGGGCGTCGTGGTCTGCGGCGACGTGAACACCGCCCACACCGAGCTCGATCTCGCCCGCCCGCGGGAGAACGAGGGGACGTCGGGCTTCCTGCCCGCCGAGCGCGAGTGGGTCACCCGCTTCATCGCGGCGGGCTACCACGACACCTTCCGGCTCTTCGTCGCGGACCCGGGCCACTACACCTGGTGGGACCTGAAGACCGGCGCGCGGGCCCGGAACGTGGGCTGGCGCATCGACTACTTCTTCGTGTCCGACGAGCTGCGGGGCCGGATCGCGGGCGCGAGCATCCTGCCCGGGATCGTGGGCTCGGATCACTGCCCGATCGTGCTCGAGCTCGCCTAGACCCCGTGCCCGCTCCCCAGAGGGGGAGGGTGATGGTATTCTCTCGGCCGTGACCCAGAGCGCCGATCTCGCGATCGTGGGAGGCGGCATCGTCGGCCTCGCCACCGCGCTGGCCCTGACCGAGGCCCATCCGCGCCTCCGGCTGATCCTGCTGGAGAAGGAGGCGCAGATCGCGGCCCACCAGACCGGTCACAACAGTGGCGTCATCCACTCCGGCATCTACTACAAGCCCGGCTCGCTGAAGGCGCGGACCTGCGTGGACGGGTCGCGCCGGATGAAGCAGTTCTGCGACGCGCACGGCGTCAAGTGGGAGGGCTGCGGCAAGGTCATCGTGGCGACCGACGCGGCCGAGCTGCCGCGGCTGCAGAACATCTACGAGCGCGGGCAGGCCAACGGTCTCTCCGGGCTCAAGATGCTGTCGGCCGAGGAGGTCCGGGAGCTCGAGCCGAACTGCCGCGCGGTGCGGGCGATCCACGTGCCCGAGACCGGCATCGTGGACTACGTCCAGGTGGCGGGCAAGATGGCGGAGCTGATCCAGCAGCGCGGCGCGCGCATCCAGACCGGGGCCGGGGTGCGCGCGATCCGCCGCCAGGGGACCGGGCTCGTGCTCGAGACCGCGCAGGGCGCGGTCGAGGCGCGCTACCTCGTCAACTGCGGGGGGCTGCACTCCGACCGGGTGGCCGGGCTGACCGGGGTGACACCCGAGGTGCGCATCATCCCGTTCCGCGGCGAGTACTACATGCTGCGGCCCGAGCGCCGCTCGATCGTGCGCGGCCTGATCTACCCGGTGCCGGATCCCGAGTTCCCGTTCCTCGGCGTGCACTTCACCCGCACCATCCACGGCGACGTGGAGGCGGGCCCGAACGCGGTGCTGGCCTTCGCGCGCGAGGGCTACTCCCTCGGCACGGTGCGGCCCGCCGAGCTCGCGGGCACGCTGGGCTATGCTGGCTTCTGGCGCATGGCGCGCAAGTACTGGCGCGTCGGCGCCTACGAGATGTACCGCTCGGCCAGCAAGGCGGCCTTCGTGCGCTCGCTGCAGAAGCTGGTGCCGGACATCCGGATCGGCGACCTCGAGCGGGGCGGGGCTGGGGTGCGGGCGCAGGCGGTGGCCCCAGACGGGAGCCTGGTGGACGACTTCAAGATCAGCGTGACGCCCGGGGCGGTGCACGTCGTGAACGCCCCGTCTCCCGCCGCGACGGCCTCGCTCGCCATCGGCCGGCACGTGGCCGGCGTGGCCGCCGAGACGTTCGGCCTGGGCGGCCCGGGCGCCGCCTGAGGCGGACTACTTCTTCCCCTGCCGATCCTCCACCTCGCGCAGCCGATCCTCCGCGGCCAGCAGCATCGTGGCCAGCTCGCGGATCAGCGCGAGGGCGAGTGCCGGATTCGCGCGCACCAGGTGATCGAGCCGGTTCGCCGGGATGACCATCAGCGTGACCGCGTCCGCGGCGATCGCGGTGGCGGAGCGAGGAGCGTTCCGAAAGAGCGCGATGTGCCCGAGCAGCTCCCCCTTCGTGAGGGTCCGGAGGAGGCGCTCCTCGCCGCCGATCTGCTTGCGGATATCCACGCGGCCCTGGTGGAGCATGAAGGCCTCGCCCTTGGCGTCGTCTCCCTCCCGGAAGATGACGGTCCCCGGCTCGAACGTCCTCGTCGGCACTTCCCCGATCTGGCGGCTCATGAACTCCCGTCTTCGGTGTAGAATGGCCCGCAGTGGGCCTATGATACTGCGTCTCGCGCTGTTCGTGGCGGCGGTCATCATGACCGCGAGCGCGCTGCCCGGACCGGTCTTCGCGCAGAAGGCCATCACCGTCCAGGAGGCCCTCCTCCGAGCCAAGCCGGCGGTCGTGCTGGTCGTGTCCGAGGTCTCCTCCGAGGTCACGCTGGACTGCGGCGCCGGGCCGGTCAAGGTCACCCCGCCGGTCTTCCGGGAGACCGGCACCGGCTGGTTCCTCGACGCCGACGGCTGGCTGATGACCAACGGCCACGTGGTCCAGCCCGCGTACGAGCCGCCCCGGTGGCTGGCCAACCAGCAGGCCCAGCGGGCGGTCACCACCGCCTGCCTGCCCCAGGTGTTGAAGAAGATGGGCCTCCAGCCGGGGGACCGGCCGGACGCCGAGGACGCGGCCAAGCGCCGGCTGCTGGACACCGTGCTGCCCTCCGCCAAGGTCAACCTCAAGCCCGAGGTCTTCGTCGTCACCGCCAAGGGCCGGTTCAAGGCGGAGGTGAAGAAGTACAGCCCGCCGGTGAACGAGATGTCGGGGCGGGATCTCGCCCTGCTCAAGGTCCCGGGGGAGAACTACCCGGTGCTCTCGCTCGCCGACTCCAAGGGAGCCCAGATCGGCGACCCGGTCCATATCATCGGCTTCCCCGGCGTGGTGCTCTCGCACGAGCTCCTGAACCAGTCCTCCATGGTCGAGGCGTCGATCACCAACGGCGCGATCTCGGGCTTCAAGCAGGATCGGAACAACAACACCGTGATCCAGACCGACGCCCCCGCGGCGTGGGGTAACTCCGGTGGGCCGGTGGTGGACGACCGCGGCAACGTGATCGGCCTGCTCACCTTCGTGTCGCTGGCGCCCGGCCCCGAGGGCAGCATCGTGCAGGGCTTCAACTTCGTCATCCCGGCCGCGGCGGTGACCGATTTCGTGAAGGGCACCCCGGTGAAGGTGAACGGGGGCAGCAAGTTCAACGATGAGTGGTTCGCCGGCCTCGGCGCCCTGTTCGCCGACGACGGCAGGACCGCCCTGCGGCACTTCGAGGAAGCCGACCGGCTGCACCCGAACCTGCCCGATGCCCGGCGCATGCTGGCCGAGGCGCGGGACAAGGTGAAGAACCCGACGCCCAAGCCCTTCCCGTGGTTCTGGGTCGCCATCGGCGTCACCGTGGTGAGCGCGGGGGGCTTCGGCGGGCAGTGGCTGCACCGCTGGAACAAGAACCGCTATCGCGTGCATCCCTCCGAGGTGGTGCGGATGATGGAGGACGGCAAGGCGCCCATCCTGCTCGACGCGCGCCGGGCGGACTCCTACGAGCAGCTGCCGCTCACGATCCGGGGCTCGATCCGGGTCACGCCCGAGGACCTGGCCACCAGCCTGGCCGGGCTCGACCTCGACATGACGCGCCCGGTGGTCGCCTACTGTACCTGACCCGACGAGGACACCAGCGCCCGGGTGGCGCGCGATCTACGAAAGCAAGGCTTCAAGGACGTCAAGATCCTCAAGGGCGGCCTCGGCGCGTGGACCAACGCGGGCCTGCCCATCGACACCCGCTCCGACCTCTCCCAGGTGGGTGTCGAGCTCTACAAGGCCCTGGCCGGCGGGAACGTCTAGAAGCCCAGCGCCCCTCCGTCGGCACGGGGGTCCGACCCGCCGACGAGTCCCCCCTCCGGCGCGATCCAGATGCAGTGGGCGTGGCCGAATAGATCGTCCCACTCGTCCCCGATCGCGATCTCGTGCCCGCGGCTCTCGAGATCGCGCGCCAGATCGGCCGGATAGCGGCCCTCGAGGTTGAGCGCGCGGGAGGCCACCCCCCAGGTGCGCCCGTACAGCCAGCGCGGCGCCTCCACCGCGGCCTGCGGTCCGAGCCGACGGAAGAGCCGCCGGGTGAGGATCGCGGCCTGGGTCTGGGGCTGGCCTTCGCCGCCCATGGTGCCGTAGACGAAGCGCGGACGGCCGCCCTCGAGGTACATCGAGGGGATCAGCGTGTGCATGGTGCGCTTGCCGGGGGCGAGGGCGTTGACGTGCCCCGGGTCCAGCGAGAAGAACGAGCCGCGGTTCTGCAGCACCACGCCGGTGTCGCCCGCCATCAGGCCCGAGCCGAAGGTGAAGTAGAGCGACTGGATGAGCGAGACCGCGTTGCCGTCGCGATCCGCGGTGACCAGCGCGATGGTGTCGCCGCCCGCGGGCGCGGTGGGCTGCGCGGGGCGCGCGTGCGCGCGGGAGATCAGCCGGGCGCGCGCCTGCAGGCGGTCGGGGGCGAGGAGCTCCGCGGGATCGATCCGCATGTGGGCCGGGTCGGTCAGGTGCCGGTCTCGATCGTCGAAGGCGAGCTTGGTCGCCTCCACGAGCACGTGGATGTAGTCGGCCTCCGGTAGCGTGGCCATGTCGAGCCGCTCGGTGATGCCCAGCACCGCGAGGGCGGAGAGGCCCTGGGTCGGCGGCGGGAAGCTCGCGGCCTGCCCCTCGGCGTAGGAGATGCGCAGCGGCTCCATCCACTCCGAGCGATGCTCGGCCAGGTCCTCGAGGGCGAGCGGGCTGCCGGCCGCGGCGGCGGCCGCCACCAGGCGCCGGGCGACGTCGCCGCGATAGAACGCCTCCGCGCCGCCGTCGCGCACCGCCTCGAGGGTGCGGGCGAGGTCGCGCTGCACGAGCGGGCCGCGCCGGAGCGCGTCGGGATGATAGAGGGGCCAGAGCCCCCGTCGGATTACCTCGGGCGCGCGCTCGGTGAACAGATCCGGCTCGCGCGGGGGCGGCGTGCGCTGGCCGTCCGAGGCGGTGAAGCCCTCGCGTGCGTAGAGCACCGCGTCGGCCAGCAGGGCCGTCCACGGCAGCGGCGAGCCCATCGTCTCGTGGCTGTAGCGGTGCGCCTGCCACCAGCCGTCCACCACCGCGGGCACCGTGAGGGCCGCGGGCCCACCGCGGGCGGGCAGAGTCTGGGTGATGCCGCGCGCCGCGTACCACTCGATCGTGGCGGCGCGCGCGGCGCGGCCGATCCCGCAGAGCGCGCGCAGGGTCTGGCTGCGCCCGTCGTGGATCAGCCACACGTTGTCGCCGCCCAGGCCGTTCATGTGCGGGTACACCACCGCGATGGTGGCCGCCGCCGCGATGGCCGCGTCGAGCGCGTTGCCGCCCGCGCGCAGCGCGGCCACACCGGACTGGGTCGCGAGCAGATGCGGCGTGGCCACCATGCCGCGGGGGGCGCGCGCCTCGGGGAATCGGGTCGTGGCCGTCATGGGGCAGGGGAATCATACACGCGCGGCTCGAGCTTGAGCACCCGAGGACGATTCGGTAGGGCACGAGGGGGATGGCGTCCGGGTAGCCCAGCGCGTCCTCGGACCGGCACTCTCGGGATGGGGCGGGCGTTCGATCTTGCCCGTATCGCAGCCGGATGGGAAGCGGAGGCTCGGCGACCTCGATCTCGCAGTACGCCTGCGGGTGCTGATGTCTGAAGCACCGGTTGATCATCGCGGCGCTGTCTATATTGGACTCGGAGCGACCAGAGCGATGCCACCGCGCCTCGCCGGGTGGGCATATCGCTTGCTACCCATAGCCGCGAAGCACAATTCGCTGGCCCCGGCGCGCCCGCATTTCCGGGGCCCCGACGAGCAGCCGCAACGCCGACGCCGCGCCCGCCCAGCACTCCCACCGTGGGCTCGGACAGCCGGCCAGTCACGGCCGAAGACGAATCAGTCGTGTCAGCCGACGATGAGCCAGCCGACGCCGAAGCGCACCCGCTGAAAGACTGCGGGCGCCATTCCCGGACGATCCTCCGGGGATGGCGCCCGCAGCGATGGCGCCCAGCGCGACCCGCGTCGGTCTACGAGCAGCCGGTCGTGGTGCCGCAGGTGATGCACTTGAGGCAGGTGCCGTTGCGCACCATGGTGAACTGGCCGCACTCGCCGCACGGATCGCCCTCGTAGCCCTTCAGCCTGGCCATCTCGGACGCCGAGAGGCTCTTCAGCACCGAGCCCGTCGGGGCCACCGGCATGGGCACCACCGCGCCACTGCCCCCGCTCAAGGGGACGATGGTCCGGACCGTGCTGATCTGCGGGGCCACCGCCGGCGTGACCGGGGCCGTGGGCGCCGGCGGCGCGACCGCCACCGGACCCTCGCCGGGCTTGCTGCCGATCGCGTCCGCGCGCAGGTCCTCGTCGGGCACGTGCGACAGATCGGTGCGCCCGAGATAGGTGATGGCCAGCTCGCGGAAGACGTAGTCGATGACCGAGGTCGACATCTTGATGCGATCGTTGCCCTTCACCATGCCGTTGGGCTCGAAGCGGGTGAAGACGAAGGCGTCCACGAACTCGTCGAGCGGGACCCCGTGCTGCAGCCCGAGCGAGATGGCGATCGCGAAGCAGTTCATCAGGGAGCGGAAGGCCGCCCCTTCCTTGTGCATGTCGAGGAAGATCTCGCCCACCTGGCCGTCCTCGTACTCCCCGGTGCGGAGGTAGACCTTGTGGCCGCCCACCACCGCCTTCTGGGTGTAGCCCTTCCGCCGGTCGGGGAGCCGGTGCCGCTCTCGGAGGTACTGGGTCACCACCCGCTCGGTCATCTTCTCGGCCACCGCCTCGACGTCCGCGGCCACCGAGCGCTCCTCGTCCTCGTCGGTGGTGGAGTTGAGCGGTTGCGAGAGCTTGGAGCCGTCGCGGTAGAGCGCCACCGCCTTGATCATGCCGCGCCAGGCCAGGTCGTACGCCCACTTGACGTCCTCGATGGTGGCGTCCTGGGGCATGTTGATGGTCTTGCTGATCGCCCCCGAGATGAACGGCTGGGCCGCCGCCATCATCCGGATGTGGGCCTCGGTGGCGATGAAGCGCACCCCGCGCTTGCCGCAACGGTTGGCGCAGTCGAAGATCGCCAGGTGCTCCGGCTTGAGGTGCGGGGCGCCCTCCACCGTCATGGTGCCGCAGCAGTAGTCGTTGGCCGCCTCGATCTCGGCCGCGGTGAAGCCGAGGGCCCGGAGGAGGTTGCCGTTCCACTCCGCGAGCTGGGCCTCGTTCAGGCCCAGGTGGGAGGCGATGTAGCCCTCGCCGAGGGTCCAGGCGTTGAACGCGAACGAGATATCGAAGGCGGTCTCGATCGCGGTCTCGATCCGCTGCAGCCCCTCGTCGTCGAAGCCCTTGGCCCGCAGGCTCTCGTGGTTGATGGCGGGCGCGCCGCGCAGCGTCTTGCGGCCCACGCAGTAGGCCACGATGTCGTCGATCTGGCCCGGCGCATAGCCCACCGTCTCGAGCGCCACCGGCAGGCTCTGGTTGATGATCTTGAAGTACCCGCCGCCGGCCAGCTTCTTGAACTTCACCAGGGCGAAGTCCGGCTCGATGCCGGTGGTGTCGCAGTCCATCACCAGGCCGATCGTCCCGGTGGGAGCCAGCACCGTGACCTGGGCGTTGCGGTAGCCGAACTGCTCGCCGAGGGTCACCGCCCGGTCCCAGGTCTCCCGCGCGGCCTGCAGCAGCGGCGCGGGGCAGTGGGCGGGGTCGATGCCGTGAGGCGCGATGCTCAAGCCCTCGTACTCCGCGGCTGGCGTCCGGTGGGCCGCGCGCCGGTGATTGCGCATGACCCGGAGCATGGCGGCCTGGTTGCGCTGGAAGCCCGGGAAGGGGCCCAGGTCCCGGGCCATCTCCGCCGACGTCGCGTAGGCCTCGCCGCACATCACCGCGGTGACCGCCCCGCAGATCGCGGTCGCCTCCGGCGAGTCGTAGGGGATGCCCTTGCGCATGAGCACGGTGCCCATGTTGGCGTAGCCGAGCCCCAGGGTGCGGTAGTCCCAGCTCCGCTGGGCGATGGCCGGGCTCGGGTAGGCCGCCATCAGCACGCTGATCTCGAGCACCGCCGTCCACAGCCGGCAGGCGTGCCGGAAGCCGTCGACGTCGAAGGAGCCGTCCTCGCGCAGGAACTTCACGAGGTTGATCGAGGCCAGGTTGCACGCGGTGTCGTCGAGGAACATGTACTCCGAGCAGTTGTGCACGACCACGCCGCCCGCAATGAAATGCCGGGTGGCCTCCTCGGTGAGGTCGAAGACCGGCGCGTCCCCGGCCGGCTCGACGGACGCGACCTCGTCGGTCAGATCCTCGGCGGCGGCCGGCTCCTCCCCGTTGATCCGGGCGAGCGCGGCGGCTTTCGGACTCTCCGCGTGGAAGCCGATCTTCTGCTCGAACAGCACGCGGGAGGTCCGGCTGATCCGGAGCGAGTGCGTCGGATGGGCTCGCGACGGCTGAGCCTCGGCCAGCTGGGCGTCCTCATAGAGCCGCGCCTTGATGCCGAAGGCCAGGAGCAGCAGCTGGGTCTGGCGGAGCAGCTCGAGCGAGGTCGAGTCGAGCGAGATGTAGCGCGACTGCTCGCCGTAGTTCGCCACGCTGGCGTCCGCGGTGAACAGACCGCGGAGCACCGCGGCCAGGGCCGGCCGGTCCAGGTCGAAGACCGCCGGGGTGAACCGGATGTTGGCCGCGCCCTCGTCGAGGACCGCGAACTCCCGGAAGAGATCGATGGTGGTGGCCTCGCTCAGGACGAGCCGGGCGGTCGCCGCGGTCCGGGTGATGACGCCCGCGCTGTTCGATCGCCCCGCGCCCACCGCCTGCAGCGCGGCGCGCCCCGCGTTGACCGCGCTCGCGACGGCCGCCAGCACCGGCGACTCGCCCGCGTCGGTGGTGAGCACCAGCGACTCCTGGGCCCGCCCGCCGGTCACCGAGTGCGAGAGGTAGCCCTCCGCCGCCGCGACCCCGACGCCCAGCGCCTGCCCGGGGGCGAGGCTCCGGCGGCCGAAGCCCGGCCCGCGGAGCAGGACCCGGTTGCCGGCGGTGAGATCCTGCACCGCCACGTCGCCACGGCCGACGGTGAGGATCTTGTGATCCCCCGTGATGCGCACTCGGTAGCCGAGGCGCGTCCGCAGGTCGAAGATCGGCTTGTGGCCGGTGGGGAAGATCCGGGTCACCAGGTGCGGCTGCCCGTCGGAGCCGATCACCCGCGCGGTCCCGCCCACCAGTGCGTCGATCCGCTGCCAGCCCTCGGCGGTGGCGACCAGGGTATCGCCGGTGACGCACGGATTGCTCGCGTTGATGCGCCCGTCCTCGGGGCAGGTGTGCCACTCGTTGATCGTGGTGTCGTACTGCACGCCGGGATCGGCACACGCCCACGCGGCGTGGGCGATCTCGTCCCAGAGCTGCTCGGCCGGGACGAACCCCGCGCTCTTGCCGTCGGTGCGGCGCTTGAGCTCCCACTGGCCCCGGCGCGCCAGCACGTCGTAGAAGGCGTTGGGGACCCGCACGCTGTTGTTGGAGTTCTGCCCGGAGACCGTGTAGTAGGCGTCGCTGTCCCAGTCGGTGTCGTACTCCGGGAAGTCGAGCTCGCGCACGCCCTGGCCGGCCAGCTGCAACACGCGCTGGACGTACCCCTCCGGGACCATGGCCGCGCGCGCCTCGCGCACCGCCGAGCGGAGCGCCGGGTTCTTGCGCGGGTCGGCCTCGAGGCCCGCCGGGGTGCGGGCGGCGCCCAGGACCGCCTGGAGCCGCCGCTTGGTCAGCCGGGAGCCGGTCACCAGCGCCGCCACCTTCTGCTCCTCGACCACCTTCCACCGGATGAAGTTCAGGATGTCCGGGTGATCCAGATCGAGGATGACCATCTTGGCCGCGCGCCGCGTGGTGCCGCCCGACTTGATGGCGCCCGCCGCGCGATCGCCGATCCGGAGGAACGACATCAGACCGGAGGACTTGCCGCCGCCCGACAGGGGCTCGTTCTCCCCGCGCAGGTTGGAGAAGTTGGTCCCGCTGCCCGAGCCGTACTTGAAGATGCGGGCCTCCCGGGTCCAGAGATCCATGATGCCGCCGTCGTTGACCAGGTCGTCGGCCACCGACTGGATGAAGCAGTTGTGGACGATCACGTTGTTCGAAAGGTACTGGCCGCTCTCGGTCTGGATGTCGTAGACCGGCTGGACCCCGACGCACTCCACCCGTACCACCGTCTCATCCCGCAGGGCGCCCACGTCCTGGCCCGCGAACTGGTCGGAGCAGGCGGTCTCGAGGCGCTCGCGCTTGTCGTCGGAGACGAAGCCCACGAGGTCGCGGAAGCGGGCGCGCGGCCCGGCGTGCGCGATGGAGATCACGTACGGCGTGCGGCGGCTCTCCCGCGTCTCCGCGCCGCGCCCGAGCCGCGAGTAGATGCCCAGGTTGAGCAGGAGCGCCTGGACGCCGTGCGCGAGGGTGGCCGACGTGGTGGTCAGCGTGATGTCGGCCAGGCGCGCCCAGTAGGAGCGCAGCCGCACCGTGCCCTGGGCCTGGAAGAGGGCGCGCAGGTAGGCGGCCTGTGCCTCCCGGCCGGCCCGGAGGATCATGGGCGGCACCGCGTGATCGGCGCTCGAGCGGAGCAGCCCGTACTTCTCGACGAACGGGCGCAGGCGCTCGCCGTAGAGGCGGACGCGGTGGATGTCGAGCCCCGGGGTGCGGGTCTCCACCGAGCGGTCGTGGTAGTGGACGCCCTCGAAGACGCGGTGCACCCGCTCCACGATGAAGTCGAGCTCGTCCTTGTCGATGGTCGTGAACTCGACGGCCAGGCTGTGGTCGGTGCCGAGCCCGTCCTGGCCCACGAAGCCGTCACCCTGCAGCCACCCGACCAGGATGGCCTCGTCCACCTCGGCCTCCTGGGAGGTCCGGCGGACCTCGGTCCGCGTGGAGAGGCTCAGGGCCGCGCCCGGCTCGACCTCGTCCACCCGACGCCAGGCGCCGACGCCATTGGCGATGGCCCACACGAGATGGTCGCCGGTGGCCTCCACCGTCACCCCGTTCTTGAGCTCGATCCGGAAGACCGCCTTCTCGCCGTTCTCCTTCACGGCCACCACCCGGGTGGTGCCGATGCCCTCGTCCCGCCCGTCGTAGACCTCGAGGCCGACCAGCCGCTTGGTCACGATCTGGCCGATGGGGAGGGGGCCCTCCGGGGTCGAGACCAGCGCGTGGTAGGGCTGGCAGGCGTGGGGCTGTGGCCGCTCGTAGGCGGAACTGGCCCGGGTCAGGATCCCCGTGTCGGGGTCGACGTAGTAGTGGCCCTGGGCCGGCCCAGTGAGCCCGTAGGCGTAGTGGAGGCCGGTGTTGAACCACTGGGGCGAGTTGGGCGCCGCGACCTGGGAAGCCAGCATGGCGCAGAGCTCGTCATAGAAGGCGCGGGCATCCGACGGGGTATCGAAGTAGCCGTACTTCTCCCCCCAGTGCATCCAGCAGCCCGCCAGCCGGTGGAAGACCTGCCGGGCGTCGCGCTCGCCGCCGAGGACCGGCCGGCCCTCCCGGTCGAGCAGGGGCTTGCCGTCCAGCGCGTACTGGGGGACCCCCGACTTCCGGAAGTACTTCTGGGCCAGGATGTCGGTCGCCACCCCGGACCACCCGGCCGGCACCGAGATCCCATCCTGGCGGAAGACCGTCGAGCCGTCGGGGTTCTTGATCTCCGACACTCGCTGCTCGAACTGGATTCCCGCGTAGGGACTCTGGCCTTCCTTGGTGAACCGACGGGCGACTTTCATGAACTCCTCCTAAATGGCGCTGGCCAAACCACGACCGCTGCGGGACCCATTGGTGCGACTGACTTCAGACTGGAAAAGGGGGCTGGGGTGACGCGAGTGCGTCTGGACTCGGAACCGGCCGGTGTGAACGCTTGTTCATATATCTAGTGTGTGTATCGAAACGGACCCCAACATATTGCGCCCCTCGAGACCCTGTCAACTAAAAAAGACCCGCACAACTTGCACGCATCGCGTCAGGCGCAAGAACAGGCGGTCGTGATGATGACCAGCTACCGGAGAGGATCAGCCGAGCGGGGGTGCTTCGAGGAACGTGCCGAACAACCACTTCGAGCGCCGGCTTCGCCGGCGCAATCCGAATCCGAGGCGGGAGGCCTCGGAGGGGGCCCCTTCGTAGACTTCAGAAGGGGGCCCTCCGATTTAGTACGGTGCCGGCCCCTTGATCATGTTCTCGCGGCGCTGGAGGTAGCCGTTCCGCACCGCGCTGTAGAGATCGACCGTGGTCTCCTCGAAGCCCTGGTAGAGGTCCAGGTTGAGCGACCGGTCGTTGATGGTGTTGCCGATCTTCATCCCGAGGCGCGTCCAGATGAAGGGCAGCACGTAGCTGAGCGGGTCCATCGCGCCGTCCACCGCGGTCCCGATGCCGTCACGCACCGTGAGGGGGGGCAGGAGCGGCAGCACTAGGAAGGGCCCGGGGCCCAGGCCCCAGATGCCGAGGGTCTGCCCGAAGTCCACCCGGGTCTTCTGCAGCCCGAATTCCTGCTTGGCGATGTCGAAGAGACCGCCGATGCCGAGCGTGCTGTTGATCAGGAAGCGCCCGACCTCGGCGCCCGCGCCTTTGGGCCGCCACTGCAGCAGGTTGTTGACCACCCGCTGGACCACCAGGAGATTGTCGAATCCGCTGTCGATCATCTGCTGCAGCCGGTCGGGCATCACGAAGTTGTAGCCCTTGGCGACCGGCTTCAGCACGTACTTGTCCATGTTGTAGTTGAACGAGAACATCTTCTCGTTGAACGGCTCCCACGGGTCGTACTCCTCGAGGATGCCGTCGGACGGCACGACCGGGTCGGCCGCGCCCGCCTGGGCCAGGACCGGCCCGGCCGCCTGGCTCACCAGGAGCGGACCGATCGACGCGACCATGTAGGAGGGCTGTCGGCCGGCCGCGATCCGCTCGAACGAGGCGGGGGAGAACGCCACGCTGGCCGCCAGCACCTGCTCGCCCGCGTGAGGCTCGACCACGGCGCCGGTCGGCTGCTGCTCGGGCGCCAGCGCGGCCGCGACGGGATTGGCCGGATCGGTCGCGTCGGTCGGCGCGCTGGTGGCCGCGAGCAGCGACTCGCTCTTGAGCCCGCCCGAAAGCGAGCCGCAGCCCCCAAGGGCCACGCCGAGCACCACCATCACCAGGGCTGCCTGTCGCATGCCGAATCCGAAGCGCACCGTTTTTCTCCCTCCCGGATGCCGATTGGTGTGGCTCCCGAGCCTCGATCGAGGCCGACGCGGCCGGGGCACCAAGGGAGCAAGGCAGGTGCCAGAGCGCATCACGCCCGAGCATAGGGTATGGAGCGACGCTGTTTCAAGCACTTTCCCTGCGACACGTCGGCGCTCCGGGCCCCTACCTATAGTCGTGGCCCGCGTGAATTGTCACCTGCCGCCCGATTCCTGTCTCGAGGTCGCCGCGGGGCGTTGACAGGCCGGGACCGGGCGGGATTAGATGCAGGCGCGGTCGCAGGATCCCAGGTCACGGATGCGTGAAAGGCGACGGAGATGATCGAGCTGACGCTGGAGATGGCGGAGCGTGCGGCGCGCGCCGCGCGGGAGAAGGCCCGGGCCCTCGGCACGCCGATGACGGTGACGGTGGTGGACGAGGCGGGGCGCCTCGTGCTGTGCGCCCGCGGCGACGGGACCGGCTTCTTCACGCCCGAGACCTCGCGGGCCAAGGCGCTGGCCGCGGCGAACTTCCGCATGTCGACGGCGGAGCTAGCCGAGCGGGTGCAGAAGGGCTCCCCGTTCTGGACTCACGTCGGCAGCGCGATTCCCGGCCAGATCCTGGCGAGCCACGGTGCGGTGCCGATCGTGGTGGGCGGCCGCGTGATCGGCGCGATCGGCTGCGGCGGCGGCACCGGCGAGCAGGATCAGGAGTGCGCGGCCGCGGGCGCCGCGGTCCTGGCCTGAGCGCTAGAGCTTCACGAGCGTGTCGAGGACGGTCACGCCCTCGCCGCGCCGACCCACCAGCACCGGGTTCAGGTCGATCTCGCTGACGGCGGGGCAGAGCCCGCGCGCCGCCTCGCCCAGACGCTCCAGCAGGGCGACGGCGGCGGGCAGGTCGAGCGGCGCGCTGCCGCGCACCCCGTCCCACAGCGCGCCGATCCGCAGCGCGCGGAGCGCCTCTTGGGCGGCGGCCGCGTCGATCGGGGGCAGTAGCAGCCGGAAGTCGCGCAGCACCTCGATGAGCACGCCGCCCGAGCCCACCAGGACCACCGGGCCGAACACCGGATCGGTCTTCACCCCGAGGGCCAGCTCGAGCGCGCCGCGGGCCTGGCGCTGGATCACGAAGCCCTCGACCGGGACGCCGGGCGCGCGAGCCCGGACGTCGGTCTCGATGCGCCGGCAGGCCTCCGCGACCGCGGCCCGGTCGGGCACCCCGAGCACGACCCCGCCCACGTCGGACTTGTGCGGTAGCGCGCTCGAGCAGATCTTCACCACGACCGGATAGCCCACCTGGTCGGCCGCGTCGGGCGCGGCGGCCGCCGCGGTGACGAACACGGTGTCCACCAGCGGCAGGCCGTACGGCGCGAGCAGGCGCTGGCTCTCCCACTCGTTGAGGAACTGGCCGGCGGTCCGGCCCGCGGGCAGGGGCGGCGGCGCGGGCGGGGGCGGCGGCGCCTCCGCCGCGCGCGCGAGCCAGCGCGGGCGCCGCGCGGTGGCGCGCGCCAGGCAGGCCAGCGAACGGAGCGCCACGCTGCCGTCCTCGAACGCGAGGACGTCGGCGGCCCGGAAGGCGTCCACCACCGGTCGCTGGGGGCAGCTCACCGCCACCACCTTGGGCGAGCGCCGGGCGATCGAGGCCACGTCGAGCACGAGACGGCCCAGGTCGGTGGCCGATCCCAGCAGGGCGATCTGGAAGACGATCGCGTCCACCCCCGGGTCGGCCTCGAGCGCGGGCAGCACGCGGGCGAGCATCCCGGGGTCGGTGAGCATCTGCGCGGTGAGGTCGACCGGGTTGGCCGCCGCCGCGAAGTCCGGCAGCGCTGCGCGCAGGGCCGCGGTCGTCTCGGCCGTGAACTCGGCGGGCACCAGGCCCAGGTCGATGCAGAGATCGACCGAGAGCACGCCGAGCCCGCCGGAGTTGGACAGGATCGCCACCCGCGTGCCCGCGGCCCCGTAGCGCAGGAAGGCCTGGGGCAGAGCCAGGAGCTCCGCCGGATCGGCGCAGCGGATGGCGCCCCAGTCCGCGAACACCGCGTCGTAGACCGCGTCCTCGCCCGCGAGCGCGCCGGTGTGCGAGGAGGCGGCGCGCCGGCCCACCGCGCTGCGCCCCGACTTCAGCACGAAGACCGGCACCCCGCGGCGGTGGGCGCGCGCGAGCGCGTCGCGGAGACGGCCCGCGTCCTTGACGTCCTCGAGGTAGGCGCACGCCACGCGGGTCTCGGGATCCTCCACCACCTCGCCCAGGACCTCGGCGGCCTGCACGTCGGCCTCGTTGCCGGTGCTCACCCAGTAGTTGAGGCCGAGGCCGGCCGCGCGTGCCATCTCGTAGATCATCCCGGCCATCGCCCCGCTCTGACTCACCATCGCGATCGGCCCGGTCGCGAGCCCGGTATCGAGGAAGGGCGACGCGAAGGTGGCCACCAGGCGCGAGGGCAGGTGGGCGAAGCCCTGGCAGTTGGGGCCGATGATGCGCAGCCCGGTCCGCTCGGCCAGGGCGCGCAGCCGCGCCTGGGCCGCTCGGCCGGTCTCTCCCACCTCGGCGAAGCCGCTGCTGAAGACGATGGCGGCCCGGATGCCCTTGGCCGCGGCGGCCTCGAGCGACTCGAGCACGCGCTCGGCCGGCACCACCACCACCGCGAGATCGACCTCGCCCGGGATCGCGGCCAGCGAGGGAAAGGCGGGGAGGCCCTGCACGGTGGCCCGCGACGGATTCACCGGGTACACCCGGCCGGCGTAGCCGTGGCGGAGCAGGAACGCGAGCGGACGCCCGCCGATCTTGACCGGATCGTCGGAGGCACCCACCACCGCGATGGCGCGAGGCCGGAAGATCGCGCTGAGGCCGCTCACGGGGCGGAAGTATAGCGTGTATGATCGGGCGCCAGAGCATGGCGCGCTGGGACCTCCGCTTCTCGCTCGTCGTCGCGGCGAGCCTCGCGGTGCTGGTGGGCCTCGTGGCCGGTCTGGCCCTGGACGCGGGCCGCTTCTACCCCGGCTTCTTCGCCGCCCCCGACTTCCGCCTCTTCCCGGCCGACCGAGACGCCCGGGCCGCCGGCCTGCGCGCGGGCGATCGCCTGGTCGCGGTCGACGGCGCGTCCCCCCTCACGCTGGCCGCGCGCGTGCGGGACGCGACCGGGCCCGTCCGCTACGAGGTCGAGCGCGCGGGCCGGCGCCTCACCGTGGAGCTCGCGCCGCGCCGGCTCGGCTGGATCGGGGTCGTCGACCACTTCGGGATCTACGTGCTCGTCTCCGCAATCATGCTGGGAGTGGGCGCGCTGGTCTACGCGCAGAACCCGGTTGCGGCGCCGAACCGGCGCTTCCTCCTCTACATGTGCCTCTGGGCGGTCTCGAACGTGGCGGTCCCGGCCGCGGTGCTGGGCGCGCGGACGGGGGCCGCGACGGTGGTCGGCCTGGTGGCGCCGCTCCTGTCCATCCACGGCTGGGTCTTCTTCCTGACGTACCCGGCGAACGCGGCGCGGGAGCGGTGGCTCGAGCGCCACCGGGTGATCCCGCGCCTCTACCGTCTCGCCGGCGTGCTGGGGGTGGTCGGCGCGCTGGCCTACCTGCTGATCGCGTGGCGAGCCCCCGCGCTGCTGGTGGACGGCTGGATCTACCCCGCCTCCGCCGCGGTGCTGTCGCTCCTGAGCGCGCTATCGTTCCCGATCAAGGTCGGCGCGCTGCTCGACACCAAGCGGCGGGCCGCCTCGCCGCTCATCGACCAGCAGACCACCGTACTCCTGCTCGGGATCGCCATGGGGCTCGGGGGATGGCTCTGCCTCATGCTCTGGCCGCTCCAGCAGCTCTACGCCTCGCCGGTGGATCCGCAGGTGGGCTCGGCCCTGATGCTGATCTATCCGGCGGCCATCGGCTACGCCACCGTGCGCTACCGGCTCTTCGACGCGACGGTGGTCATCCGGCGCTCGGTCATCTACACCGGGCTCGCCGGCCTCATCACCGGGGCCTACGCGCTGCTGCTCGCCTCCGCCAACGCGCTGCTGGCCCAGGCCGACCTCACCCGGTCGCCGTGGTTCTCCGCCGCGTTCATGTTCCTGGTCGCGCTGCTGTTCAACCCGCTGCGCGAGCGGGTCCGTGGGGCGGTGGACCGGACCTTCTTCCGCGAGCGCTACGACTGGGTGCAGGCCATGCGCACGCTGGCCCGCTCGATGTCGAGCCTGCTCGACATCGAGGAGATCACCCGCCGGCTCACCACCACCATCGAGGCCTCCATGCACGTGCGGTCCGCCCGCCTGCTCGTGGACGCCCTACCGCACGACGTGGTCGCGGCCCTCGAGATCGTCCCCGGCGCACTCTCCCGCTACCAGGTCGCCGCCGATCCGCGGTTCGCCGAGGCTGGCGGTGCCGCGCTCGGGGCCTACCAGGCCCTCGGCGCGGAGGTGGTGGTGCCGCTGCGTTTCCAGGCCGGGCTGCGGGGGCTGCTCGTGCTGGGGGCCAAGCGCTCGGAGGCCGCCTACACCGGCGAGGACCTCGAGATGCTGGAGGCGCTCGCCGACCAGGCCGCGGTCGCGGTGGCCAACGCGGAGGCGCACCGGCAGGTGCTCGAGTACGCCCGCCAGCTCGAGCGGAGCCTGCTCATCCGCAGTAGCCTCGCCAAGTTCGTGCCGCGCCGGGTGCGCCAGCTCATCGAGGAGTCGCCGGAGGCGCCGTCGCTCGAGAAGCGAGAGACCGACGTGAGCGTGCTCTTCGCCGACATCAGCGGCTACACCCGGCTCTCCTCGCGCCTCGCCCCCGACGACCTGGGCACGCTGGTGGAGCGCTACTTCGGCGCCTTCCTCGACGAGATCGTCAAGCACGGCGGCGACGTCAACGAGACCGCGGGGGACGGCCTGATGGTGATCTTCCACGAGGGCGAGCACGCGCGCGCCGCGGTGGAGGCGGCGCGGGCGATCCACCGGCGCGCGGCCGAGATCGGGGCCGAGCTGGCCGCCCGCTTCGACCCGGTGGCCATGCACGTGGGGGTCAACACCGGGCCCGCGCTGCTGGGCGCCACCAAGATCGAGGGCAGCGCCGGCACCCGCTGGACCTACACCGCCTCCGGGATGACCACCAACATCGCGGCGCGGCTGTCCGCCCAGGCCGGCGACGGCGAGATCGTCATCAGCGAGCCCACCCGGCTCCGGCTGGGGGCGGATCTGGCCGTCGAGGACCTGGGCGTGCGCGAGCTGAAGAACGTGGAGGCGCCGCTGCGGCTGTTCCGGCTGCGGTAGGCTCTGCGCGTTCGCCGGCCGGTGGGCGGCTTGACGGGCGGGGGAGGCCCCGATAGAATGGCGCACCGCGAGCGGCCCGCGACGTCCGGCGCGGAGTCCCGACGGAGCCCTGAAGTCCATCGAACCCGAGGAGGAGCCAACACCATGGAATTGACTCGACGTGACCTGCTCAAGGGCGCGGCCGCCCTGGGCGCCGCCGCCGCGGTGCCGCTGACCGCCGGTGGCCAGGCGGTGGCCCAGATCACCCAGAAGAAGGAGCTGGTCACCGCGCAGAGCGGCGACATCTCGAAGTTCGACCCGCACTTCAGCACGTCGTCCAACGACGTCCGTGTCTCGTTCAATGTCTTCGACAACCTCACGAGCCGGCATCCGGACGGCAAGCTCTACCCGGGCCTCGCCACCGAGTGGAAGCTCGAGGCGCAGACCACCTGGCGCTTCAAGCTGCGGCAGGGGGTGAAGTTCCACAACGGGGACCCGTTCTCCTCGGCCGATGCCAAGTACAGCATCGAGCGTACCTACGATCCGGCGGCCAAGACCATGGTGGCGACGGCCCTGGCCACCATCGAGAAGGTCGAGGCGCCGGACGCGGCCACGCTCGTGATCACCACCAAGAAGCCCGACCCGCTGCTGCCCGCGCGCCTGGCCTTCTACGGCGGGCAGATCGTGCCGAAGAAGTACCTCGAGTCGGTCGGCAACGACACCTTCAACGCCAAGCCGGTCGGGACCGGCCCGGTGAAGTTCGGCTCCTGGGTCAAGGACGACAAGGCGGTGCTCGAGGCCAACCCCGACTACTGGGGCGGCAAGATCGACGTCGACCGGTGGATCATGCGCCCGATCCCGGAGACCGCGCCGCGCATCGCGGCCCTGCTGAAGGGCGAGGTCGACGTCATCACCCAGCTGCCTCCCGATCAGGAGGAGCGGGTGGCCGGGAACGCGTCGACCCGAGTGATCGGCGCGCTCTATGCGGGCCTCTACGTGCTCGCGGTGAACAGCAAGCGCCCGCCGCTGGACAACCCGCTCGTCAAGCAAGCGCTCTCGCTCGCGATCGACCGCGAGGCGATCGTGAAGGAGCTGTGGCGGGGGCGGGGCGTCGTGCCGAGCGGCTGCATCGCCAAGGGCGACAACCACTTCGATCCGAGCCTGCCCCCGCTGGCCTACAAGCCGGCCGAGGCGAAGGAGCGGCTGAAGAAGGCCGGCTACAAGGGCGAGGAGATCTTCATCGAGACCACCGTGGCCTACGTGGCCCAGGACAAGGCGATGTCGGAAGCCATCGCGGCCATGTGGAAGGACGTGGGCGTCAACGTGAAGGTCGAGGTGATCGAGTACTCGGTACGCGCGCAGAAGAACCGCGAGAAGAGCTTCAAGGGCGTGTTCTGGTCGGACCCGACCTCGACCCTGGGCGACCCGGACGGCATGGTGTGGCGCCTCATCGGGCCCGGCGGCCCTCAGGACTACTGGCGCGAGGCCAAGTTCGACGAGCTCGGCAACGCGGCGCGCTTCAGCGTCGACGAGAAGTTCCGCGGGCAGGCCTACAAGGAGATGACCAAGATCTTCCTGGAGCACCTCCCGTGGCTGCCGGTGATCCAGCCCTACGAGGACTACGGGCTCCAGAAGTACGTCGAGTTCACCCCGAACCCGAACCAGCAGTTCGAGCTTCGTCGCTTCAACTTCAAGCTCCGCCGGGCGTAGGCTTATCCCCCTCACCCTGCCCTCTCCCCCGGTCCGGGGGAGAGGGTAGCGGCGAGGGCCCGATATGCGCGGATTCGTCCCGTTCCTCGGTCAGCGTCTCTTCCGCGCCCTCATCGCGCTCTGGCTGGTGTCCACCGTGGTCTTCGTGGTCATGCGCCTGTCCGGCGACCCGGTCCCGCTGCTCCTGCCCCCCGACGCGCCGACCAGCGAGATCCTGCGCGTCCGCCACGACCTGGGCCTCGACAAGCCGCTGCCCGCCCAGTACGTGATCTTCCTCGGCAACCTCGCCCACGGCGACTTCGGCCGCTCGATCCACTTCCGCGAGCCCGCCTTCAACGTGGTGCGCGGATACCTGGGCGCCACCCTCGAGCTCGGCCTCACCGCCTTCGTGCTGGCCGCGGTGGTGGCGGTGCCGATCGGCCTCTTCTCCGCCATGCGGCGGAACACCCTGGTCGACCACGTGGCCATGGGCCTGGCCCTGATCGGCCAGTCCGCGCCCACCTTCTTCCTCGGCATCCTGTTCATCCTGCTGCTGTCGCTCAAGGCCGATCTCTTCCCGACCTCGGGGCGCGGCGACTGGCGCAACCTCGTGCTGCCGGCGCTGACCCTCGGCGCCTTCACGATGGCCTCGATCGCGCGACTGACCCGGTCCGCGGTGCTCGAGGTGCTGCACGCCGACTACATCCGTACCGCGCGGGCCAAGGGCGTCAAGGAGACGTGGGTGGTGGCCAAGCACACCCTCAAGAACGCGGCGATCCCGATCGTGACCATCACCGGGCTCCAGTTCGGCACGCTGCTGGGCGGCGCGGTGGTCACCGAGACCGTCTTCGCGTGGCCCGGTATCGGACGGCTGGCCATCCAGTCCATCTACGATCGCGACTATCCCGTCGTGCAGTGCACCGTGTTCCTGGCCGCCCTGATGTTCGTCATCATCAATCTCTGCGTGGACCTGATCTATGGCGTCCTCGATCCCCGCATCCGCGCCGGCTGAGTCGGTCCAGGTCGCGGTCGCGCCCGCCGCGCCGGCGCACCGGCGCCGCCGGCCGTGGCTGGTGGTGCTGGGGGTCGGGTTCGTGGCGCTCCTCGCGGTGGTGGCCATCGCGGCCCCGCTGCTCGCCCCCGAGGACCCGATTCGCCAGAGCCTGCGCGGTCGCTTGTCGCCGCCGACCTGGGAGGGCACCGACGGCCGCGCGCATCTTCTCGGGACCGATCACCTCGGCCGTGACGTGCTCTCCCGCGTGATCTACGGATCGCGCGTGTCGCTGGTGATCGGGTTCTCGTCGGTGCTGGTGGGCGGGATCCTGGGCTCGGCGGCGGGGTTGATGGCCGGGTTCGGCCATCGGCGGCTCGACGGGATCATCATGACCGTCGCCGACGCGCAGCTCGCCTTCCCGTTCATCCTGCTCGCGATCGGCATCATCGCGGTGCTGGGCCCGAGCTTCCCGACCCTGGTGGTGGTGATCGGGCTTTCCGGCTGGGTCTCCTACGCGCGCATCCTGCGCGCCCAGGTGCTGGTGGTGCGCTCGCGCGAGTTCGTGGAGGCCATACACGCCCTCGGCGGCTCGTTCGTCCGGGTCGTGCTCCGTCACGTGCTGCCCAACGTGCTCTCCTCGATCGTGGTCATCGCCACCCTCGAGCTCGCCCGGGCCATCGTACTCGAGGCGACGCTGTCGTTCCTGGGCCTGGGGATCCAGCCGCCGACGCCCTCCTGGGGCGGCATGGTGCAGGACGGGCGCGAGTACCTCGACTCGGCCTGGTGGATCTCGACGTTCCCCGGGGTGGTGCTCATGATCACCTCGATCGTGGTCAGCCGCACCGGCGACTGGCTGCGCGACGTGCTGGACCCGACTCTCCGCGGGGAGTAGGGCAGAAAGGATCCACACCCATGCCGGTCACCACCCTGATCGAGTACGAGGCGGCCAGCCCCGAGGTCCGCGCGGTCTACGACGACATCATGGCCACGCGGAAGACGGACTGGATCAACAACTTCTGGAAGGCCCTCGCCAACCATCCGCCGACCCTCCGGCGCACCTGGGAGAGCATCAAGCAGATCATGTCGTCGGGCGCCCTCGACCCGCTCACCAAGGAGATGGTCTACCTGGCGGTCAGCGCGGCGAACGGCTGCGACTACTGCATCGCCTCCCACACCGTGGGCGCGCGCCGCGCCGGCATGAGCGAGGCCATGCGGGGCGAGCTGCTCGCGGTGGTCGGGATGGCCTGCGAGACCAATTCCCTGGCCAACGCCTATCAGGTGCCGGTCGACGATCGGTTCCGCGATCCGGCCTGAGCCGCCGCCCGCCGCTCGAGGCGCAGGTCGGCGAGCGTGTGTCCAGCCAGCGCGGCCAGCACCACGGAGCCGCCCACCAGCGACGGCGCGCCTGGGTTCTCTCCGAGGGCGAGCCACACCCAGACCGGCCCCAGCACGCTCTCCAGCACCGCGATCAGCGAGGTCTCGGCCACCGGGATCCGCCTCGCTCCCGCGGTGAAGAGGATCATGCCGAGCCCGAGCTGACCGGCTCCGAAGAAGGCCAGGCGCACGAGGTCGCCCGCGCCGGCGGCGCCGGGCGTGGCCGGGCCCGCCGCGACCACGCTGGTGAGCGCGGCGGCCAGCGCGGCCGCGGGCAGCATCTGCACCTGGCGACGGCGCCGCAGGAGCACGGTGGCGGTGGCGAAGGTGAGCGCCACCGCGAAGGCGAGCCCGTCGCCGCCAAGCGAGCCGGTGGCGGGCGTGGAGTAGAAGTAGCGCGAGACCATGATCCCGCTGCCGAGGAGCGCCACGCCCATGGCCAGCCAGGTGCGGCCGGCCACGCGCTCGCCCATCCAGACCCATCCGAGCAGCCCGGCCATGAACGGGCTCAGGCTCTGGATGATCAGGACGTTCGCGACCGAGGTGCGGTGGAGCGCCATGATGAAGCAGGTGGAGCCGATCGCGAAGCACACCGCCATGCCGACCCCGGTGCGGCCCATACCCCCGAAGACGCGCGCCGTGCCCCGGCCCTCGCGCGCCGCGGTCACCGCCACCAGGAAGGCGGCGCAGAAGAGCCCGCGCCAGAACACGGTGGTCCACGGGTCGGTGTCCACGGTGCGGGCCATCAACCCGCCCAGGCTCCAGAAGGCGGCCGCCGCGGCTACCAGGAGCCGGCCGCGCCGACGGTCGTGGGCGCCGTCCGCGAGCGTCGGGCCGCTCATCCGGCGAGCGCCACGCAGGCCACCCCGGCCAGCACCACCGCGGCCCCCGCGAGCCGGCGCGCCCCGGCGCCCTCCTTCATCCACGCGGCGCCGATGATCGCGGAGAGCACGATCGACATCTCGCGGGTGGCCACCACGTAGCCGGTCTTCGAGAGCTGGAAGGCGAAGAGCACCAGCAGGTAGGCGGTCGGGCTCATCAGCGCGGCCGCGACGATCGTCGAGCGGTTGAGCCGCCACTCCCGGCGCCGCGCCTCCGATCGCGCCAGCGCCACCGGGGCGAGCAGGGCGCAGGAGCCCACCTCCAGGAGCCAGATGTAGGCGAGCGGGCTGATGCGCGCGACCCCGGCCCGGTCGAGGAGGGAGTAGGCCGCGATCAGCACCCCGGTGGCGAGTGCCCAGCCGGTGCCCGAGCGGTGGACGGCCGCGGCGGTCCACGCGCCGGCGCGCCAGTGCAGGCAGAGGATGCCGGCCGCCACCAGGGCCACCCCGAGCGTGCCGAGGGCCGACAGCCGCTCGTCGAAGACGGCGAGCGCGGCCACCGGCACGAGCGCCACCCCGAGCCCGCGCGCGATGGGGTAGACGAGGGAGAAGTCGCCCGCCGCGTAGGCGCGCCCGAGCGAGAAGAAGTAGAGCGCGTGCAGGATCACGGTGCCGATCACGAACGGAAGGGCGGCGGGCCGGAAGCCCTCGCGAGCCAGCACCCAGAGCGCGATCGGGGCGTAGAGCGCGGAGGCGACCACGCCCACCCACCAGAGGAACAGCACCGGATCGCCCGCGCGCTTGACGAGCGCGTTCCAGCCCGCGTGGAGCACGGCCGCGCCCGCGACGAGGAGGAGGGCGGCGACGGTCACCGGGACAGGGTAGGGGTTTCCCCCGACGACGCCAAGCGATTACTATGGAGAGCGCTTCCATGGCCCATTGTCTCCGGCTCATCGAGGATCGGCTCGCCGCGGGCGGCGCCGCTCCCGCCTCGCGCGTCCCGCGCGTGCTCTACGCGGCCGAGGGCGCGCTGCTCGCCGACGGGGCGACCGAGCCGGTGGCCGCGGTCGGACCGGGCGCGAAGGGCGCGCGGGCCGCCTCCACGGCCGCGCGTGTCTACCGGGTGGAGCTGGTGCGTCAGCCGCCGCCGCCCGCGGGCGGCCGCGTCCTGCTCGAGCACCCGGTCGACCTGGCCGGCGGCGCGGGCTGGCTCATGCGCTGCGACCGGGTGGACTTCGAGCCGGGCGGCGTCGCGCCGCCGCACCGGCACCGGGGCGGCGGCATCCGGTGCCTGCTGCGGGGCCGGCTCGAGGTCACGGTGGGCGAGGGCGCGCCGCGCGCGGTCGCCCCGGGCGAAGCCTGGTTCGAGAGCGGGCGCGAGCCGGTGCTGGCGGTGGCGGCGGACGACCGGGAGACGAGCTTCATCCGCTTCTCGATCCTGCCCGCCGCGATCCGGGGCCAGTCTTCGATCCTCTACGTGGATCCGGCCGACGCGGCCCGCGGCCGCCCTCGGCGCTACACGGTCTACGTCGACGAGCCGATCGCGCTCTGACGATGCGCGTCCTGATCCTGAGCGCCAGCTATGGCTCCGGCCACGCGGAGGCCGCGCGCAGCCTGGCCGCGGCGTTCGCGAGCCGCGGCGCCGAGCCGGTGGTGGTCGACCACTTCCGCGACCTGGTGCACCCGGTCTTCGCGCGCGCGAGCGGCGCGATCTACTACTGGTTGCTGCGCGGGGCCCCGTCGCTGTGGGCGCTCGGCTACACGCTCGGCGACCGGCTCGGGCCGGAGTCTCCGCTGGCCTTCGGCGTGCCGCGGCTCGGCGTGGCGGGTCTCGGGCACCTGCTCGACACGATGCGGCCGGACGCGGTGGTGACCGTCCACGCCACGCCCGCCGCCGCGATGGCGGCGCTCGCCGCCTCCGGTCGCGCGGTGCCGCCGCACACCACCGCGGTGACCGACTTCGTGGCCCATAGCCAGTGGATGCCCCGCCCGGTGGACCGCTACTGCGTGGCCGCCGAGGAGGTGCGGAACGAGTTCGTGGCGCGCGGGATCCCGCCCGACCGCGTGGTGGTCACCGGGGTGCCGGTGCGCGAGGAGTTCTCGCGCCCGGTCGAGGCCACCGAGGCGCGTCGTGCGCTCGGCCTCGCCCCGCGGCTGCCCACCGTGGTCGCGATGGCGGGCACCCAGGGCTCGCTCGGCCGGCTCCCCGACGTCGTCCACGCGCTCCTCACCGTCGAGCGGCCCATGCAGGCGGTGGTGGTGGCGGGCCGGGACGAGCGGCTGCGGGCGCGGCTCACCCGCCTGGCCGCCGGCAGCCCGGTGCGGGTGACGGGCTACGTCGAGGACGTGCGCACGCTGCTGGCCGCGGCGGACCTGCTCGTGACCAAGGCGGGAGGCATGACCCTCGCCGAGGCCACCGCGAGCGGGGTGCCGCTGCTCCTCTACGGTAGCCTGCCGGGCCAGGAGATCGGCAACGAGCGCTTCGCCTCCCGCGCCGGCATCGCGCTGGTGGCCCGCTCGCGCGGCGAGCTGCGCCGCCTGCTCGACCGCGCGCTCGGAGATCCGGACACGATGGAGCGGATGCAGGGCTCGCTGCGCCGGCTCCGCCGCCCGGAGGCGGCGGCCCACATCGTCGATCTCGTCCTCGATCAGATCGCGACCCGCCGGAGGGGCTGACGTGTCGCAGTTCACGTTCTGCCTCGAGAGCGGCGACCGCGCGCTCCGGGATGGCCGCTACGCCGACGCCGAGCAGGCCCTCGAGGCCGCGCTGGCCCTCGACCCCCGCAGCGTCAAGGCCCACTTCAAGCTCGGCCTCACGCTCGAGCGCCAGCGCAAGTGGGCTCCCGCCGAGACCGCGTTCCGGGCCGCGCTGCGCGGCAAGCGCGACCACACGACCGCGTGGCTGCGCCTGGCCGCGGTGTGCCGCCGCCTCGGCAAGCCCCGCGAGGAGGAGACCGCCGCGCGCGAGGCGGTGCGGCTCGCCCCGCGCAGCGGTGAGGCACGCCACGGTCTCGCGGTGACCCTCGCCCGCCTCGGCCGCGCGGAGGAGGCGGTGGCCGCCTTCGAGGAGACGATCCGGCTGGCGCCCTCGAACGCGGTCGCCCACGCCGGTCTCGGCCTGGCCCTCACCGCGCTGGGCCGCCACGGCGACGCGGCGGCGGCGTTCGGCCGCGCCGCGGCTCTCGATCCCCGGTCGTACAAGGCGCATCTCCAGCACGCGGAGGCCCACCGCCGCCAGCGCCGCTGGGGCGAGGCCGCGGAAGCCTACCGGGCGGCGATCGCCATGCGGCCCGCGGAGCCCGCGCTCCACGGTCGCCTCGGGCTCATGCTCGAGCGGCAGCGGCGCTACCGCGAGGCGGTGGGTGCCTACACGCGCGCGGCCCGGCTCGACACCACCGGCGCCCGCTGGCGCGCGCGGCTCGGCCGCGTGCTCGAGCGCCAGGGCCGCTTCGCCGACGCGGAGGCCGCGCTGCTCGAGGCGCTGCGCCGGGAGCCCGACCGCGTCGACGCCCACTTGGGGCTGGCCATGATCTATCGTCGCCAGGGCAAGTGGGGGGAGGAGGCGCGCGTCTACGAGCGGGCCATCCGCCTGAAGCCGGGCGACGCGCATCTGCACGCCGACCTCGGGCTCGCCCTCGAGGCCCAGGGGCTGCTGGGGCCCGCCGAGGGCCAGTTCCGCCGCGCGGTGGCGCTCGCGCCCGAGAACGCCGACCTGCACGTGGAGCTCGGCATCGCGATGGGGCGCCAGGGGCGTCACGCGGAGGCGGAGGCCGCGCTGCGCGAGGCGGTGCGGCTCAATCCCCAGGACGTGGTGGCCCGCTCGAACCTCGCCCTCGGTCTCGGGCGCCAGGGGCGGCACGCCGAGTCGGAGGCGGCGTATCGCCAGGCCCTCGCCCTCAAGGCGGACGGTGCGCCGCTGCATCGCGGGCTCGGCATGGCGCTCTACTCGCAGGGCAAGCGCCCGGAGGCCGAGGCCGCGTTCCGCGAGGCGGTGCGGCTCAAGCCGAGCTACGCGCGCGCGTGGGGCGACCTGGGGGAGCTCCTGACCGAGACCGGTCGCCACGACGAGGCGGTCGAGGCGTTCCGCGAGGCCATCGCGGTGAAGCCCGGGCGCGTCGCCTCGCATCGGGGCCTCGGCGCGGTGCGCCTGCTACAGGCGCGTCCCGACCTGGCCGAGGGTGCGTTTCGCGACGCGCTCGCCCGGCGCCCGGACGATTCGCAGAGCCACTTCGGGCTGTGGACCGCGCTCGAGCGGCAGGGCAAGGTCGCGGAGGTGGAGGCCGCGTACCGGGAGGCCATCGCGATGAGCCCCGACATGGCGGAGGCGTACGCGCGGCTCGGGGAGCTGCTGGCGCGGCAGGGCCGCTGGCGGGAAGCGGAGCCGGCGTATCGTGAGGCGGTGCGGCTCCAGCCCGACGACGCGCGCTCGCGCGTCGCCCTCAGCGCGGTGCTGCGTCGCCCCCGCGGCTAGCTCTCGGTGGGGTCGACTTCGATGTTGGTGATGCGGAGGTAGCTGACCGCCACGCGCTCGTCGCCCTGCTCGAGCAGGACGCCGTCCTCGGCGATCTGGGCCAGGCTGCCCTCGATCGGCTCGGTCGCGTTCTTCACCGAGATGAGCACCCGCCGGCCCAGGTGACGCTGGGCCTCGGCCTGCCACATCGTCTTCTGCACCTCGTCGAACACGCCCGCGGCCTGGCGCGCGGCCGACGCGGCCCGGCTCGCCGCGGTGATGGTGCCGAGGCCGGGAACGACCAGGCCGCCCGGCAGGACCGGGACCGTCGGGCCGCCGCTGCCCGGTGCGGTGGCGGCCGGCCGCGCGCCCGCCTCCGGCACGGACCCGGAGGCCGAAGGCGTCGAGGAGGCCGTTCCCGGCCGCGCGGCGCCGTCCTGCTGCTCCTCGAGATAGCGCAGCACCTCGGACAGACGCGCCATGAGGTTCGAGAAGATGAAGAGCCCGACCAGTGCGCACGCGAGCGCCACCCCGAGCCCCATCTGGGCCTCGGTCAGCTTGAGCTGGTTCAGGGCGTAGAGCGTGTAGGTGAAGAGCAGGAGGGGGATCACGGCCGTCAGCGCGAAGACGATGGAGGCCGCGTTCCGGAGCGTATAGGTCCGGCCTCTACTCATGACGCCTCAAATCTAGCGCGCCGGGCGCCGCGCCCAAAGTTTTGAGAGAGCCGGCGCCGGTGGCCGTCCTCCGGGCCTCGGGCCCGCGTGATAGTATCCGACCGCGACCATGAGCCCCACCCGGCGTACCCTGCGCGAGATGCGCGGCTTCGTCTTCGACCTCGACGGGTGCGTCTGGACCGGCGACGTCCTCACCCCCGGAGCCGCCCAGGTACTCGCCCT
>JBGQHJ010000021.1:0-45671 GCA_041497895.1 Methylomirabilia bacterium
GACCTTCTGCTTGGCCACGTCCGGCTTGAGCTGATCGTCCTCTTCCAGGACCACGATCTTCCGGCCGAGCACCTCGCCCTTTCCGCCGGTCGCGTACTCGAGGCCCAGCTCGAAGCCGCGCTTGACCTGCTTGGCGTAGACCTCGAACGGCCCGGTGAAGCCCTGCACCAGGCCGATCTTGATCGGGGCCTGGGCGAAGGCGGCGGTCGGACCGCTCGCCACGACGACGACCGCGACGAGGGCGAGGGCGACGGCATGGCGGAAGGATGAGCGTGTGTGCATGGATGATCTCCCGTTCGACGTCGGTTGACGCGCGGCTACGCTAGCAAGCGGCCGGCGGAGGGTCAAGACTACTCGCCCAGGTACCAGCGCCGACGCGCCCGCGAGCCGTAGCTCAGGCCGAAGCGCCGCATCCCCACTCCCGCGACCCACTCCACCGCCTCCTCGGCCGAGTCCGTGGTCATCAGGAGCTGCTCGTCGCCCGGATCGATGGTGCCCTCCACCAGGAGACGATTGCGTACGAAATCGGTGAGCGGACGCCAGTAGTCACGGCCCATGAGCACGAGCGGAAACTCCATCACCTTGCCGGTCTGCAGGAGCGTGGCGACCTCGAAGGTCTCGTCGAGGGTGCCGAAGCCGCCAGGCAACGCGATGAACGCGTAGGAGTATTTCACCAGCATCACCTTGCGCACGTAAAAGTGGCGGAAGGTGATCCAGTGGTCGAGGTACGGGTTGGGGCGCTGCTCCTGGGGCAGCTGGATGTTGCAGCCCACCGAGCGCCCGCCCGCCTCCTGCGCCCCCCGGTTGGCCGCCTCCATGATGCCCGGGCCGCCACCGGTCATGACCGTGAAGCCCACGCGGGCCAGCCGCGCGCCGAGCTCGCGCCCGAGCGCGTAGTACGGGTGATCGGCCTTGAAGCGGGCGGAGCCGAATACGGTGACGCAGGGCCCGACGAAGTGGAGCGCGCGGAAGCCCCGCATGAACTCGAAGAAGACGCGGACCGCCCGGGTCAGCTCGAAGGAGCGGGACTGCGGCCCCTCGAGGAACCGGATCTCCTCCGGGGTGGCCGCCTCCTTGCCCCACTGCGACCGGTCGGACGCCGGCGGCGCGGCCGGTCTCGACGTCGGGGCCGGCCGGTCCTGGCTCGTCAGGTTCTACTCGGGACCGCGGGACGATTGGACCGCGACCACCGAGACGCTGTCCGGAACCGAGTCCTCGTGGGGGCGGTGGCTGGCGGTGTAGCCGAGCGTCAGCGAGAACTGCCCGGGACGGGCTAGGCCGACGTCGTGCGCGCGCGTCGCGGGCTCGCGCGCCGCGTCCTCCGACTCGGCGAGCGCGTTGACCTGGACCAGCACCGCGGCGAGGTCCAGCTCGTTCTGGCGCGCGAAGTCGCCGACGGTGAGCCCGGGGAAGCGCGCGTAGAGCTCGCGCGGCTGGTCGACATAGAGGCGCCGCCCCTGGGTGAAGACCGGCGCGGTGGCGGGGTGCCGGGCGAGCACGTCGTTGACCTTGGACTCGGCGGTGACGGCGGCCATCGCGCCTACCGGCCCCGCACCGTCAGCACCGGACAGGGCGCCAGCGTCACCAGGCGGCTCGCGACGCTGCCCAGGAACAGCCTGGCGAGGCCGCTGCGACCGTGGGTGCCGATCACGAGCAGGTCGGCCTTCCGCGCCGCTCGCGCGATCAGCTCGTGGGGCACGCCCTCGAGCAGGAGCCCGCTGGCGCGCACGCCCGCGGCCCGGGCCCGGGCCAGCACCGCGCTGAGACGCTTCTGGGCGGCCGCGCGCGCCGAGCTCTCGAGGCTCTCGTAGAGCGCGGGCGACACGTAGCCCTCGCCGGGCAGGGCCAGCGACGGCGGCGCCATCACGTGCACCACCGTGAGACGGGCGCGGTTGGCCTTGGCCATCGAGATCGCCCCCTTGAGCGCGGGGGTGGAGGCGCGGGAGAAATCGGTCGCGTGGAGGATCCGGCGGACTCGGCGCATGCGCGTATCTTACAATGCCGCCATGCCGACCGTCGAGGCGCTCCGTGCGATGCTCGGCCTGCTGCCGCACCCGACCGCAGCGGCGACGTCGTGCCCGGCGACGCGCTGCCGTCCCGCTACCGGGGAGCGCGGGCGGCCGGCACCGCGATCTACTACCTGCTCACGCCGGAGACCTTCTCGGCCATGCACCGCCTGGCCACCGACGAGATCTTCCACTTCTACCTGGGCGACCCGGTGGAGATGCTCCAGCTCCGGCCCGACGGCTCGCATCGCGTGGTGGTGATCGGGACGGATCTCGAGGCCGGGCAGCGGCCACAGGTCGTCGTGGCGCGGGGCGTCTGGCAGGGCGCGCACCTCCGACCCGGGGGCCGCCTGGCCCTGCTCGGCGCCACCGTCGCCCCCGGCTTCGACTACGCCGACTACGAAGCGGGCGAGCGGGCCGCGCTCCTCGCGAGCCACCCGGCCGCGCGCGACCTCGTCACCGCCCTGACGCGGTAGCGCCTAGAAGTGGAAGTGGGCCCCGAGCCCCAGGTACTCGACGCGCTGCTTGAAGAACTGCCCGTCCGGGGAGTTGCCGTGGAAGTACTCGACGAGCAGCTGCAGGTTGCGGTCGAGCACGCGGACGTTCTCGAGCTGGATGCCCCCGCGCAGCGAGACGTCCACGTTCCAGCCGTTCTGCTCGCGGCTCTGTAGATCCAGCGCGGCGACCGGACGGATGTGGCCGGAGGCCACCGTCCACGGGCTGCGGAATTCCACGCCGCCCTGCACCGACCACGGCTGCAGATCCGCCGGCTCCTGGTCGAAGAGGTAGCCGCCACCGCCGTAGGCGCGGAAGCCCCACGGCAAGTCGTAGGAGAGCTTGAGGTCCACGCTCTCGTAGGTCAGGTTGACGCGCTCCGTGCGGCTGCGCAGCAGGAACTCGTCGCCCAGGTGCGAGCTCTGGTGGAACACGCGACCCAGCGTCGAGACCGGACCACGCCGCCAGGCCCCGTAGAGCGCGGCGAAGTAGTCGGCGTTGAACAGGTCCTTGGACGGCTGGTCCATCTGGAACACCGCGAACACGCCCGCCTGGATCCCCGCCTCCCACTGGCTCGCCGCGAAGGAGTCGCCCCGGAAGATCGGGATGGTCTCGCCGAAGCTCACCGCGCCCACGTGCCGGAGATCCCGATCGCCGAAGTAGTAACGGTAGGCGGCCGAGAAGTGGGGCCAGCGCGGATCGGCGAGCAGCGGCTGGAAGAGGTGGTCGGCCGGGAGCAGCCCGGTCGGCAGCGCGGCCAGATCGGGCACCGCGGAGTCCGGGCCCGGGGCCACCGGCGCGACGGGCTCGCGCACCTCCACGCGGCTCACCCCCGGCAGCGCGGCCAGCGTGGTCAGGATCCGGGCCCGGTCGGCCCCCGCGAGCTGAGCTCCGTCCAGGGTGAGCACGCCGTGGTCGACGGTGACGGCCCGCCGGCTCACCTTGAACTCGCGCTCGAGCACCGCGCCGGCGTAGCCGGCCACGTACGGATCGTCGGGCCCCGGTGCGGCCGGCGCACCGGTCGCGGTGCCGAGCCACAGGGTCACAACCAGCAGTGGGATCATGCGGCGACGCATGGCTAGCCTCCTCCCGCCCCGTAGGTGCGCCAGGAGAACGCCTGGACCGTGAGGCGGTAGCTCCCGGCCCTGGCGGGGGCCTTGATCTCGAAGTAGGAGCGGTCGGAGGGTGGCACGTCGCCGAAGACGAGGCCGCTCGTGGAGCCCGCGACCTGGCCGGAGGCGTCGAGCGCCTCCACCAGCAGCCGCACCGAGGTCGCGTAGCTCCCCGCGCGCTGGTTATAGATGTAGCCGGTCACGACCGGCCGCCCGCGCCGGTCCTCGCCCGCGACCCACTCGAGCCGCAGATCCTGTTCCGTCGGACGGCCCAGCACCTGGGCGCCCGCGCCGCCCGCGCTCGAGGCCATGAGCAGCGTCAGCAGAGCCACCGCGCGACGAATCGCGCTCCCCGTGCCATGTACGGTCGTCGGTGCCGGCATCGATCACGCCTCCTCTCGACCCTCTGGCCATTCTCACCCCGGCCGCAAGCGCGCCGCCGACCGCCCTTGCTATCATACGGGGCATGTCGCGGACGACCGGACCGCGGTGGGTCCTCCAGGGGCTGGCGCTCGTGGTGATTGTGCTGGTGGCGTTCCTCGCGGGCATGCTCGTGGAGCGCCTGCAGTCCCACGCCCAGCGCGACGACATGCTCCGGCGCTACGACCGGGCGCTGCGGGAGCACCGGTCCCTGATCATGGAGTCGGAGAAGCGGCAGGAGAGCGGGACGGCCCGGCGCTAGCCCGCGGCGGTGTGCTCGTACTTCAGCACGCGCACCTTCTCCAGGGTGATCAGCCCGCCCCGCATCATCCGGTCCACCTGGGGCAGCACGCGGTCCAGGTGCTCCTGCGAGTCCACCACCTCGATCACCAGAGGCAGGTCGGCCGAGAGACGGAGGATGTTGGCGGTGTGCACGACCGAATCGGCGCCGAAGCCGGCCACCGCCCGCAGGACCGTGGCCCCGGCCAGCCCCTCTCGCCGGAACAGCTCGACCAGCGCGGTGTGGAGCGGGCGATGCTCCCAGCGATCGCTCTCGCCGATGAAGATCCGCATCAGGATCTGCTCCCCGTCCAGCTTGCGCATGGCTACCATCCTCCCTTTCCCGCGATGAGCACGCGACCCACCGACAGGCCCGCCGCGCAGCCCGCGAGACACAGCGCGGTGGTGAACAGGACGTACAGGCTCGCGGCCAGCCACGAGCCGGCCTCGAGCAGCCGGATGGTCTCGTAGGAGAAGGACGAGTAGGTGGTGAACCCGCCCATGACCCCGATCGCCAGGACCAGGCGCAGGGTGTCCGGAATCAGCAGCGTGGAGAGCCCCACCTGCTGGATGACGCCGATGAGAAGGGAGCCGAGCATGTTGATGAGCAACGTCCCGTACGGAAAGTCGGGGCCGGCCCAGTGCGCCACCAGACCGCCGAGCAGGTACCGCGCGCCGGTCCCCACCGCTCCCCCGAAGCAGATCAGCACGAATCGCGTCACGTCGTCTCTCTGCGCACCGTCACGCGGCTCGGCGCGGTAATCTGAGGCCGCCCGCCTAGTCGACCGGCGGGCGGCGGTCCGTCCAGGGCTGCGCGGCCTCGAAGGCGGCGGAGGCGGCGAGGACGGTGTGGTCGGCGTGTCGCCGGCCCACGATCTGCAGGCCCACCGGCAACCCCGCGCTCGTGAAGCCCACCGGCACCGTCGCCGCGGGCTGGCCGGTCAGGTTGAACGGGAAGCAGAACGGCGTCCAGCCGAGCGGGGACGACGGCTGGCCGGCGACCTCGTTGAGGCCGGGCCGGCCCACCTCGAACGGGGGCACCGCCACCGTGGGCGTGATCAGGAGGTCGAAGCGCGCCAGGAAGCGCTGCACCTCGGTCCAGAGATCGTGGCGGCGGCGCATCGCTCGGAGGTACTGCTCGGCGGTGACGCTCGCGCCGAACTTCATGAGCGCGCGCAGGGAGCGGTCCATCCGCTCCCCGTCGGTCTCCAGGCGATCGCCCCACGCGCCCCACGTCTCGGCGCCTACCATCACCCGGAAGATCTCCTCCGGGTCCTCCCAGGACGGCGACACCACCTCCACGTGGCCGCCGAAGCTCTCGAAGCGCTCGGCCGCGGCCGCGCAGAGCTCGGCGACCTCCGGATCGACGCGCGCGTAGCCCAGGTCCGGCGACCACGCCACGCTCAGCCCCGCGATGCCGCTCTCGCACGCCTCGAGGTACGAGCGGCCGGCCACAGGCAGCGAATGCCGGTCGCGATCGTCGGGGCCCGCGATGACGTCGAGCATCAGCGCCGCGTCGCGCACGGTCCGGGTGAGCGGCCCGGTGTGGGAGAGTGTCTCCCAGCCCGGGAAGCCCGGGAACTGCGGCACGCGCCCGAAGGACGGCTTGAGCCCGTAGATGCCGCAGAAGGCGGCGGGGATGCGGATAGAGCCGCCCCCGTCGGTGCCCACCGCGAGGGGCCCGAGGCCGGCGGCGACCGCGGCGCCCGCGCCGCCGCTCGAGCCGCCGGGGGTGAGCGCGGGGTTCCACGGATTGCGGGTGATGCCGAGGAGCGGGCTGTCGGTCACCGCCTTGTGGCCGAACTCGGGGGTGGTGGTCTTGCCGACGATGATGGCGCCCGCGCCCTTGAGGCGCTCGACGCACACCGAGTCTTCCTCCGGCACGTGATCTGCGAAGAGCCGGGAGCCGCCGGTGGTGAGCACCCGGCGGGTGAACACGAGATCCTTGATCGACACCGGCACGCCGTGGAGCGGCCCGAGCGCCTCGCCGGTGACCACTTCCACCTCGGCGGCCACCGCGGCGTCGCGCGCCTCCTCGGCGGTCACGGTGGCGTAGCAGTTGAGCGCGGGGTTGAGACGCTCGATGCGGGCGAGCAGCGCCTCGACCACCTCCACCGGCGAGACCTGCTTGCCGCGGATGAGAGCGGCCAGCTCCTGCGCCGATCGCCAGGACAGGTCGGCCGCCGCCATCAGGAGCCCGGGTTCACGCGCGCGAGGGTGTAGTCCACGTGGGTGGCGCCGGAGCCCTGGATCACGGTCAGGCGGCAGATGTCGTCGCCCTTGCCGAACTCGACCCAGACTCCGGGGAACTTCTCGGCGTTGACGAAGCGGTCGCTCTTCGTCTCGATCCACCCCGCCCCGGCGAGGAGGCGGCGCGCGTGCGCCAGGGTCGCCTCCACGCTCTCCGGGGTGAAGTAGATGAGCCGCGCCGCGGTGATCTTCGGGGTGCGGATCATCACCCAGTCGTCGGAGTACGGGGTCCACTCCGCCGGTACCGGCACGTCGGGGAACGGCTGGATCGGCATCGGCACCGCGACGGGGGCGCACGCCCCGAGGCACAGCGCGATCCCGATCGCCAGCGCGCGGGGCTTCACGCGCCGGATTGTACCGCAGTCGGCCGGTGCGCGCGCTACGGGCGGTCGAACAGCTTGACCGCGAGCGCTCCGTGCGTCACCGCGGCTCCCGCTCGCAGGGCGGCGGCCAGGAGTGCCGCTTCCGCGACCTCCTCCCGGGTGGCGCCCGCCTTCTTCGCGTTGCGCGTATGCACGTCGAGGCAGTAGGGGCACTGGGTGGTGCAGGCCACCGCCAGGGCGATCAGCTCGCGATACTTGCGCGGGATCTTGCCGTCGTCGCGCCCGACGATGCTGTCCAGCTCCACGAAGCCCTTGAACTCGGCGGGAGCCAGCTTCTTGAACTCCCCGAGCACCTTCAGATCGTCCGAATCGTGGTAGTGGCTCATCGCTCCCTCTCTGTCTTGTACGACGTGCACGTCAGTGCGTCTGCCGCGGCTTTCAGCGTCTCGGCCTCTCCTCACCCCGGCGCCCGCGGAACGCAAACGTCATCGCACAAGGCACCGCGGCGATCGCCACCATCACGAGGGCCAGGATCATCTTCTGGATCATGGCGCCCTCCTCGGGCCATGCAACGACAGCAAACGTCATACCACGGCCGCGTCGGCCGGAAAACCGCTCGGTTGAGCCGCGGGCCGGCGGCCCTCGCCCGGGCGTTGTGCCCGAGCGGGGGGGAGATTCGCCATCGTCCCGCTTGACGGATCAACCGGGGTTGATGAATAGTGCCGGCATGGCGGCGGGGACGAGGCTCACCGACGACGTGCTGCGCATGTTCCGGGCCCTCGGCGACGAGACCCGACTGCGCCTCCTGCAGCGGCTGCGCGGCGGCGAGCAGTGCGTGTGCGACCTCACCGACGAGCTCGACACTCGGCAGTCGCTCCTGTCGTTCCACCTGCGCACCCTGAAGGACGCGGGGCTCGTCACCGACCGGCGCGACGGGCGCTGGGTCTACTACGCGCTCAACCCGGACGGCCTCGAGACCCTTCGCCGCGCGCTCGACGAGCTGCGGCCCTCCGACCGCGCCCTCCGCGTGCTGCGCCGGTGTGACTGAGCCCTCGATCGCGCGCGACCGCGTCCTGGTCCTCTGCACGCACAACTCGGCGCGCAGCCAGATGGCCGAGCGGCTCCTGCGCGACCTGGGCGGCGACCGGTTCGAGGTGGCCAGCGCCGGCACCGTCGCGACCGCGGTGCACCCGCTCGCCGCGCGGGTGATGGAGGAGGTCGGCCTCGACCTCCGGGGGCACTCCTCCAAGACGCTCGAGCGCTACCTCGGCGAGCGGTGGGACTACGTGATCACCGTCTGCGACCAGGCGGGCGAGCGCTGTCCCCTCTTCCCGGGGCCCGCCCGGCGAATCCACTGGAGCTTCGAGGATCCGTCGGCCGCGACCGGCAGCGAGGCCGACCGCCTCGCGACCTTCCGCCGCGTCCGGGACGCGATCCGGGAGCGTCTCCAAGCCTGGCTCGCCGAGCGGCCCACCGGCTCGGCGGCATGACGCCGGGGAGCGGAGCCTGGCTGCTCGCGATCTGCGTCTCGCGCGTCGGCGCCTACATGATCTACATCGCCTACGCCGCCGCCCTCCCCGTGCTGCAGCGGGAGTGGGACATGTCGGCCACCGCGGCGGGCGGGATCGCGTCATGCTTCCAGCTCGCCTACGCGATCTCGCTGATGGGCTGCTCCGAGATCGCTGACCGCGTGGGCGCCCAGCGCGTGTTCCTCGTCGGCACCCTGGCCTCGGCGGTAATGGCCGCGCTCTTCGCGCTCCTCGCCCGCGACTACTGGTCGGGCCTGGTCCTCTACACCTTGCTGGCCCTCGCTCTCGGCGGCACCTACACCACCGGGGTGCTGCTGGTGGCCGAGAACGTCCCGGCGGCCCGCCGGGGGCGCGCCATGGGCTTCTTCCTGGCCGGTCACTCCCTCGGCCTCGCCCTCGCGCTGGCCCTCACCGGCATCGCGGTGTCGCGCGGCGGCTACCCGCTCGCGTTCGCACTCGTCGCGGCGGGCCCGATCGTGGGCGGCGGGCTCGCCTGGTGGGTGGTGCGCGACACCCCGAACGTGGTCACGCCCCGCGCCGGGGGCGAGCGCTTCGCGGGCGCGGTGCTCCGCAATCGCCCGGCCATGCTGGTGATCGCGGGCTACACCTTCCACTCCTGGGAGCTGCTCGGCATGTGGGCCTGGACGCCCGCGTTCCTGGCCGCGTGCTTCGTGGCGACCGGCTCCACGCTCGATCGCGGGGCCGGTCTGGGCGCCTACATGACCTCGCTCTTCCACGTGACCGGCATGCTCGCCTCGATGCTCGCGGGCATCCTCGCCGATCGCCTGGGGCGCGTCCCGGTCATGCTCATGATGGCCTCGCTGAGCGCGGGCTGCTCGCTCGTGTTCGGCTGGCTGCTCGGCACCCCGGTGGCGGTGGTGGTCGCGCTCGGCCTCGTCTACGGCTTCGCCGCGCTCGGTGACTCGCCGATCTACTCGACCGCGATCACCGAGGTGGTGACCCCGGCCTTCCGCGGCGCCGCGCTGGCTCTCCGCTCGCTCGCCGGCTACGGCGCGGGCGCGATCGCCCCGCTGCTCTTCGGGGCCATCCTCGACTGGTACGGCGGGCGCAGCGCGCAGGCGTGGGGCTGGGCGTTCGTCAGCCTCGGCGTGGCGGGCCTCGTCGCGGTGGCGTCGGTCCTCATGCTGAAGCGCGCTCCCGGGGCCCACGTGCTCGAGCGCGCGAAGGCGCAGCCGTGATCGCGAACGGCGCACGCCCGGATCGCGCGCGGCGGGTGACCGCGGAGGCGGTGGGCACCGCATTCCTGCTCGCGGCGGTGATCGGCTCCGGCATCATGGGCGAGCGACACCTTCGCGGGGATCCGGCCCGCCGACGCCCCCGCCTTCATCGCGGCCCAGCTGGTGGGCGCGGCGGCGGCGACGGGGTACTTCCGCTGGCTCCTGCGGCCTCCCCGAGCAGCCTCTCGACGATGACGCAGTCGCGCCACTCCCCGGCGAGTTTGCCGTGGCGGGCGTACACCCCGACGGTGCGGAAGCCGGCCCGCTCGTGCAGGGCCAGGCTCGCCACGTTCTCCGGGAAGATCCGGGAGACGAGCTTCCAGAAGCCGCGCGCCTCGTAGCAGCGGCAGAGCGCGTCGAGCGCGGCGCGGCCCGCCCCGTGACCGCGCGCGCTCCGGTCCACGTAGACCGAGTGCTCGGCCACGCCCGCATAGGCGGGCCGCCCGCGGTAGGCCCCGGCGGACGCCCACGCCACCACCACCCCGTCGCGCTCGACCACCACGGTCGGGTACCGGTCGCCCTTGCTCGCGAGCTGGGCCCGGATGTCCTCCGCGCTCCGCGGCTCCGTCTCGAAGGTGGCGATGCGCTCCTCGATGCCCTGGTTGTAGATGCGGGCGATCGCGCCCGCGTCCTCGGGTCCGGCGAGCCGGGTGGTCACGCTCATGGCGCGGTAACTGTATCATCGCGGGCATGGACCGTGCCGCGCTCACGCGGCTGCGCGGCTGGCTCGCGCGCGCCGACCTCGTCGCGATCGATCCGGAGAGCGTGGAGCGTCTCCGGAGCGCGCTCGACGAGCCCGACCCGCCGGTCACCGCGGGACGCGGGGGCGCGCTCATCGCGTACACGCCGGGCCCCGGCCGCCGGCGGCTGCTCCAGCTCGACCGCCGCGGCCACCTGATCGCCGCGTGGCGGTGGCGCGCCGACGACCGGCTCGCGTGGACGAAGTGCCTCCTGCCCGACGGGCGCTGGCTCGGGATCGAGCCCGCCGTCGACACCCATCCGGCCTGGGGCCTTTCGGATCGGGTGTGGCAGGTGGCGGCCGACGCGCCGTGGCAGCCTCGCGAGGCGCTCACGCTCTTCCAGTCCCTGGACTACGCGCGCCCGGACTTCATCCCCCCGCTCGCCGAGCCGCGCCGCCTACCCGCGGGAGGCGGGACCGCGCTGCTCAACCTGATCGCGGGCCTGATGAAGGACCACGGGGTCTCCACGGTGCGCTACCGGGGCCCCTACCCGACCGAGCATCTCTTCACCGCGCTGCTCGAGTGCTTCCGCTACGACGCGGGGGAGGCCCTCCCGCTCGAGCGCTTCCTGGCCGACGGGGCGCTCGACTGGCATCCCGCGCCGTTCGAGACGCACCACGTGACGTCCGGCGTCGTGGTGCAGCTCCGCCACGAGGTGGACAAGGTGATCCTCGACGGCGTCCCGTTCTATCGCGCGGAGTGGCAGGACATCCGGCGGCGCGAGCCCCGCGTGGTCCGGACCGACGGCGACCGCGTGGTCTGCTCGCTCTGGGCGCTCGGCGGCCCGATCGAGGATCGGCTCGTGCTCGATCGCCTGGGCGAGGTGCGCGAGACGCCCGCGCCGGCGGCGGACACCTCGGCGCCCGCCCCGCTGCCGCCGGTCTGGCCGGTGGCCCTCGGCGAGCTGATCGCCCGCGAGAGCGCACCCGCGCTGGCCGCCGACATCGCGCGGGTCACCGCCGGCCTCGCGCTCGAGTGGGGCCCGGTGCCGGGCGACCTGCTGCGCGTGCACGGCCAGCGGGTTCGCCTGAGCCGCCGGCTGCGCGAGGCCGGGATGGCCGCGCTCACCGGCGCCGCGTCGCCGCCCGAGCGCGCCGAGCAGGCCCTGCGCTTCGTGCTGGAGGTGGCCCGGCTCCTCGGCCCCGAGGTCCGCCTCCGTGCCCAGGCCCGGCTCGAGACCCTCGACGAGGCCGAGCAGCGCCGCATCCTGGAAGAAGCGCCCGTGGAGCTGCCCGAGGCCCTCGGCGAGTCGGTCGGCCGCCTCCTCGCCCTGGTAATCCGGGGCGGGGGCTGAGCAGAGATCAGGGCACGAGCAAGATCTCGCCGGTTGCCCGCCGACTGGGGGAGTGCGGGGGCCATGTCTGGGCCCCCGCAGATGAAGAGCTTGAAGAAGTAAACGGTCGCCCGCTGCGACCTGCTAAGACTTCCCCGCCCGCGTGAGCAGCCAGACGTTCAGGAGCACGAAGCCCGCGAGCGAGGCGACCGAGAGCGTGAAGTAGGCGAGGCAGATCGCCTCCTGGCGGGTGAGCCAGGTGGCGGTCCGGACGCGGCGCCAGAGCGACTCGCGCACGAACCGCACCGAGTCGTGGTTCAGAGTCGGCACGCCCACCATCTCCACCAGGATGTGGTAGCCGTCCATCTCGAGGAACCAGAACGGGTACAGGCTGATCAGGAACGACTGCAGCTGCAGCAATGCGGAGGCGGCGAGAAAGCCCTGGATGAGGCCGTTACCGAGCCGCGCGGCGACCCAGAAGCAGAAGAACCCGAGGAAGAGATGGAAGAGCGGTCCGGCCACCGCGTTGACGATGCGGGCCCGGCGCGTGGCCATGAAGATGTCGGTGACGTCGGCGTAGAAGGTCGGGATGAAGCCGTGCAGGATCGTGAAGCCGAACTCACGCACCCGTCGTCGGTAGTGGATGCACGCCAGCGCATGGATGATCTGGTGGTTGACCACGGTGAGCCAGAACACGATCTTCACGAGCAGGATCGCCACCAGCGGATGGCTCGCGAGCCCGTGGGTCACCTCCCCGAGGTCGCGCCAGATCGTGATCGCGCTGCGGCCGCCCAGCACCACCATGATCGCGAGCGCGGCCAGGGCCCACGGGGTGAAGAGCAGGAACCCGCCGTAGCGGTACACCCGCTCGAAGAACTGGTGCGACCGGCGGCTCGTGACGGTCAGGCGCTCGAGCGCGTGGAGCGTGCCCTCCATCGCGCGGGCGGCCGGGTTGCGGCGGTTCCGCGCCAGCACCGCGCGCAGGCGCGACACCGGGCGCATGGTCAGCAGGTCGGCGCGCAGCAGCTTGACGATCAGGGTCGGGATGATCTCGAAGTCGAAGGAGCCGTAGTGCAGCAGGTAGGACGTCCCGATCTCCTGGAGCGAGGCCCGCCCGTCCATCTGGCCCCAGAGGAACTTCTCGGTCTCGGTGATCTGGATGATCACCTCGGTGCGACGGTTCTTGAGCGCGTAGGTGACCACGCCCTGCGGAGCATAGGGCAGGCGCGCCATCTCCCAGTCGGCGTCGGGGATGCGCTGGGGGCGGCTGTGGAGGTAGGCGACCGCGCTCGGGATCTCGCGCGTCTCGAAGCCCTGGCCGTCCTGCTCCCGCACCAGCAGCTCGATGCGCGTGCGCTTCGGTCTGCTCTCTGCGGCCTTGTCGCCGACCTCGCTCACGCTCGAGCTCCCGGAGGCGCTACTTGTGCTCGATGTCGAGGCCGGTGGCCTCCAGCCCCCAGCGGGTCACCTCGGCGACGAGGTCGGAGGAGTCGCGCAGCCGCTTGAAGGCCACCTGGGCCATCTGCTGGAAGAACTTGGCCGCCGCGACCGGGCTCCCGGTGACGAAGCGGTTGAGGCTGTCGCGGTCCAGGCTGTAGAGCACGCTGTCGGTCTCGGCCTGGCAGGTGGCGGAGCGCCGGCGCTCGTCGCCGAAGAGGCTCATCTCGCCGAACGCCTCCCCCGAGCCGAGTCGCGAGAGCACCTGCTCGACCCGCCCGGTGACCGGCTTCGAGACCACGATGCTGCCGTCCTTGATCAGGAACAGCTCCTCGCCGGGATCGCCCGCGCGGAAGAGCACGTCGCCCTTCTTGAGGCGGCGCTCCCGGAAGCCGGGCCAGAGGGCCAGCAGGACGGGCTCCTGCACGTCCCTGAACAGCACCACCCGCCGAAGGAAGCCGATCTCGGGGAGGTTGGCCACTCAGCGCCGTCCGGCGAGTGCCTGCATCAGGTGGCCCAGCGCTTGAGCATGACGTTCTGCAAGGCCCGCGCCCGCTCGCGGTCGGAGACCTGCGGGGTGCTGCCGAGGGCGTGCATGATGGCGGCACGCTCGTCGGCGGAGAGCTCGAAGCCCGCCAGCACTCGCGCGGGGTCCCTCACCAGATCGGCAAGGAACTCCTTGTCGATCATCACCTGCCCGACCAGGTCCTGGATCCCCTTGCCCGCCACGCGCCGACCTCGACTTTTCCGGGCCGTAGATCTCGACCCGGAAGCTCAATTTATCAGAAGTGGCGCGGTTTTAATAGCCTCTTCCTCACTCGTACCGGAGGGCGTCGATCGGGTTGAGGGCGGCGGCCTTCCGGGCCGGGTAAAAACCGAAGAAGACCCCCACCGCGGCGGCGAAACCGAAGGCCACGACCACCGCCTCGGTGCTCACCAGGGTGCGCCACTGCGCGAAGTAGGCGATCGCGTACGAGCCGGCCAGCCCCATCGTGATGCCGACGACGCCGCCGATCAGCGAGAGGGTCACCGCCTCGACGAGGAACTGCAGGAGGATGTCCCGCCCGCGCGCGCCGACCGCCATGCGCAGCCCGATCTCGCGGGTCCGCTCGGTGACCGACACCAGCATGATGTTCATGATGCCGATGCCGCCCACCAGCAGGGAGACGGAGGCGATGGCCGCGAGCAGCAGGGTCAGCACCCGGGACGAAGCCTCCTGCGACTGCAGCACCTCGGTCAGGTTGCGGATGTTGAAGTCGTCGTCCTGGAAGGACTGCAGACGGTGCCGCTGGCGCAGGAGCCCGCGGATCTCCTGCTCGGCCTCCGGCATCGCGCGCGCCTCGCGCACCTTGACCGCGATGGAGCCCACCGACCGCGCGTTGGCCTGGCTCGCGCCCAGCACCTTCTTCTTGGCGGTGCTGAGCGGGATCAGCACCGTGTCGTCCTGGTCCTGGCCGAAGGTGGTCTGGCCCTTGCGCTCGAGCACGCCGATGACCGTGAACGGCACGTTCTTGATCCGGATCACCTGGCCGAGCGGCTCGCCGTCGCCGAACAGGTTGCCGGTGACGGTCTGGCCGAGGAGGGCCACCTTGCCGGCGCCGTCGATCTCCTCCTGGCTGAACACGCGCCCGTCGGCCACATCCCACTCGCGCGCGGTGAAGAACTCGAGCGTCACGCCCTGGATGCCGGTGGCCCAGTTCAGGTTGCCGTACACGACCTGCGCGCCGCCGCGCGAGGTGGGCGCCGCCGCGGCCACCGCCGCGATCTCCCGCTGGATGGCCCACGCGTCGTCCTCGGTGATGGTCAGCTGGCTGCCCGAGCCCATCCGGACCCCACCGGCCAGCACCGAGCCCGAGAGCACGATGAGCATGTTCGAGCCCAGGCTCTGGATCTGCTCGGCGACGCGCGCCTGGGCTCCCGCTCCCACCGCCACCATGGTGATGACGGCGCCCACCCCGATCACGATCCCGAGCATGGTGAGCGCGCTCCGGAGCTTGTTCACCCGGAGCGCCCGGACCGCGATGCGGGCGCTGGCCCACGCGCTGCCCCACACGCCCATGCCGTCCTCCTCCGCCCGCTCATCACCTGCTGATGGGTGGCTGCTGATGGGTGCCAAAGGGCTGCGGCCCGCGGGGTGGGCGGCCGAGTCCGGACTCGCTCACCTGACGAGCCAGCCCGGCCCCCGGTTGACCCCAGGGCCTGTCAACGGATCACCACTTTCGTTCGTCAGGACCGATGAGAGGGCGAGGGTGGACCGTCAGAGGGACGTGGAGCCCTCGCCTAGCCATGAGACGATCGTGATCGCCCACTACGGGCGCCTGCGGCGGCTGTGCCGCCTGCTGCTGGGCGACCCCCAGGAGGCCGAGGACGTGGTGCAGGAGGTGTTCCTGAAGGCGCACGAGGCGGAGCAGGGCGGCCGGCCCCCGATGGACTGGGCCGCCTGGCTCACCCGGGTCGCGGTCAACGCCTGCCGCGACCGGCGGCGGGCCGGGGGCTGGATGCGCTTCCGGCTCCGCAGCACCCACATCGACGACCTGCCGCTGGTGGCGGACACCCCGGGCCCAGGCGACGCCGCGGTCGGCGAGGAGACCCGGCGGCGCATATGGACGGCCTTTCGCGAGCTGCCGCGCCGGCAGCAGGAGGTGTTCGCGCTCCGCTACATCGAGGAGCAGGCGACCGCCGACGTCGCGCTCGCGCTCGGCCTTTCCCCGGGCAGCGTGAAGCGTCATCTCTACCGGGCCGTCCGCCATCTCCGGCGCACCCTGGGGGACGCGCGGTGAGCGCCTGCCTGTCGGACGACGCGCTGGCGCGCGTGCATGCCGACCTCGCGTCGATCCCCGAGCGGGCGCACCTGGCCGCCTGCGCGACGTGCACCGGGCGCTCGCGGCAGCTGCGCCGCAATCTCGACGTCATCACCGCGGTCCTGCGCGACACGCGCGAGCCGCTGACCCGGATCGCGCCCGCGCGCCGGCGCTGGCTGCCCGCCGCAGTCGGGCTCTCCGCGGCCGCGGTCGCCCTCCTGGTGTGGGTGGAGGTCGCGGTCTGGCGCGCGGTGACCCCGGTGCCGCCGTCGATGCAGCCGCAGGAGGTCGCCGCGATCCTGTCGGACGTCTCCGCGTCGCTCTTCTCGGTGAGCGGCGACCCGGCGCCGGGCGCGGGCGACGACGCGCCGCTGAGCCTCGAGAGCATGGCGCGCGAGGTCGACAGCACCCTCACCGGAGACGAGCCGTGAGGCGCGCGATCGCGGGCGTCCTGCTGGTGGCCGCCGTCTCGGCAACACCGGCGCTCGCCCAGAGCCCGGGTCGCGAGTCGTCGTCGATGCGCTGGAGCGCGGGGCGCGGGGACGGCGAGCTCTGGCTGATGATCCGCGCCGCCAATCTCACGCCGGAGCAGCAGACCCGCGTCCGCGCCATCCTGTCCGCGCACCGGGCCACCGCGCGCCCGCTGATCGAGCAGCTCCGACAGACGCAGCAGGAGCTGGGCGGCAAGCTGCTCGCGCCCGGCCAGGTGCAGGCCGCGGATCTCCAGCCCCAGCTCCAGCGGATCGGCCAGCTCCGCGATCAGCTCGCCCAGGACAGCGCGGGCGCGGCCCTCGAGGTCCGGGCCGTGCTCACGCCCGAGCAGCTCGCCCGGGTCGCGCAGACGAAGGAGCGACTCCGGCAGCTGCGCGAGGAGATGCGCCAGCTCATGCAGCCTACCCGGCCCTAGCGACCCGTGCGCGACGCGCTCGCTCTGCTCGTCCTGGCCGTGGGGCTGGCCCTCCCCGTCCTCGCCCACGCGAGCCCACCCGATCCCTCGTGGATCCCCGGGGTCTACGACGACGCCGACTTCGACGACGTCGTGACGCGCGTCGTGTCGGGGACCGGGAGCGTCGGTCCCGGCATCCTCGACGTGCTCGACGTCGCCCTGCGGCCGGCCGAGCGCCTGGGCCACGCCCCCGAGGCGGCGCCGGACGCGCCCAGGCTCGCCGCCAATCACGGTCGCGCTCCTCCCACCTCGTAGCGCCTTCATCCCGTCGTCGGTGTCCGGCTCACGAGCCTCTCGGGGCTCGACCGGAAGATGTCTGCGCTCCGGCGACCCGTCGAAACCCGAACGGAGGTGGCAACGAGGAGGCGATCCATGCTCGAGCAGACCCTGACGTGCAGCGAGCCGTGCGCGGCGATCCACGAGACCGGGGGTGGAGGCGATCTGTGGGCGATCGTGCTGGCCGGCGGGGAGGGCACCCGGCTGCGAGCCCTCACGCGATATCTCTACGGGGAGGAGCGGCCCAAGCAGTTCGCGGTGCTCACCGGATCGAAGTCGCTCCTGCGCCAGACGCTGGAGCGCGTCGCGCGGCTGATCCCGCCGTCGCGCATCGTGGTCGTGACCCAGGCGAGCCACGACCGCTATCTGAGCGCGGAGCTCAGCGGCTTCCCCGACGTCCACGTCCTCGCGCAGCCCTGCGACCGGGGCACCGCGGCCGGCGTCCTGCTGCCGGCGCACTGGATCCGCGCGCGCGATCCCCGGGCCGTGGTCGCGGTCTTCCCGGCGGACCACTTCATCCTCGAGGAGGACATCTTCATGCGCCACGTCGCGGAGGTGACCGCCTACGTGCGCGCGCATCTGGATGGGCTCGTGCTGCTCGGGGTGCCGCCGACCGACGCCGACCCCGACTACGGCTGGATCGAGCCGGGCGTCCGGGTCGGCTGGGCGGGGCCCGACCCGGTCCACCGCATCCGCGGCTTCCGCGAGAAGCCCACCGAGGAGTCGGCGCGACGCCTCTACGCCCTGGGCGGCCTGTGGAACACCTTCGTCTTCGTGGCCGGCGCGGCCACCCTGATCGACGCCGGGCGCGAGTGCGTCCCCCTGCTCCACGATCGCCTGTTGCGCATGGGAGTCTTCGCGGGCACGCACTACGAGCCCTGGGCGCTCCGGCAGGCCTACCTCTTCGCTCCGGCCGCCGACTTCTCCCGGACGGTCCTGGAGTCGCCGAGCCTGGCCCTCGCGGTGGCCGAGGTGACGGCCTACACGTGGTGCGATCTCGGCACCCCGGAGCGGGTCGCGCGCACGCTACGGAGCCTGGGAGCGCCGCCGCCGGCCTGGCTCACCCTGCTCGGTTCGCGCTCGTGACGCCCGCTCGCCGATCGCGGCCCCGCTCACCTCCGGCCGGGCGGTCCGGCCGAATGATCCGGCCAAGTGGCGCGTCAAAATGTGCTACAAGCGGAGCCACACGAGAGGGAGGCCGGGATGGCTGGCGAAGCGCATGAGTCCGGGGAGTTGGGTCCAACGTCCACGGACTCGCCGCGCCGGTCGCGGGGCCGAATCGTCGTCATCGGGATCGTCCTGGCCGCGCTGCTCGCCGGGGGCGGCTACTTCGCCCTGAACCGGCCCGGGCGGGCGGCCCAGCGGGCCACCCCCACGGGTCCGCGCCCGGTCCCGGTGGTGACGGCCCCCGCCCGCTCTGGCGATCTCCCCGTGTACCTCACCGGCCTCGGGTCGGTGACCGCGCTCAACACGGTGACGGTCCGGAGCCGTGTCGACGGCCAGCTCATGCGGACCTCCTTCCAGGAGGGCCAGATCGTGAAGGCGGGAGACGTCCTGGCCGAGATCGATCCGCGGCCCTTCGAGGCCCAGCTCACCCAGGTCGAGGGGCAGCTCGCCAAGGACGAGGCCGCGCTCAGCAATGCCCGCCTCGATCTCGAGCGGTACCGGACGCTGGTCAAGGGCGGCTTCATCCCGCAGCAGCAGCTCGACACGCAGGCCTCGACGGTGTCCCAGCTCGCCGCCGCCATTAAGGCCGACCAGGGCAACATCGACAGCATCCGCCTGCAGCTGACCTACTGCCGCATCCTCGCCCCGATCACCGGCCGCACCGGCCTGCGTCTCGTGGACGCGGGCAACATGGTGCACGCCAACGACCCGGGCGGCCTCGTGGTGCTCACCCAGGTCCAGCCGATCGCGGTGCTGTTCACGATCCCCCAGGACAACCTGCCCCCCGTGCTCGCGCGTCAGCGGGCCGGCGGGCCGATCACGGTGGAGGCCTTCGATCGTGAGGGACGCACCCGGATCGGCAGCGGGACGCTGGTGGCGGTGGACAACCAGATCGACCCGGGCACCGGGACGGTCAAGATCAAGGCCGCCTTCGACAACACCGACGGCGCGCTCTACCCGAACCAGTTCGTCAACGCGCGGGTCCTCGTCGACACCTTGAAGGGCGCGGTGCTGGTGCCCAACGAGGCCATCCAGCGCGGCTCCCAGGGCCCGTTCGTCTACGTGGTGAAGGCCGACAAGACGGTGGAGCTGCGGAAGATCGTGCTCGGGCCCGCCGAGGGCGGCGTCACCGCGGTGCGCGAGGGCGTGGCCGCGGGCGACGCGCTCATCGTGGACGGGGCCGACAAGGTGCAGGAGCGCTCGCGCGTGGAGCCCGCGACCCGCGGCGAGGGCCCGCCCGCGCGCCGGGGCGAGCGCCCGCCCGCTCGCGCGGGCTCATGAACCCGTCCCGGCCGTTCATCCTCCGGCCGGTCGCCACCTCGCTCCTCACCGCCGCGATCGTCCTGGCCGGAATCGTGGCCTACCGGCTGCTGGCGGTCTCCGCCCTGCCGCAGGTCGACTACCCGACCATCCAGGTGCAGACGTTCTATCCGGGGGCGAGCCCCGACGTCATGGCCTCCGCGGTCACCGCCCCGCTCGAGCGGCAGTTCGGCCAGATGCCGGGACTCAAGCAGATGACGTCGACCAGCTCGTCGACCAGCAGCGTGATCACGCTGCAGTTCGACCTGAACCTGGCGCTCGACATCGCCGAGCAGCAGGTGCAGGCCGCGATCAACGCGGCGACCTCGTTTCTCCCCAACGACCTGCCGAACCCGCCGATCTACAGCAAGGTCAACCCGGCCGACGCGCCCATCCTCACTCTCGGCCTCACCTCGAGCACGCTGCCGCTCACCACGGTCCAGGACCTGGCCGACACCCGGCTCGTGCCCAAGATCTCCCAGCTCCCCGGGGTCGGCCTCGTCAGCCTGAGCGGCGGCCAGAAGCCGGCCATCCGCATCCAGGTCAATCCGGCCCGGCTCGCGGCCAACGGGCTCGCGCTCGACGACCTGCGCGCGGCGGTGGCGGCGGCGAGCGTGAACCAGGCCAAGGGCAGCCTCGACGGCCCGCGCCAGGCCTTCACCATCGGGGCCAACGACCAGCTCGTGAGCAGCGCGCAGTATCGCGACCTGGTGGTGGCCTACCGCAACGGCGCGGCGGTGCACCTCTCCGACGTGGCCGACACGGTGGACGACGCGGAGAACCTGCGCCAGGCCGCCTGGATGGGCACCGAGCCCGCGGTCATCGTGAACATCCAGCGCCAGCCGGGCGCCAACCTGATCCAGGTGGTGGACCGGGTCAAGGTCCTCCTGCCCGCGCTGCAGGCGACCCTGCCCGGCTCGGTGAAGGTCGCGATCCTGAGCGATCGCACCACCACCATCCGGGCCTCGGTGCACGACGTGCAGCTCGAGCTGACGATGGCGGTGATCCTGGTCGTGCTCGTGATCTTCCTGTTCCTGGGCAGCCCGGCCGCCACCTTCATCCCGTCCATCGCGGTGCCGGTCTCGATCATCGGGACCTTCGCGGTCATGTACGGGCTCGGCTTCAGCCTCAACAACCTCTCCCTGATGGCGCTCACCATCGCCACCGGCTTCGTGGTCGACGACGCGGTGGTGATGATCGAGAACATCGCGCGCTACATCGAGGCGGGCGACGGCCCGCTCGAGGCCGCCCTCAAGGGCTCGGCCCAGATCGGCTTCACGATCCTCTCGCTGACCGTCTCCCTCATCGCGGTGCTCATCCCCCTGCTGTTCATGGGCGACATCGTGGGCCGCCTCTTCCGCGAGTTCGCGATCACCCTGAGCGCGGCGATCCTGGTCTCGGCCGCGGTGTCGCTCACCCTGACCCCGATGCTCTGCGCCAAGCTCCTGCGCCACCACGGCCCGCAGGAGACGGGCCGGGTGGCGCGCGCCTCCCAGGCGGTGTTCAATCGCGTTCTCGACGCCTACGCCCGCACCCTGCGCATCGTGCTCGCCCACCAGGGGCTCACCCTGGTGGTGGCGGTCGGCACCCTCGGGGTCACCCTGCTGCTCTACGCGGTGGTGCCGAAGGGCCTCTTCCCGATCCAGGACACCGGGGTGATCCTCGGCATCTCGGAGGCGCCCCAGAGCGTATCGTTCCCCGCGATGGCCGAGCGGCAGCTCGCGCTGGCCCGGGCCATCCAGGCCGATCCCGCGGTCGACACGCTGTCTTCCTTCATCGGCATCGACGGGGCCAACGTCACCCTCAACAGCGGGCGCATGCAGATCGCGCTCCGGCCCCTCGACGAGCGCCGGCTCGGGGTGCGCGACGTGATCGACCGGCTGCGCGCGCGCCTGGCCGACGTGCCCGGCATCACCCTCTACCTCCAGCCGGTGCAGGACCTCACGGTGGAGGATCGGGTCAGCCGCACCCAGTACCAGTACAGCCTCGAGGATCCCAACGTGACCGAGCTCAACACCTGGGCTCCCCGGATGGTGGAGCGCCTCCGCGCGCTCCACGTGCTCCGGGACGTGGCGAGCGACCAGCAGGATCAGGGGCTCGAGACCTCGGTGCGCATCGACCGCAACACCGCCGCGCGCCTCGGCATCACGCCCCAGATGATCGACGACGCGCTCTACAACGCGTTCGGCCAGCGGCAGATCTCGACCATCTTCACCCAGCTCAACCAGTACCGGGTGGTACTCGAGGTCAAGCCCGAGTTCCGCCAGGATCCGGCCGCGCTCCAGCAGATCTACCTGCGCTCCACCACCGGCGGGCAGGTGCCGCTCTCCACCTTCACCAGCATCGAGGAGCGCGCGACCCCGCTCCTCGTGAGCCACCAGGGCCAGTTCCCCGCGGTGACCATCTCCTTCAACCTGGCCCCCGGGGTCTCGCTCGGCGAGGCGGTGAACGCCATCGAGGCGACGCGGCGCGACCTCCGCATGCCGGCCGCGATCGAGGCGCGCTTCCAGGGAGCGGCGCGCGCCTTCCAGGCCTCGCTCGCCAACGAGCCACTCCTGATCCTCGCCGCGGTGGTCACGGTCTACATCGTGCTGGGGGTGCTCTACGAGAGCTGGATCCACCCGGTGACCATCCTCTCCACTCTGCCGTCGGCGGGGGTGGGCGCGCTGCTCGCGCTGCTCGGCGCACGCCTCGACCTGAGCGTCATCGCCCTGATCGGCATCATTTTGTTAATCGGCATCGTGATGAAGAACGCGATCATGATGATCGACTTCGCGCTCGACGCCCAGCGCACCGAGGGCAAGCCCGCGCCCGAGGCGATCTACCAGGCGTGCCTGCTCCGCTTCCGGCCGATCATCATGACCACGATGGCCGCGCTGCTGGGCGGCGTCCCGCTGGCGCTGGGTCAAGGCGTCGGCTCCGAGCTCCGCCAGCCGCTCGGCATCGCGATCGTGGGCGGGCTCATCATGAGCCAGCTGCTCACCCTCTACACCACCCCGGTGATCTACCTGGCCTTCGACCGCCTCGCCACCCGCGTGGCCCGCCGCCGCGCCCTCCCCGCCGGCGCGCCTCCCGAGCCCTCGCAACCGTGAACCTCTCCGGACCGTTCATCCGCCGCCCGGTCGGCACCACGCTGCTGACCCTGGCCCTGGTGCTGGCCGGGATCATCGGCTTCCGGTTGCTGCCGGTGGCCCCGCTGCCCCAGGTGGACTTCCCGACCATCAACATCTCGGCCGGCCTGCCCGGGGCGAGCCCGGAGACGATGGCCTCCGCGGTGGCGACCCCGCTCGAGCGGCAGTTCACGCGCATCGCCGCGGTCACCGAGATGACGTCCACCAGCTTCCTCGGCTCGACGAGCGTGGCGCTGCAGTTCGACCTCTCGCGCGACATCAACGGCGCGGCCCGCGACGTGCAGTCGGCCATCAACGCGGCAGCGGGCCAGCTCCCCTCGAACCTGCCGAGCAACCCGACCTACCGCAAGGTCAACCCGGCCGACGCCCCGATCATGATCCTGGCGCTGACCTCGGCCACCGCGACCACCGGCCAGCTCTACGACATGGCCTCCACCATCCTCCAGCAGAAGCTGGCCCAGCTGGAGGGCGTGGGTCAGGTGTTCGTGGGCGGCAGCTCGCTGCCCGCGGTGCGCGTCGAGCTCAACCCCCACGCGCTCGCCCGCTACGGCATCGGCCTCGAGGACGTGCGCGCGGTGCTGGCCAGCGCCAACGTCAACCGGCCGAAAGGCCAGATCCAGGGCCCGGAGCGGGCGTGGGAGATCCGCACCAGCGACCAGCTCCGCTTCGCGGAGGAGTACCGGCCGCTCCTGGTGGCCTGGCGCAACGGGGCCGCGGTGCGGCTGTCCGACGTGGCCGAGGTCCGCGACGCGGGTGAGGACCTGCGCGCGGTCGGCCTCGCCAACGGCCAGCCCGCCGCGCTCATCATCATCTTCCGGCAGCCGGGCGCCAACATCATCGAGGCGGTGGATCACATCCGCGACGCGATGCCGGAGCTGCACGCGCTGCTGCCCGCCGACGTCGTCCTCACCCCGGTGCTCGACCAGACCGTGACCATCCGGGCCTCGGTGTCCGACGTCGAGCACGCCCTGATGATCTCGGTGGCCCTGGTGGTGCTGGTGGTGTTCCTGTTCCTCCGGGACGGGCGCGCCACCGCGATCCCCGGGGTCGCGGTGCCGGTGTCCCTGATCGGCACCTTCGCCTTCATGTACCTGATCGGCTACAGCATCGACAACCTGTCGCTGATGGCCCTCACGGTGGCCACCGGCTTCGTGGTGGACGACGCCATCGTGGTGGTGGAGAACGTCATGCGCCACCTCGAGCAGGGCATGCGCCCGCTCGAGGCCGCGATCACCGGGGCCCGCGAGATCGGCTTCACGGTGCTGTCCATCAGCATCTCGCTGGTGGCGGTGTTCATCCCGATCCTCTTGATGGGCGGCCTCATCGGGCGGCTCTTTCGCGAGTTCGCGGTGGTCCTCTCCGTCGCGGTGCTCGTCTCGCTCGTGGTCTCGCTCACCACCACCCCGATGATGTGCGCCCTCCTCCTCCGCTCCCACGCGGGCCGGACCCGCGGCCGCTTCTACCGGGGCGGGGAGCGGGTCTTCGACTGGATGGTGCGGGGCTACGAGCGCTCGCTCGGCTGGGCCCTGACCTATCCCGGGACCGTCCTCGCCATCGCCGCGCTCACCTGCGCGCTCACCGTCTACCTCTTCGTGGTGATCCCGAAGGGCTTCTTCCCCCAGCAGGACAACGGCCGGCTCGCCGGCGGAGTGGTGGCCTCCCAGGACATCTCCTTCCAGGCCATGCGGCAGAAGGTGGCCCAGCTCGCCGCGATCGTGCAGGCCGACCCCGCGGTCGCCACCGTGACCGCCTACACCGGCGGCGGGGGCGGGCGGGGCACCACCGTGAACACCGCGCGCATGTTCGTCGCGCTCAAGCTCCGCAAGGAGCGGGACGCCACCGCCGACGAGGTCATCACGCGGCTCCGCCCGAAGCTCGGACGCGTGGTGGGGGCCACGCTCTATCTCCAGGCGGTGCAGGACATCCGGGTGGGCGGGCGGCTCGGCAACGCCCAGTACCAGTACACGCTGCAGGCCGACAGCCTCCAGGACCTGAGCGAGTGGGCCCCGCGGATGCTCCAGACGCTCCGGGGGCTGCCCGAGCTGCGCGACGTCTCGAGCGACCAGCAGGACGCGGGCCTGCAGGTGCCGCTTACCATCGACCGGGACACCGCGGCCCGGGTCGGGGTGAGCACCCGGTTGATCGACGAGACCCTCTACAGCGCGTTCGGGCAGCGCCAGGTCTCCACGATCTACACCGCGCTCAACCAGTACCACGTGGTGATGGAGGTGGCGCCCGAGTACTGGCAGAGCCCCGACGCGCTCTCCGCGATCTACGTGCGCTCGCAGACGGGGGCAACGGTGCCGCTCACCGCCCTGACCCGCTTCCAGCCGAGCGCGGCGCCGCTGCAGGTGAACCACCAGGGGCTCTTCCCCTCGGTGACCATCTCCTTCAACCTCGCCCCCGACGTCTCCCTTGGCCACGCGGTGGTCGCGGTCGAGGACGCGGGGCGTCGCATCGCGCTGCCCTCGAGCGTGCGCGGCAAGTTCGCGGGCGCGGCGCAGGCCTTCCAGGACTCGCTCTCCACCCAGCCCCTGCTCATCCTGGCCGCGCTGGTCGCGGTCTACATCGTGCTCGGCATGCTCTACGAGAGCTACGTGCACCCGCTCACGATCCTCTCCACCCTGCCCTCCGCGGGGGTGGGCGCGCTGCTGGCCCTCATGGTGTGCCGGATGGACCTGTCGATCATCGCGATCATCGGCATCATCCTGCTCATCGGCATCGTCAAGAAGAACGCGATCATGGTCATCGACGTGGCGCTCGACCTGGAGCGCCGCGAGGGCCGGCCGCCCCGGGAGGCGATCTACGTGGCCTGCCTGCAGCGCCTGCGGCCCATCCTCATGACCACGTTGGCCGCGATGCTGGGCGCCCTGCCCCTGGCGCTCGGGGCCGGCACCGGCTCCGAGCTGCGGCGCCCGCTCGGGGTGAGCATCATCGGCGGGCTCATGCTGAGCCAGCTCCTCACCCTCTACACCACGCCGGTCGTGTACCTGTTCCTCGAGCGCTGGCGGATGCGGATGGCGCGGGCGTGGGCCCGCATCGGCGCGCGCATCGGCGTGCGCCGCCCCGCCGAGCAGATCAGCGGCGGCGAGTAGTCGACCTCGAACGAGAGGAGAAGCGCATGCAGCTCGACCCCCGGACGATGAGCCAGGAGTCCACCTACAAGCTCCTGATCGGCTGCGTGGTGCCGCGGCCGATCGCGTGGGTCTCCACGGTGGGCGCCGACGGCGTCAACAACCTCGCCCCGTTCAGCTTCTTCATGGGCGTCTGCGGCGACCCGCCGACCATCGCGTTCTCGTCGGGCCCGCGCGCCCGGAACCGGAAGGACACCGTGCGCAACGCCGAGCACACCGGTGACTTCGTGGTGAACGTGGTGGACGACGACCGGGCCGAGCAGATGAACCAGACCTCCGCGGACTGCCCGCCCGAGGTCGACGAGTTCGCGCTGACCGGCCTCACCGCCGCTCCCGGGGTGCGGGTGCGATCGCCGCGGGTGGTGGAGGCGCCGATCAGCCTCGAGTGCCGGCTGGCCCAGGTCATCCCGGTCGGGCGCGGCCCCCACAGCCTCGTGCTGGGGGAGATCGTCTACTTCCACGTGCGCGAGGATCTCTACGAGACCTCGACCGGGCGCATCGACATGGCGCGCCTCAAGCCGGTCGGCCGGCTCGCCGGGCACGCCTACACCCACGTGCACGACATCTTCCACATGAAGCGCCCTTCGGAGACCTACGCGGGCTAGCGGGACGCGATACCACAAGGCTTCGAAGGGACGAACGAGGGGCGGTCCAGGTTGACCGCCCCGAAGATTTGCCGCGCCGAGCCACGGTCAACTCGGGCCCGAATCCACTCGTCCCTCTAGATGACGGGGTAAACGAACGCGTCCCGGCCGCCGTCAGGGAAGAGAGAGGAGAAGCCTGATCATGCGCATGCGCGCGCTTGGCCCCATGGTCCTGGTCGGCGGCCTGGTCGCTCTGTCGCTCGCCGCGAGCGTCACGCCGGCCCTGGCGTGGTGGCGAGGCGGAGTGTTCGTGAGCCCCGGCGTCGTCGTGGGGCCCCCGGTGGTGGTCGCTCCGCCGGTCTACGTGCCGTCCTACCCGGCCCCGGTGGTCGTCGAGCCGCCCGCGCCCACCTATCAGCAGCAGCAGCCGCAGACCGCGCAGCAGTACTGGTACTACTGCCAGGATCCGCAGGGCTACTACCCGTACGTCCAGCAGTGTCCACGGGGCTGGCAGCCGGTGAGCCCGACGCCGCAGGCCGGCCAGTGACATGAGGGCGCTCGCCCTCCTGCTCGTCGGCGCGCTCGGCGCGGGCTGCGCCACCGTGCCGCCGGGGCCCAGCGTGTCGGTGCTCCCTGGACGCGGCAAGAGATTCGAGCAGTTCCAGGACGATGACGTCGCGTGCCGTCAGTGGGCACGGCAGGAGGCGGGCACGACCCCCGGCGCCTCCGCGGCGCAGTCCACCGTCGGCGGCGCCGCGATCGGCACGCTGCTCGGCGCGGGCCTGGGCGCCGCGCTGGGCGCGGCCACCCACCGGCCCGCGGCCGGGGCGGCGGTGGGCGCCGGCATCGGCCTGATCGGCGGCACCGCGGTGGGCGCGGGCGCCGGCCAGACCTCGGGCCAGACCGTGCAGCGCCGCTACGACAACGCGTACACGCAGTGCATGTTCGCCAAGGGGGACCAGGTTCCGGGGCGGCCGGCCGTCGTCGCTCCGACGGTGAGCCCGGCCGCTCCGCCGCCTCCACCGCCTCCCCCCGCGGCCATGCCCACTCCGCCGCCTGCACCGCCGGCCGCGCTCGCCACGCCCCCGCCACCGCCGGGTCCCCCGCCGCCTCCGCCACCATCCGGACCACGCTGAGATTCCTCAGGCCGCCTCGCGGCGGATGTCCCGCACCAGCTCACGCAGGATCCCCTGCTCGCGCGAGGTGCCGGCGGGGATGCTGAACTCCACGTCGGTCACGAGCCCCCGGTAGCGGTCCACCACCTTTCGCCCGATCTCCGCGTACGTTCCCACCACCGCGTAGGTGTGCAGCACCTCGTCGCTGATGCGCGACGGCATCTCCTCCCATCGCTGAGCGCGCGAGAGCACCGCCAGCTCCGCGGCCAGCGCACCGAGTCCGTGCACCTCGAAGGCGGCGCGGTAGCCCGGGGTCGAGGCGTAGAACGCGACGCGGGCCCGCACGTCCCGGACGCGCTGCGCGAGCGTGGCCTCGTCCGGGGCCGCGCACACCAGCGGCTTCATGGCCACCGCGAGCCCCGGATCGCGCCCGGCCGCGGCCGCGCCCGCGCGCATCGCGGGCAGCATGACGTCGCGGATGTAGCGCGGGGTGCACACCGGATGCGGCCGCAGCCCGTCCGCCACCTCGCCCGCGACACGGCACATGGTCGGGTTCACCGCGGCCAGATGGATCGGGATGTCCGGGTGCGCGATCGGGCCCGGATCGAACAGTGGCACCATCAGGCTCAGGGTGTAGTGCGCGCTCTCGAAGGCGAGCGGCGTGCGCCGCTGCCAGGCGCTCCATACCGCGCGCACCGCCCGCACGTAGTCGCGCATCCACGGCCCCGGCGGGCGGTAGGCGAGGCCGAAGCGCCGCGTGATGTGGCCGCGCACCTGGCTGCCCAGGCCGAGCACGAAGCGGCCGCCCGAGAGCTTCTGGATGCTCCACGCCGACATCGCGGTGATGGTGGGGCTGCGCGGGAACGCCATCGCCACCGCGGTGGTGAGCCGGAGGCGGGTGGTGCCCGCGGCGGCCAGCGCCATCACCACGTAGGGATCGACCTTCGTCTCCTCCACCGCGAGGCCGTCGTAACCGAGCGCCTCGACCAGGCGCGCGTCCTCCATCACCCGGCCCAGGTCGAGCGGGACCTCCGCGGCGCGCAGGCCGGGGTCGAGCTTGCCGAGGGGCAGCAGCGTCTCGACGCGCATCGGCGGCCATGCTAGCGGATGCAATTCCGCCTGACAATGGGCGCGCGAGGGTTTATCGTAGCCGCCGTGATCTCGGTCTTCGCCCTTTGCAGCGGCTACCTCGAGCTGGACCGCGCCAGCATGCTGGACGATCTCCCGGCCGGCCAGCCGTGGACGGTGCCGGTGATGAGCTTCCTGGTCGTGCACCCACGCGGACGGCTCCTCTTCGACACCGGTGTCCACTGCCGGACCCGCGTCGATCCGATCGGCCGCATGGGGCCCGAGCGGGCCAAGCGGCTCGTCGACAAGTCGAAGGACGGCGAGGACGTGGTCCCCCAGCTCGGCCTCCTCGGCCTCGGGCCGGACGACGTCCGCTACGTGGTGAACTCGCACCTGCACTTCGACCACTGCGGCGGCAACGAGTTCTTCCCCCGCTCGACCTTCCTCGTGCAGAAGGCGGAGATGGAGGCGGCGCGCCGGCCGGGCTTCGCGCCCGGCTACAATCCGAGCCCGCTCGACTTCGATCATCCCCTCGACTACCGCCTGGTGGACGGCGAGCACGACGTGTGGGGCGACGGAAGCGTGATCCTGTTTCCCACCTTCGGCCACACCCCCGGGCACCAGTCCCTGCGCGTGCGCGCCGGGAAGGGCCGGGACCTGGTCTGCGCGGCCGACGCCTGCTACACGCGCGAGAACATGGATCGCGACGTGCTCCCGCGCATCCTGTGGAACGGCCCGACCATGCGCGAGTCGCTCGCCACGCTGCGCCGCCTGCGCGACCAGGCGGGGGCCACCGTCTTCTACGGCCACGACCCCGAGCAGTGGCGGTCGACGCCGCACGCCCCCGCCGCCGTCGTCTAGCCGCGACCGCCGTGCTCACGACGCTCCTCGACGGCCTGACCTTCACCGAAGGACCGCGCTGGCACGACGGCCGCCTCTGGTTCTCCGACTTCTACACCCAGCGCGTCCTCGCGGTGACCCCGGAGGGCCGCGTCGAGACGATCCTGGAGGTCCCGCAACGGCCCTCCGGTCTCGGGTGGCTGCCCGATGGAACCCTGCTCGTCGTCTCCATGCTCGACCGGCGTCTCCTGCGCGTGGAGGGCGGCAAGCCCCGGCTCCACGCCGATCTGGCGTCGCTGGCCACCGGGCCCTGCAACGACATGGTGGTGGACGCCCGCGGCCGCGCCTACGTCGGCAACTTCGGCTTCGACCGCCACCGCGGCGAGGCGCCCCGCGCGGCGGTCCTGGCGCGCGTCGATCCCGACGGCACCCTCGTACGGGCCGCCTCGGACCTGGAGTTCCCGAACGGCACCGTGATCACCCCCGACGGCCGCACCCTCGTGGTGGCCGAGACCATGGCGCACCGGCTGACCGCCTTCGACGTGGCCGCCGACGGCGCGCTCGCCAACCGCCGCGTCTGGGCCACGCTCGACGGCGTCTTCCCCGACGGCATCTGCCTCGACGCGGAGGGCGCGATCTGGGTCACCGACGCGCGGGGCCCCGACGTCCTGCGGGTTCGCGGGGGCGGCGCGATCGAGCGGCGCATCCCGTCGGGCGCGGGGCGCCACGCCTTCGCCTGCATGCTGGGCGGCGCCGACCGCCGTACCCTCTACGTCTGCACCTGCACCGGCAGCGGGCCGGCGGTGGCCGACAAGCACGACGGCCGCATCGAGAGCGTCCGTGTGGACGTGGCTGGCGCCGGCCTCCCCTGACCGACCCACGAAAGGCAACCATATGAGCGACGACGACCTGGAACTGGCCGGACGGGTGGCGATCGTCACCGGCGGCGGCGCCGCCGGCGACGGCATCGGTAACGGGCGCGCCGCCTGCATCCTGCTCGCGCGCAGCGGGACCAGCGTCCTGGTCGTCGACCGGGAGGAGGGCCTCGCCAAGCGAACCGTCGACATGATCACCGGTGAAGGCGGCAAGGCCTCCGCCCTCTCGGTGGACGTCACCGACGAGGCGCAGTGCGCGGCGATGGCGCGCGAGGCGGTCGCCCGCTACGGCCGCCTCGACTTCCTGATCAACAACGTGGGCATCGGCAGCAAGGGCAGCGTGGTGGAGGAGAAGCCCGAGACCTGGCGCCGGGTCATGCAGGTCAACGTCGAGACCATGTTCCTCGCCTCCAAGGCCGCGATCCCCGAGATGATCCGCACCGCCAAGGGCGGGGCCATCGTCAACATCTCCTCGATCTCCGCCCTGCGCCCGCGCGGGCTCACCACCTACTCCGCCTCGAAGGGCGCGGTGATCGCGCTCAGCCGGGCCATGGCGGTGGACCACGGCCCCGACGGCATCCGCGTCAACTGCATCGCCCCCGGCCCGATGTACACCCCGATGGTCTACGCGCGCGGCATGACCCCGGCGGCCCGCGATCAGCGGCGGCGCGCCTCCGTGCTCGCCCGCGAGGGCACCGGCTGGGACATCGGCCAGGCCGCACGCTTCCTGCTGTCGGGCCACGCCCGCTACATCACCGGCCAGGTCCTGGTGGTCGACGGCGGCGCCACCCTCGTCGGCCCCGCCCGCGAATCCCAGACCGAACACTAGACCGAACCCAATCTATCTATGAACGGCCTCGACCGAGACCGGACGGGTGGCGCCGTGGGGGGCCGCCGGGCAGACGAGCGCAGTGGGCCCCCCGAGTCCGGTGCGCCGCTCGAAGAGACGGCGACAGGACCCGTCCGCCTCGCGCGTTGTCCGTTCATGAATAGGTCGAGCTAGGCCCCAACTTTCGAGGAGGCCACGATGCGCTTCGGCATGTTCACGAGCATGGGCAACCAGACGTGGCCCGGCGTCCTCGAGCTGTGGCAGCACGCGGAGCGCACCGGCTGGGACGCGGCCTGCGTCACCGACCACTTCATGCCGAACACCAGGGAGCGCGAGGGCGCCATGCTCGAGGGCTGGAGCACGCTCACCGCGCTGGCCGCGCTGGTGCCGCGTCTGCAGGTCGGCACCATCGTGCTCGGCAATACGTATCGCCATCCCGCGGTGGTGGCCAAGATGGCGGCCCAGGTCGACATCATCTCGGGCGGGCGGCTCTTGCTGGGCCTGGGCGCGGGCTGGCAGGAGAACGAGCACGAGGCCTACGGGATCCCCTTCTACACGATGCGCGAGCGCCTCGAGCGGCTCGACGAGGCCTGCCAGGTGCTCAAGGCGCTGTGGACGCAGGACCGCAGCACGTTCAAGGGCCGATACTACACGCTCTCCGACGCCCCGCTCCAGCCGAAGGCGGTGCGGAAGCCCCACCCCGAGCTGATGATCGGCGGCGGCGGCGAGAAGGTGACGCTGCGCACGGTGGCCCGGTACGCCGATCACTGGAACGTCTGGGGCGGCCCCAAGGTCCTCGCTCACAAGGGTCGCATCCTCGACGAGCACTGCGCGGCGGTGGGCCGCGATCCGAAGACCATCCGCCGCTCGGCCAACATGGCGCTGCTCATCACCGACAAGAAGGCCGAGGCCGACCGCCTCGCCGAGACCCTGGGCGCCCGCATGGGCCCGCACGCGGCCGACGCGCGTGACACCTGCCTGGCCGGCTCGCTCGAGCAGATCCGCGAGACCCTGGCGCAGCTCCAGGCGGCCCAGGTCGACACCCTGTTCATCCCGACGCTCTTCCGCCCGCTGCCCGAGCTGCGCCGGGATCTCGACCGCCTGATGGGGGAGCTCGCGCCCGCCTTCCGCTGAGCCTTCCCGGGTAGGCTGACGGCGGCCGGCGAGGCATACTGAGGGGCGTGACCCGCCGTCGTCTCTGGACCACGCTCGGCGTCGCCGTCCTGGGCGGTCTCGCGCTGTCCGCCGCCGCGCTCTGGATCGCCCTGCCGAGCCTCGCGCGCTGGGTGCTCGTCCGGCAGGTGGAGAGTCAGACCGGCCGCCGCCTGACCATGGCCGGGTTCGCTCTCGATCTCCGCGGCGGCCACCTGCGGATCGACGGCTTTCGCCTGGACGACCGCGAGCCGGGCACGCCGCTGGCCGAGTTCGACCGGCTCGACGTGCGCTTCCGCCCGGCCCGCCTGCTGCGCGGCCACGTCGACATCGAGGACGTGACCCTGCAGGCGCCGCGTCTGCACATCGTCCGCACCGGCCGCGGCGTGCTCAACATCTCGGACCTGCTCGGGTCGTCCAGGTCGAGATCGGGCGGCGCCCCGTTCACCCTCGGCCGCCTCGCGCTCACCGGCGGCACCGTCGTCTTCGAGGACCGGACGCTTTCGCCGCCGCGCACGTGGCGGGCCGAGGCGCTCACCATCGACGCGGCCGCGCTGTCCACCGTGAGCCCGGAGCCGCGCGGCAGCGTCCGCCTGACCACCACGGTGGCCGGCGCGCCCCTCGCGGTGGAGGCCTCCGGCGTCCGCCTGCAGCCCCTCGCGGGGCGCGCGCGCGTCACCCTCCGCGACGTGGACGCCACGCTCGCCAACCTCTACCTGCCGCCCGACACCGCGGTGGTGCTGGAGAAGGCGGTGATCGGTGCCGCGGTGGAGGCCACCCTCGACGCCCAGGGTGGCGTGGGCCTGGACGGGCAGGCGCGGATCGACGACCTGACGGTCCGGCGCCGCGGCGTGGACGCCTCGCTGGTCACGGTGCCGCGCCTCGCCTTCACCCTGACCAGCGGCAAGGCGCCCGACGGCCACCTGCTCGGGCGCGTGGAGATGACCGGACGCGCCACCGTGTACGATCCGCGACCCGGCAAGTCGAACCGGTTCGAGATCGAGCGCATCCGGCTCGTGGCCGACGGCCTCGACGCCACCGGCCGCTCCCCCGCGACCGTCTCCCTCACCGCCGGGCTGCCGGGTGGCGGCGCCTTCGACGTCGACGGCACCGCGACCGCCGCCCCCGCCGGCGCCGCGCTGCGCGCGCGGGTGAGCCGCGTCGACCTCGCCTTCTGGGCTCCGTACTTCTCGCTGCCGCTCGACTTCTCCGGCATGGCCCGGACCGAGCTGACGGTGGACGCGACCGCGACCGGCGCGCGCGTCCGTGGCCGCGCCACCCTCGAGGCGGCCGCCGTCTCGGACGGCGCGCGCCGGCTGGCCGCCGCCGACCAGCTCGAGCTGAGCGGGCTCGACCTGCAGTGGCCGAAGGCGCGTGTGGAGCGCGTGCGGCTCGGGCGCCCGCGCGCGCGCATCGGGCGCGATCGTGAGGGGCGCCTGAGCGTGATGGACGTGGTCGAATCACTCAAGGGCGCCGCGGGGTCGACGCCGACCGCGGCGGCGCCCGCCCCGGCCGCGAAGGCCGCGCTGCCGTCCGACTTCTCCATCGAGGTCGGTGAGGTCTCCGTCGAGGACGGCCGGCTGCGGCTCGACGACGCCACGGTGGAGCCGCCCGCGCGCCTCCGCCTGGCGCCCATCCGCCTCACCGCGCGCGATCTCACCTGGCCGAGCCGCGGCCCCGCGACCGTGCAGCTCAGCGTGGCCACGCCGGAGGCCGGGACGATCGAGACCCAGGGCACCATCGCGCTCGATCCGGTGCGCTTCGACCTGCGCACCCGCGTGACCGGCGTCGCGCTCGCCCCGTACCGCTCGTACGTGCCGCTCGCCGCGCGGCTCGCGGGCCGGCTCGAGGCCGATCTGACCGCGAAGGGCACGCTCGGGGCCAAGCTCGAGATCGGCGCGCGTGGCCGCGCGGCGTTCTCGGACCTCGCGTTCACCGACGGCAACCGCTCCTTCCTCACCGTCGGTCGCCTCGAGATGGCCGGCCTCGACTACACCTGGCCCGCCACCGCGACGATCGACCGCGTGCACATGCAAAAGTCGTGGGTGCTCCTCGAGCGGCGCGCCGACGGCTCGCTGCCGCTGGCCGCCGTCTTCACCGCCCCGCGCCCGGCCGCGCGCGCGCCCGCGGCGGCCGCGCCGCCGGCCGGCCCGCCGCCCGCGGTCAGCGTGTCGGTGCGCGAGGTGCTGTTCGAGAACGGCGCCGCCACCGTCCTGGACGCGGCGGTGAGCCCGGCCGCGCGCATCGAGGTGGCCGGGGTGCGACTGGCCGCCCGCGATTTCACCTGGCCGGCGCGGGCACCGGTCCCGGTGACCCTCGACGCGCCCACCCCGGGCGCGGGCACGCTCGGCGCGCGCGGCACGCTCGACCTCGCGGCGCGCACGCTCCAGATGCAGCTCACGCCGAGCGGTGTGGACCTGGCCCCCATGCAGCCCTACCTGCCCCTCCGCGGACGCGTGGCGGGCCGGGCGAGCGGCGACCTCCAGCTCAAGGCCGCGCTCGAGCCGCTCGCCATCACCGCGCGCGGCACCGCCGCCGTGACCGACATGGCCCTGGCCGACGCGAGCCAGCCGCTCACCACCGCGGCGCGCGTCGAGGCCACCGGGATCGAGTGGACGTGGCCCGCGACGCTGACCGTCGACCGGGTCACGCTCCGCAAGCCATGGGCCCGGGTCGAGCGCGCCGCCGACGGCTCCTTCCCGCTGCGGGCCCTGCTGGAGCCGCCCGCCCCCGCGCCGGGCCCGGCGGCGCCTCCCAGGCCGGACGAGCGGCGTGAGGTGGCGGCGAGCGGCGGCCCGGCGCGACCGCTCGACCTGCGCGTGCAGACCGCGGTCATGGAAGGCGGCTCGGCCGCCATCGTGGACTCGACGGTGAGACCGGCCGCGCGCGCCGAGATCCGCGACGCGAGCCTCCTGGTCCGGACCTTCACGTGGCCCGCGCGCGAGCCGTCCGAGGTGCAGCTGCGCGCGACCACCGGCACCGGCGGCTCGGTGGAGGCGCGCGGCCAGGTTCGTCTCGACACGCCGGCCGTCGATCTGCAGCTCACGCTCAAGCAGATGGATCTCGAGACCGCGCAGGCGTTCCTGCCCTCGCGCGGCACGCTGGCCGGCAAGCTGGACGCGGAGGTGCACGTCCGCGGCACGCTCGACCCCCTGGCCGGGACCGCCACCGGCCAGCTCGCGATCGACGACACGATCTGGGGCGACGGCCAGCGCATGCTCGCCTACATCAAGCGCGTGGACGTGGCGGGCCTCGACGCCGACTGGCCCCGCCGGGTGACCCTCCAGCGCCTCGCCATCGACAAGCCGTGGATGCTCCTGGAGCGCGACGCCGACGGGAGCCTGCCGATCCTCGCGCTGCTCTTGCCCAACGGGATCGCCCCGGCCGCGCCGCCCGCGCCCACCCGATCGGCGCCCGCCGCGGGCGCGCGCCCGCCGACGGCGGACGGCGCCGCGCCCGCCCTCACGGTGGGCGCGCTCGCGGTCGACGAGGGCTTCGTCCGCTTCGTGGACCGCACCACCGAGCCCGACTTCGCCGAGGAGGTCTCGCGCATCGCGGTGACCGGCCGCGGCCTCGGCACCACGCGCGACGCGCGGGGGCAGCTCACGCTCGCGGGCCGGGTCGGCAGCGCGCCGTTCGAGCTCAAGGGCACGGTGGGGGCGCTCGCGAGCCCGCTCAACCTCGATCTCGAGGGCAAGCTGACCGACTACCCGCTCCCGCGCGTCAATCCCTACAGCAACCAGCTCATCGGCTGGATCGCGCGGCGCGGCGCGTTCGGTACCACCGTGCGCTACCGCGTGACCAACGACGTCCTCGCCGCCACCCACGACATCGTCCTGGGCCAGCCGGACTTCGCGCCCTCGCGCCGCGGCGACGCGGTGCGGGAGCGCGTCGGGGTGCCGCTCGGCACGCTGATCTCGCTGCTCAAGAACGCCAAGGGCGAGGTACGCCTGCCGGTGCCGGTCTCGGGCAACGTGGCCACCCGGCAGTTCGACTTCACCGACGCCTTCTGGCAGGCGGTGCGGAAGACCGCGATCTCGGTGATGGCGCTGCCGGTGAGCTGGGTGGGGAAGATCTTCTACACCGAGGACGCGCGGGTCGAGACCATCCGCATCTGGCCGGTGTACTTCGAGCCGGGCAGCACGACCTTCGCCAAGGACTTCGACCGGCACGCAGATCGGCTCGCCGGATTCCTGCGCGACGCGCCGGGGGTCGCGCTCACCATGAAGCCGGTGCTCACGGTGGACGACATCGTGGCGCTCAAGCGCGACGCGGTCCGCCGGCGCATCGAGGCGGCCGCGCGCGAGCCTGGTCAGGCGGACGCGGTCGCGGCCCGGCTCTTCGCGGAGCGCTTCCCGGGCCGCGCGGCGCCCGGAGGGCTCGACGCCATCGTGGCCGAGCTCGCCAAGGACGAGCCGAGCCCGGACGCGGCGGCCCGAGCGCTCGCGGCCCGGCGGATGGAGACCACGCTGGCGCGGCTGCGAGCGGGCGGCAAGGTGAGCCCGGACCGCCTGCGCGTCAGCGAGGGCGTGGTGCCGGTCGAGAGCGAAGGCCTCGGCCGGATCGAGTTCGAGATCGCGTCCTAGCGCCGGGCGGGCGCCGAGCCGAACACCGGGTAGTCGACCCGGTCCACCATCGCCTCCGGCCCCTCGGTCGGCAGCACCTCGGCGTAGTTCTGCGCCGCGTCGATGTCGTGCTCCCAGATCTCGCGCGGCAGCTCGTAGAGCACCTCGATGCCATGCCCGTCCGGGTCGGAGATGTAGACGCTGTGGGTCATGCCGTGGTTGATGCGCCGGTGGAAGGTGACGCCCTTGTCCCGGAGGAACTCGACCTGCTTGAGCCAGGACTCGCGGTCGGGCCACGCGATGGCCACGTGGTTGAGCCCCACGCCCCCGCGCATCAGGCTCCAGGTCTCGGCCTCGCCCGCCGCCGCGCCCTCGCGCTTCGGCGCCTCGGCCAGGGCCAGGTCGTGGTGGGTCACGTCGCCGCCCTCGGACACGCCGCTGTAGAAGCGCATCTTGGGCCGCACGCGGTCGGGCCGGGGCTTGAGCTCGGCCACGCAGCGGAAGCCCATGATCTCGGTCCAGAAGCGATGCGAGATCTCGATGTCGCGCACGTTGAGGACCACGTGATTGATGCCGCGAGGCGCCTGTGCCTGTGCCATGGAGTGACCTCCGCCGGGCTAGAACATCCCGTTGCCGTTCGCTGCTTTTTCCGGAATCGGCTGCACCACGTCCCAGTGCTCCACGATCTTGCCGTTCTCCAGCTTGAAGAGATCGACGATGGCCGAGCCGCGCTCGCCCGGGGTGCGCACCGCGTGCACGTGGAGGATCACGTAGTCCCCGTCCGCGAGCACCCGCTTGATCTCGCTGTGCGACTGGGGGAACTTCTCGCGCAGAAATTCCAGGAACGCCTTGAAGCCCTCGACGCCGTCGGGGGCGTTGGGGTTGTGCTGCACGTAGCGGCCACCGAAGTACGGGGCGGCCGCCTCGAAGTCCTTCTGGTTGAGCGCCTTCTCGTAGAACTCGACGACCGTCTTCTTGTTGGCCTCTTCCCGCTCGCCCGCGGGCGCGAGCGAGGGGCCCGCCGCGACCAGGAGGGCCGCCACCACCAGGGCCGGGATCCGCGTCATGGCGTCGATCATACCCTAGACCCGCAGCCGGGGGTCGAGGGCATCGCGGACCGCGTCGCCCACGAAGTTGAGCCCCACCACCGTGACGAAGAGGGCCGCCCCGGGCCCGAAGACGATCCAGGGGGCCTGCTGCAGGTATCCGCGCCCGGCGTTGATCATGCTGCCCCAGGAGGGCGAGGGCGGCTGCACGCCCAGGCCGAGGAACGACAGCGACGCCTCGGCCAGGATCGCGAAGGCCACGCTCAGGGAGGCCTGCACCACGATCGGCGCGCTGGCGTTGGGCAGCACGTGCGACCAGGCGATGCGCCAGCCGGGCACGCCCAGGGCGCGGGCCGCGTCCACGTACTCGCGCGCGGTGATCGAGAGCACCTGGCCCCGCATGAGCCGGGCGAAGGTGGGCGTGTAGACCACGCCGAGCGCGATCACCACCCCGGTGAGCCCGGCGCCGAGCACCGCGCCCAGGGCCAGGGCCAGCACCAGCGGCGGGAACGAGAGCACCGCGTCCATCAGGCGCATCACGAGCCCGTCGACCCGCCCGCCCGCGTACCCGGCCAGCAGGCCCAGCAGGCCGCCGACCAGCACCGCGATGCAGACCGATCCGAGGCCCGCGACCAGCGATACGCGCGTGCCCCAGATCACCCGCGACAGCACGTCGCGGCCCACGTTGTCGGTGCCCAGGAGGTGGGCGCGATCCGGTCGGGCGAGCGCGTGGTTCAGGTCCTGCTTGAGCGGGTCGTGGGGCGCCACCGCCGGGGCCAGCAGCGCCGCCAGCACCGCGATCACCAGGACCGCGGCCCCGAAGGGCGCCAGCCGCGCCCCCGCGGCGTGCCGCAGGGTGCGCCAGCGGCGCGCGCGCGCCGGGCGGGCGGGCCCCGACCGCGCCAGGGGGGTGGCCGCCGGCTCAGCGATGCCGGATCCGGGGGTCGATGAGGCCATAGAGGAGATCCACCGCGAGGTTGCTCAGGATGAAGCCCACCGCGATCAGCAGCACCACCCCCTGCACCAGCGGGTAGTCGCGGGCGAAGACCGCGTCGACCACCAGGCGGCCCACCCCCGGGAGCGCGAACACGTACTCGGTGATGACCGCCCCGCCGATCAGGGTGCCGAGCTGCAGGCCGAGCACGGTCACCACCGGGATCAGGGCGTTCTTGAGCGCGTGCCGGCGGACCACCGCGCCGTCGGAAAGGCCCTTGGCGCGCGCGGTGCGGATGTAGTCCTCGGAGAGCGCCTCCAGCATGCTCGAGCGCAGCGTCCGGGTGATGACCGCGGCCAGCGCGAGCCCGAGGGTGATCGCGGGCAGGGTGAGCGAGCGCAGCCCGTCCCACGGCTCCTCGAGCGGGTCGACGTAGCCCGAGATCGGCAGCCAGCGCAGCGTCACCCCGAAGACGAAGATCAGCAGCAGCGCGATGAGGAAGTTCGGCATGCAGATGCCGAAGAGCGCGAAGGTGGTGCCGCAGCGGTCGATCGTCGAGTTGCGGCGGGCCGCCGAGAGGATGCCGATCGGGGTGGCCACCAGCAGCGAGATCGCCATCGCGAGCCCGGCGAGCTGGAGGCTCGGCCTGATCCGCCGGCTCACGTTCTCGATGACCGGCTCGCGATTGCGGATGGAGCGGCCGAGGTCGCCCTGGAGCAGGCGGCCCATCCAGGTCGCGTACTGGAGGTAGAGCGGTCGGTCGAGCCCGAGGTCGCGGCGCAGCTCGCGCTTCACCGAGTCGTCCACCGACTCCGCCATCATGGCGTCGATCGGGTCGCCGGGGGTGAGGTGGATCAGCGCGAAGACCCCGGCGGTGACGAGCAGCAGCACCGGGATCGTCGCGGCGAGCCGGCGGAGGACCAGACGTCCCACTGGGCCGCCCGGACGCTACTTCAGCCAGACATCCTTGAAGCGCATCATCCCGTCCGGGATCGGGTCGTAGCCCTGCACCCGGGGGCTGAACGCCTTGGGCTCGACGGGGTGGACGATGAACACCATCGGCAGCTCCTCCTGGAGGACCCGGGTGAGCTGGCTGAAGAGCTTCTTGCGCTCGACCTGGCTCGAGACCTCGCGTGACTTGTCGAGCAGCGCGTCGATCTGCGGATTGGAGATGCCCGACCAGTTGAGCGAGGTGCCCGGCGTGGTCCGGTAGAACTGGAAGGTGTTGCCGTCCGGATCCGGCCGCCCGCTCCACTGGAAGCTGATCATCTCGAAGTTCTTGGCGTTGCCGTCCGAGATCAGGGTGCCCGAGTCGACCAGCTTGATCTTCATGGTGATCCCGGCCTCCGCGAGCTGGGCCTGGATGACCTCGGCCTCCTGCACGTTGATCGGGATGTTGTTGGTGGTCATGGTGAACGTGAAGCCGCCCGCCTTGCCGCCCTCGGCCAGCTTCGCCTTCGCCTTGGCCAGGTCGCGCTTGATGAACGGGATCGAGCGGTCGTAGGCCCAGCTGGTGGGCGGGATCGGCCCGTTGGCGGGTACCCCCACGTTGAGCCAGACCCCCTTGACGATCTGCTCGAGGTCGAGCGCGTAGGCCACCGCCTGCCGCAGGGCCCGGTTGTCGAACGGCGGCCTCGTGTGGTTGAGCTGGTAGGCGAAGTCGGCCAGCGACGGCACGTCGATCACCACCACGTTCTTGTCCGCCTTCACCGCGGCCACGTCGCGCGGCTGCACGTAGTCCATCACGTGGATCTCGCCCGCCTGCAGGCTCTGGAGCTTCACGGTGTCGTCCGGGATCGGACGGTAGCGGATCTGCTCGAGGTACGGGCCGCCCTGCTTGTTCCAGTAGCCGTCGTTGCGGCGGATCAGCAGGTGGTCGTCCTTGACCCACTCCACGAAGACGAAGGGCCCGGTGCCCGCGCCCTTGGCGTTGCGCTCGAGCTCGGCGCCGCGCTCCTGGGCGGTCTTGGGCGAGACCATCATGCCCGCGCGGTCGGTGAGGGTGGCGAGCAGGGCCGCGTCCGGGCGCTTGAGGTTGAGCTTGACGGTGTAGGCGTCCACCACCTCCACCGTGTCGATGCTGGCCACCTCGCCCTTGCGCACCGACTTGGGCTCGGTCTTCATGCGGTTGAAGTTGAACTTCACCGCCTCCGCGTTGAAGTCGGTGCCGTCGTGGAACTTGACCCCGCGGCGTAGCTTGAACACGAGCGTCTTCGGATCCGGCTGCTGCCAGGACTCGGCCAGGCCGGGCTTCACCCCGAGGTTGGTGTCGAGGACGACCAGCGGCTCGAAGATGTTGTGGTAGACCTGCCGGTCGATCTTGCTGCCCGACAGGTGCGGATCCATCGTGGCCGCCTCGATGTAGAAGGCGACCCGCAGCGTGCCGCCCTTCTTGGGCGTCTCCTGGGCCCTCGCCCGTCCCGCCCCGCGCGCGGCGAGCACCGCCGGGGCCACCGCGCCCGCGGCGAGCGTCCTCCGTAGAAACGCACGGCGTGAGATGTCGCTCGGGGTCGCGTCGGGCTGATTGGCCGCCATTCCGTCTCCTCCTGGTCGGGGGGTTCGAAGCGAAGGCGCCGTCTAGAGCCGTCCCTCGTCGATCTTGAGGCCGAGCCAGTACCGCCCGACCAGCTCGTAGTGCGACCGCCGGGCCTGCAGGTGCTGGCTGATCACGTGGACGTCCTGGAAGTAGCGCTGGATCGGGTTGCCGTCGTAGACCGCGGTGGCGCCCGCCAGGTTGTAGACCGCGTCGACCACCCGCACCGCGAGCCGGATGCCGTGGGTGGTGGCGAGGCGGAGGTTCGCGCGCTGCTCGAGGGTGATGCCCCCGCCGCGAGTGAGCGAGTGCCATATCTCGCCGACCGCGTCGGCGAGATAGGCGCGCCCGGAGCGCAGGTCCGCCTCCGCGTGCCCGACGTCGTTCTGCACCATCGACTGGTCGCGCAGCAGGGCCTCCATCGCCCGCGGGGTCTTGGTGGTGGCGAGCTCCACGAAGGTGGCCAGGCAGCTCCGCGCGGTGCCGAGCGCCACCGCCGCGTCGCCGGAGGCGAACACGAGGGTACGGGGGATCTGGTAGAGCGGACCGGTCTCGACGAGCGGCGCGGTCACCGACTTCACGCTGCGCTCCTCGGGCACGAAGACGTCGTTCACCGCGAAGTGGTGCGTCCCCGTTCCCCGCATGCCGCGCACCTGCCAGGTGTCGAGCAGCTCGGCCTGCGCGCGCGGCACGAAGCAGTAGCGCAGCTCCGGCTGCCCCTCGTCGAGCCGCGGACGACCCTGCTCGACCACGGTGGCGTGCGCGGCCAGCCAGGACGCGTGGCGGCATCCGGTGCTGAAGCCCTGCCGGCCGGTCACCCGGTAGCCGCCGGGCACCACCACCGCCTCCGCGCTCGCCATCGGGGTGTTGGCCACCACGCTGCGCGGCGGGTCGATCCAGATCGCGCGCGCCGCCGCGTGCGGCATCCGCGCCGCGTAGGTGGCGAAGATCGCCACCTGGTTCGTGACCCAGCCGGTGCTCGCGTCGCTCTTGCCGATTTCCTCGATGACCCGGATGTAGCTCGGCAGGTCGAGCTCCGCCCCGCCGATCGCCCGCGGCAGCCCGAGCTGGAAGAGCCCCGCGTCCGCCATCGCCTCGAAGAGCGGGCGCGGCAGCTCTCGCTGCGCGTCGGTCTCCGGGGCGGAGGCGCGGATGAGGGGTCCGAGGGCGCGGGCGGTGTCGAGCGGGGCGGCGCTCACCGGTCGGCGCTCACTGGATCACGGAGTGCGGCGTGGCGACGATGCGCGTCACCTTGATCTGCTCGCGGTCGATCATCTGCCCGACCCGTGGCGAGATGTCGTTCTTCCAGTAGTCGCTCTGGTAGACCGCGTCGTAGAGCCGCTTGCGCTCCTGCTCGCTCTCGAAGCGGCGGAGCCAGACGTACACCGACGCGTCCTCCTCGCCCACAAAGCTGCCCAGGACGACCATGCCCATCTTGACCTGGAACGGGATGATCTCCTCCTCCATGCACTTCACCCACTTCTCCTGCTGCCCGGGACGGATGTGGTACTGCCTGAGCTCGAAGAACATCGTCATCTCCTCGGTTCGAGTGCACTGCTCACCAGCCACTCCGCCACCGCCACGCAGCCCGCCTGCTCGGGACGCGCCCGCGCCAGGTCCAGCGCCGTCCGCCCGTCCGCGTTGCGCCGCCCCGGGTCCGCCCCCGCCGCCACCAGCGCCTGCACCGCCGCGAGGCTCCCCGCGTGCGCCGCTTCGTGCAGCGGGCCGCCGCGCCGGCTTTCGGCGGCGACCAGGGCCGGATCCTGCTCGAGTCGCTCCCGCACCTTCGACGCCCACCCCCAGCTCGCGGGCACGCAGATGCCGAACGCCTCCGGCGTGCAGCCTAGCACGGGATCGCGGAGCGTGGGGTCCGCCCCCGCGGCGAGCAGGAGCGCCACCACCCGGGGCGCGCCCGCGAAGTACGCCCAGTGCAGCGCGGTGCCGCCCGCGAAGGCCTGGAACGCGAGATCGGGCCCGTGCGTCAGCAGCTCCCGCGCCGTGCCCTCGTGACCGGCGCGGCAGGCCATGTAGAGCGCGTCGGCGACGATCTCCCGCTCGGTCCCGGGCGGGCACGGCCGCCGCGCGCCGTCCGGCGCGTAGCGCGAGCTGCCGGTGATCGAGGCCCGCGGCCCGAGCCGGCCCTCGGCGGTGAAGAAGGCACGCACGCGGTCCACCTCGCCCAGCCCGGCGGCACAGAACAGGTCCGGCTCGACGCCGGCCTCCATGAGGGCACGCGCGCAGTCGTAGGCCCCGATCACCACCGCCCAGGACAGCGGCGTGTGGGCGGAGTGGGCATACACCAGGTGTGGATCTCCGCCGCGGCGGAGCAGGAGCGGGATGAGCCCGGCGCGGTGCGCGTCGACCGCGGCCGACAACGGGGTGCTGCCCTCCTCGTCGCGCGCGTTGGCGAGGGCGGGATGGGCGGCGAGCAGGCGGTCCACCACCGGCCCCTCGCCGCTCCGGATCGCGGCGAAGAGCTGGGCGACGGGATCGGGCTCGGTGGCGGCGAGCCGACGGTCCAGCTCGGCCCGCAGGGCGCGCCAGCTCGTGAAGCCGTGCTCGCGTGCGACCGCGAGCTGGGCCTGGGCGAGGCGGGCGGAGCGATCCGCGCGACGCATCTCCTGGAGCCGGTCCTTGGCGAGCTTCTTGAGGTACTCGAGGCTGGGACGATCGGGGAGCGGCATGGCGCACCACCTTTCCATGTGCCCGGTGTCCGCGGAATCGGGCGGAAGGTGGTCCCTTCGTCGCTTCGGAGCAGGTGGGTTCGACCCTTCACGCGGACCGTGTGCCGCCTGGACGGCTGCGGGCGAGTCTACGACTGGCCGCCACCAAGTCAAGGCCTCGTGTAAAATCCCCGGAGACATGCCCCATCTCGTCTGTGGCTGCTGCCACGGGAGCACCGCCGCTCCGATCGCTCTGGCATCGCCGCGGGGCTCGCGGCGGGCCGCCGGCTCCTCTCACACGCGGCCGGTCGGTGCCGCCTCCCGGGCCTCCGCCAGTCCCGGGGTGCAGGGCTACTCCCCGCCCCCGCCTCCGGTCAGCCCGATCAAGGGGCTGATCGACTTCCACACCCACGCCGCGCCGGACATCTTCGGCCGCGCGATCGACGACGACGAGCTGGCCGCCCTGGCCGCGTCGCGCCAGATGGAAGCGATCGTGTTCAAGAACCACGTCACCCACACCGCCGACCGAGCCTGGCTCGTGCGCAAGCACGTCCCGGGCATCAAGGTCTTCGGCGGCATCACGCTCAACCGGGCGGTGGGCGGGCTCAACCCGCAGGCGGTCGAGTGGATGTGGCGCATGCAGGGCGGCCACGGCCGTGTGGTGTGGTTCCCCACCTTCGACGCGGACAACCACGTGCGCAAGAGCGGCACCGCGCCGTCGGGCCTCCGCGTCGTGGACGAGCGCGGGCAGGTGCTGCCGGAGGCGCGCGCCGTCCTCAAGGTCTGCGCCGCGCAGCGCCTGGTGGTGCAGACCGGCCACGCCTCCGCCGAGGAAGCGCTGGCCCTGATCGAGGCCGCGCGCGAGGCGGGCTGCGACCGCGTGGTGGTGACCCACGCCCAGTTCGACGTCGTCGACATGAGCCTCGCCCAGATGAAGCGCGCGGCCGCGCTGGGCGGCAAGATGGAGCTCTGCGCGCTCCTCATGCTCACCGGTCCCGAGTCCCCGCTCGAGTGGATGCGCCACGCCCCGCGCATCCCGCTCGCCGACACCGCCGCGCGCATCAGGGCGGTGGGCGCCCAGCACTTCGTCCTCGGCACCGACCTCGGCCAGACCGGAAACCCCACGCCCGCCGACGGCCTCCAGATGTTCGTCACCGGCCTGCTCGCGGCGGGCATCACCCGCGCGCAGATCGAGCTGATGGGCCGTGAGACGCCGGGCGCGCTGCTCATGAGTTGACGTGTACGATCAGGTGCTGGCTGGGCGCGCGCGAGGGGCGGGGGCGGCGGGGGGCCCTCCCCGGAACACGCTGACTCGCATCCCGCTCCTCCACTCGATGGAGCCACGAGATCGGGGCACTTGCCTTCGGCAACGCGCAGAAGCCACGGTTCCGGGGAGGGCCCCCCGCCGCCCCCGCCCCTCGCTCAACGCCGAGTCACCGCGTGGCATGCGCGCCGGCAAATCGATGAGCAGGCACCCTCTGCCAGATCAGAAGCTTCATGGCTCGCTTGAAGTTCCGTTTGGAGCTCAGCTTCAAATTCTGACGGGAGAGGCGCGTGCTTGCCTTGGCCGGGCGGGAGGGCTGGGGGTGGGGTGCGGGGGGGGGGGGGCGC
>JBGQHJ010000022.1:0-45322 GCA_041497895.1 Methylomirabilia bacterium
CGCCGCTGCTCTTCCCGGTGAGCATCCGCGAGAACATCGCCTTCGGCCGGCCCGAGGCGCGCCTAGAGGAGATCGTGGAGGCCGCGAAGGCCGCCCGCATCCACGACATGGTGGCCCGCCTCCCGGCCGGATACGACACCGTGGTGGGGGAGCACGGGGTCACGCTCTCGGAAGGCGAGAAGCAGCGGTTGACCATCGCGCGCGCGATCCTCCGCGACTCGCCGATCCTCATCCTGGACGAGCCCACGTCCGCGCTGGATCCGGAAACCGAGCGGCTCATCATCGAGGCCCTCGAGCGCCTGCAGGCGGGTCGTACCACGTTCATCATCGCTCACCGGCTCTCGACGGTGCGGATGGCCGACCTGGTGGTGGTGATCAAGGACGGCCAGGTGGCGGAGCAGGGCCCGCTCGAGACGCTGCTGGCGCGGCCGGGTCCGTTCGCCGCGATGTACGGCGCGCGCCCCGGCCCCCGGCAGGAGGACCCGCTTGCGATCCCGTAAGAAGCGCATCGTGGTCCTGCACCTGGCCGGGCGCTATCCGCTGGGCGGCATCGGCTGGCAGGCGATCCACTACGTCCTCGGGCTGACCCGACTCGGGCACGACGTCTACTACGTGGAGGACTCGGGCGCGCACCCGTACGATCCGCGCGTCAAGAGCGTGGTGGAAGACTCGAGCTACAGCGTGGCGTTCCTCGCCGACGTGATGGGCCGCTTCGGGCTGGCCGACCGCTGGACCTACGTGGACGCGGTGACCGGCGTCCACCACGGCCTCTCGCGCGACCGGCTCGCCGATCTCTACCGGGACGCCGACGCGATCTTCAACGTGTGCGGAGCGACCCGGCTCACCGAGGAGCATCTGCGCTGCCCGATCCGGGTCTACGTCGAGACGGACCCGGTCTTCGAGCAGATCCGCGTGGCCGAGGGCGACCGGCGAGCCATCCTGGCGCTCGAGGATCACACCCATCACTTCACCTACGGCGAGAACCTCGGGCAGCCCGATTGCCCGATCCCGCTGGAGAAGTTCGCGTGGCGGACGACCCGTCCCCCCGTCATCCCGGACCTCTGGAGCACCCCGTTCGACCCGAGGGCGGAGCGGTTCACCACCGTGGCCACCTGGAAGAACGCGGGCAAGGATATCCCCTTTCGGGGGGAGACGTACCTCTGGTCCAAGCACCTCAACTTCCTCAAGGTGATCGACCTGCCCAGCCGCACGCGGCAGCCGCTCGAGATGGCGTTCGAGATGGAGGACGACGGGACGCGCGACCTCCTCGGCCGGAACGGCTGGCTCCTCGCCGACGCCTTCCAGGTCTCGCGGGAGCTGGTCACCTACCAGCGGCACATCCAGCGGTCGCGCGGAGAGTTCACGGTAGCGAAGGATCTCGTCGCGCGGACGCGCAGCGGCTGGTTCAGCGACCGCAGCGTGTGCTACCTGGCCGCCGGCAAGCCGGTCGTGACCATGGACACCGGCTTCGGCAAGCACGTCCCCGCGGGGGTCGGTCTCCTGGCCTTCGAGACCGTCGAGGAGGCCGCGGCGGCGCTCGACGAGGTCAACCGGGACTACGAGCGCCACTGCCGGGAAGCCGGCCGCATCGCCCAGGAGTACTTCGCCGCCGACCGGATCCTGACCCGGCTTTGCCGAGAGGCGGATCTCTAGGCCTGACGCGTCTCGTAAGTCAGCTTTCCCCTTGAAGATCAATAGGTCATAAAGCACTTGGCAACCTGCGTCACCCTATGCTAAAAGTGCGGAGGCAGGACGAGTCAGAACTCCTCGGAGGGCTGCCGGATTGGACGCCGCACTGGAGAAGAGGCAGGTCAAGAGGGCGTACAAGCTGTACGCGCCCGCCTACGACTTCGTCTTCGACTGGATCTTCCATCCGGGCCGTGAAGCCGCCATCCGACTCCTCGACATCAAGCGGGGCGACCGCGTCCTCGAGGTGGGGATCGGCACGGGGCTGAACCTCCCGCTCTACCCCTCCCACTGCCATCTCACCGGCATCGACCTCTCCGAGGAGATGCTGGAAAAGGCTCAGGACAAGATCGTGGAGCTGGCCCTGGGGAACGTCACGCTCAAGACCATGGACGCCACCACCATGGACTTCGGTCAGGGAGAGTTCGACTCCGTCGTCGCCACCTATACCATCAGCGCGGTGCCCGACCCGGTCGGCGTGTTACGCGAGATGAAGCGGGTGGTCAAGCCGGGCGGTAACATCGTGGTGCTCAACCACTTCCGGAGCGAGCGCCCCGCGGTCGGGCGCCTCGAGGACCTGGTCGCTCCGGTGTGCACCCGACTCGGCTGGAAGTCCAACCTTCCGCTCGAGCCGCTGTTGAAGCAGGTTGGCCTCGTTCCCGACATCACCGCGAAGGTCAACCTGTTCAACGGCTGGCGCCTGATCAGGTGCGTGAACCCTAAGTAGTCGTCGCTTCACTTCTCCGGGCTTTCCGCCTCCTGCCATCCGTGACGCAGCACGACGATGAGCCGCGCCTGCCCGTTCACCGGGTCGATCCGGACCACGTCGCCCGGCTTCAGGAGAGCCAGCGAGCCCGCCCGGCTGTCCTCGGTGACCACGAACGGATCGCGCCCGAGCTCGGTGACGAGGACGCGGCCGGCCCCGTTCAGCGAGACGAGCCGCCGCGTCTTCTCGTTGACCTCCAGCACGGTCAGCCGGCGCTGCTGCACCGACCCGGTCAGACCCCCTGCGGCGCCCGGCACCAACTCCGCCTCCGCGGTCTGGACCGCGGCCGCGTCTCCCGCTTCCAGCGACGGCCCCCACCGCTCATCCGCCGGACGCGGAGGCGTCGAGGTCGCCAGTTTGCTCGGAGCGCGCTCGCTCAGCACCTCGAGCACGCCCACGCCGAGGACACACATTGCCACCGCGAGACCGATCAGCACTCTTCCCCAGGTCACGCTCATCTTCGTGTCCTCCCTCTGTGCTGCGGGTTGCCCCTCACCGTCCAGGCATTGGTGCCGCCCGCAGGAATTGCATCGCGAGTGCCACGAAGTAACGTACTGGAATGGAAGATGAATCCGAGCACACGCTCGACCCCAACGGGCAACCTGCCTGCATGCGGCGGAAGAGTGCCCGATCTCGAGACGGTGCCGTGGCCCCTTGCGCCCGGGTCGGATGGCTCCGCATCATGAGCGCGTGATGCGGCACCGGGCCGGCAGCGCCAAGGGGGTGAGCGCGGCGGCGCGGCTCGCCCTGGCCTGCCTGCTCGCGCTGCCGGTCTTCACGACGACGTCCTCGCTGGTCTCCACGACCGTGTTCCTCGTGGAGTTTCTCGGCCAGGGGCGCTGGCGGCCCCTCTCCGGACTCACCCGGACGCCGGGCGCGCGTCCTCTGGCCGCCGCGACGGCGTCGGGCCCGGTGGCGATCGACCTGTACGTGGCCCCCGCCCTTCGTCGCCCGCCGGGTCTCGTCCTGGTCCACGGGCTCTCCCCGGCAGGCAAGGACGACACGCGGCTGCGCGAGGCCGCGATGCTGCTCGCTCGCTCGGGCTGGGCGGTCGCGGTTCCCACCGTGGACGGCCTCACGGCGCTCCGTCTCCGCCCGGACGACGCGGCGGCGGTGAGCGCGAGCGTGCGCGCCCTCCGCGCCGCCGGCTACCGGCGCGTGGCGGTTCTCGGCGTGAGCCTCGGCGCCGGGCCCGCCCTGCTCGCGGCGGCGGACCCGGCGGTGGCCGGGAGCGTCTCGGCGGTGCTCGCCCTCGGCGGTTACGCCGGGGCGGGGGAGCTGCTGCGCTACACGCTCACCGGCTCCTACGCGTTCGGTGATCTCTCGGGCCGAGCGCCGGTACAGGAAGCGGCCATCGCCCAGTTCGCGCGCGCCAACGCCGAGCTGGTCGACGCCCCGGGCGCGCGGCTCGTCGACAATCGCAACCCGGCCGCCTTCGATCGCCTCGTCGAGGCCCTGCCCCGCTCGACGCGAGACCTCCTCGACGCGCTCTCGCCGGACCGGGCGCTCGCCGGCCTGCGCGCGCCGCTCTTCCTGATCCACGGGCGCCAGGATCCGGCGGTTCCGTTCACGGAGAGCCTGCGCCTCCAGGCCGCCGCGCGGGCGGCGGGCCGGCCGGTGCGCACCGCGATCGTGGGCGCGGTGAGTCACGTCGAGGCCGGCCGCCGTGCCGGCGAGCTCGCCGACCTGGCTCGCCTGTGGGCGACGTTCTACGCGTTCCGGCGCACGGCCGGAGGGTGAGGGGGCGACGGACTACTTCGGCGGGCGCAGGTCCATCAAGGCCATCGCGTCGCGCACCGGCTGGTAGTCGGCGTCGGCGGCCTCGATGAACCCGTCGATACCGTAGATCTCCTTGAGCACCACCGCGTGCTCGGGCGCCTTCATCGCGAGCAAGGCGCGCTTGAGCTTGGCCAGCGGCTCCGCGGGCACGCCGGGCCGCGCGCAGATCCCCGCCTCCGGGATCTCCGGCGTCTCGCCGACCCACCCGAGCTGGGCCACGAGCGCGGGGTCCTTCAGGTAGAGCTCGGGCGAGCTGTCGAAGGAGGCGGCCGCGTCCACGCGTCCGTGGAGGACGGCCTGCAGGGCCGCCTCGTGCGTCCCGGCGAAGAGCGCCTCCTTGAAGAAGCTCTTCGGATCCCGATCGCGCACCAGCCCCTGCTTCATCAGGAGCACCATCGGGTAGATGTAGCCCGAGGACGAGGCGGGGTCGACGAAGGCGACGGTCTTGCCGCGCAGGTCCTCGACTCGCCGGATGCCCCGGTCCTTCCGCACGTAGAAGCGCGCGGTGTACGCGGTCTTGCCCTGCCACACGTCGCGCACCAGGATCTGGCAGCCGGCCTCGCGATTGGCCAGGACGTACCCGACCGGATGGACGAACGCCAGATCCACCCGACGGCTGCGGAGGGCCTCGACGACCCCCGCGTAGTCGGACGCGACGAGGGCCCGGACCGGCACCCCGGAGACCTGGGTGAGCGTGCGGGCGAAGGCGTCGCCGGCCTCCTTGAGCGCGGTCGGATCGCGGGACGGCGTGAAGACCAGGGTGAGCGGAGCCTCCGGGCGCGTGCAGCCGACGAGACCACCGCCCAGGGCCAGCAGCAGGCCGACGAGCAGTGGAGCGAAGCGACGAGGCATCGGGGCCGACCGTAGCACGCGATCCGGAGACCGCGCAACGATCCCAGGTCGGCGAGGTTCAGGCGCGGCCGGACGGCTCCCCGCCGACGGCCGGCCGCGGCGCGCTCTCCGGCTCCTCGCGGCGGAAGCCCCACGCGGCGAGTCGCGCGATCAGCGTGTTGCGATGGACTCCGAGGCCGCGGGCGGCGCGGCTCTGGTTCCAGCCCTCGCGCTCGAGCACCCGTAGCACGTAGGCCTGCTCGAAGCGGTCGCGCGCCTCGCGGAGCGTCGGCGGGCCGGAGTCGCCCTCGCCGCGCGCGGGCGTCACCTCGTTCATGGCCAGCTCCAGTGGCAGATCGTCGAGCCCGATCACCGGGCGCGTGGCCAGTGCCACGCTACGCTCGATGATGTTCTCGAGCTCGCGCACGTTCCCCGGCCAGTCGTAGTCGGCCAGGGCCACGCGCGCTCCCCGCGAGAGCCCGCGCACGTCCTTCTTGAACTCGCGGGCGTACTTCCGCACGAAGTGCGCGGCCAGGTCGGGCAGATCCGACTTCCGGTCGCGCAGCGGAGGCACGCCGACCGGCACCACGTGCAGCCGGTAGTAGAGATCCTCGCGGAACGTGCGCTCCCGGATGGCCTGTCGCAGATCGCTGTTGGTGGCCGCGATGACCCGCACGTCCACCTGGATCGTGCGGGTGCCGCCGAGGCGCTCGATTTCTCGCTGCTGCAGGGCGCGCAGCAGCTTGGCCTGCAGGTCGACGCGCAGGCTGCCCACCTCGTCGAGAAAGAGGGTGCCGCCGTGGGCCAGCTCGAACTTGCCCGGCTTGCGGGCGTGCGCGCCCGTGAAGGCGCCCCTCTCGTGGCCGAAGAGCTCCGATTCGAGCAGCGAGTCCGGGATCGCGGCCAGGTTGACCGCCACGAAGGGCTGCGCGCGGCGCGGGCTCTGGTTGTGGATGGCGCGGGCGACCAGCTCCTTGCCGGTCCCGCTCTCCGCGGTGATCAGCACGGTGGCGTGCGTCTGCGACACCTGCGCGATCAGCTCGTAGAGCCGCACCATCCGCGGATGCCGCCCGACCAGCTGGTCGAAGCCGTGGGCCCGCGCGAGCTCGCCCCGGAGGTAGTGCAGCTCGCGCTCCATCCCGCGCTGCTGGGCGGCCTCGCGCACCAGGTTCAGGATCTCGTCCACGTCGAAGGGCTTGGCCAGGTAGTCGTAGGCGCCCGCCTTCATGGCGTCCACCGCCATGCGCAGGTGGGGATCCGCGGTGATCAGGATCACCGGGATCGAGTCGTCGATGGCCAGGATCTGCGGCAGCACCCGGGAACCGGGCTCGCCGGGCATCCGCACGTCGAGCAGGGCCACGTCGACCCGTCGGGCGCCCAGGATCGCCAGCGCGGCCGCGCCGTCGGCGGCCTCCAGCACCTCGAACTCCTCGCCGAGGATGAGGCGCAGCGACTCCCGGACCCCGGGCTCGTCGTCGATGGCGAGCACCACCGGGCGAGGCGGGTACGCCGCGGTCTCGCTCGCCTCGACCGTATCCTTCCGTGCGCGTTGCTCGGCTGTCACCCGCGGGCCCTCCCGTCCGCCACGAAGTGAGCGGCACGTTAGGCAGCGGTGACGCCGCTGTCAAGCGGATTCCTACCCTTACTGCGTCCTCGCGGGGATCAGGGGCGCGGGGCGGTCAGCATAACGTACTCGTTACGCCCACCGCCACGCTGGAGATACACCGGCACCGACTCGCCCGGCTTCAGCGCGGCCGCGATCTGCCGGAACGCGGCCGCGTCGGCCACCGGGCGTCGATTCACCTCCACGATGGCGTCGCCCGGCTTGATGCCCGCCTCCGCGCCGGGGCTCCCCGGGACCACCTCGGTGACCAGGAGCCCGCTGCGCGCGGAGAGGTGGTTCTGCTGGGCCGTCTCGGGCGTCAGTGGCTCCACCGTCAGGCCCAGCACGTCCTCGCCGCCGCTCTCGGCCGCGGCCATCGCCTCGTCGGTGGGCTGCTCCCCCACCTTCACGCTGAGCGCCAGCGGGGCGTGGTCGCGCATCACCACGATCGGCGTGGGCCGTCCCGGCTCCACCGCGGCCACGCGCTTCTGGAGGTCGGTCACGTCCTTGATCGCGGTCCCGCCGAAGCCGGTGATCACGTCGCCCGGCTTGAGCCCGGCGGCCTCCGCGGGGCCGTCCTTCATCACCTCGGCCACCAGCACCCCCGCGTCCTCCTTGACCCCGAATCCCGCGGCCAGCTCGGGGGTGAGGTCCTGGATCACCACCCCGAGCCAGCCGCGCACCACCCGGCCCCGGGCGATCAGCTGGGTCATGATGTCGCGTGCCATCGTGATCGGGATCGCGAAGCCGATGCCCTGCCCGCTCGAGACGATGGCGGTGTTGATGCCGATCACCCGCCCGTCCAGGTTCAGCAGCGGGCCGCCCGAGTTGCCGGGATTGATCGATGCGTCGGTCTGGATGAAAGCCTCGTAGGTGGCGACGCCCACGTGGGTGCGGCCGGTGGCCGAGATGATGCCCGCGGTCACGGTCCGGTCGAGGCCGAACGGGTTGCCGATGGCGATGGCCCACTGCCCCACCCGGAGGGTGTCGGAGTCTCCAAGGTCCGCCACCGGCAGCGGCGCCGGGCTCTCGACCTTGAGCACGGCCAGGTCGGTGCGAGCGTCGCGGCCGACCAGGGTGGCCGTGAACTTGCGGTCGTCGGAGAGCCGCACCTCGATCGCGGTCGCGTTCTCGACCACGTGGTTGTTGGTCAGGATGTAGCCGCGCGGGTCCACGATGACGCCGGAGCCGGCGGCGCGGCCGTCCTCCCGCGGCGCGCGCCGGCGGAAGAAGCGCTCGAAGAGCTCGGGCCCGAAGAACTCGCGGAAGCGCTCTTCCATCTCGGGCGACGGGGCTGCCTCCTGCGCCGCCTCCGGCTTCACCTTCACGCTCACGTTGACCACCGACGGGGTGGCGCGATCCGCGACGGACACGAACGCGTCCTCCAGCGCGCGCAGGAGCGCCTTCGAGTCGGGCGCGGGCGCGACGGCGGCCGGCCCCGCCGGCGCGGGGCGCGTTTGGGCGATCGCGGCGGGCGCGGGCGGGAGCAGGAGCGCCGTGAGCAGGACCACGGACGAGAGCACGGCACGTCGGGTCGTCATCTCGGGCCTCCGTGAATCATCTTACCGCCGGGTCCGGGGCCGTACCAGCCACCTCGAGCGCCAGCTCGAGGACGCGCGTGGTGGCGGCGCTGATCGGCGCACGCTGGCCGCGGCGCACGCCCGCTACCCACACGATCTCACCGGCGGCCTCGACGAGCGGGGTGCGGGGGCGCTGCCATCGAGGAACGCCCGCGTCGATCAGGAAGGACTTGAGGCGCCGGAGCCCGGCGGCGCCGAAGGGCGCGAAGACGTCGCCGCGGCGACGCGCCCGCACGGTGAGCGCGGCCGGCAGCAGGTCGGCGTCGAACGCCGCGCGCGTGCGCTCGCGCGGTACCACGTAGTCCGGACCGCGGGGGAAAACCCGGGCGGTAAGCCGCTCGCCGATCTCCGGCAGGTCGAGCGCGCCCGGAGCCGCCCACGCGCGCGTCGCGACGGCGAGCAGGCCGGGCGGGCCCACCCGCAGGCGGCGGCCGCTGCGCTCGACGACGAGCCGGCCCAGGCGCACCGCCCGGCGCCGCGGGGCCTCGCCGAGCAGCCGGCGGAGCGCACGCTGGGCCGGTCCGCGCAGCGGGCGCGTCTCGCCGAGCAGGGCGGCGGCCTGCCGGATCGTCTCCGCGGCCAGCTCGATCGGCTGCGCCTCCAGTGGACCCACGTCGAGGACGACCCCCGCCGGGTCCCGGGCGGCCAGCCGCTCCAGGTCGGCGCGGGCGCGGGCCTCGAGATCGGCCACCACCGCGCGCGCCACTGCGGCCGAACGGCCGATGGCCTCGACCACCGAGCCCCCGGTGAGCTCGGCCATGAACGGCAGCAGGTCGTGTCGGATACGTGAGCGAAGGAAGCGCGGATCGCGATTGCTCGCGTCCTCGGCCGCGGTCAGGCCCCGCGCATCCAGGTGGGCCACGATCTCGGCCCGCCGCGTCTCGATGAGCGGGCTGATGAGGGCTCCCCGCACCGGCGCGATTCCGCCCAGCCCGCGGGGACCCGCGCCCTGGAGCAGCCGCATCAGCACCGTCTCGGCTTGATCGTCGGCGGTGTGACCGGTCGCGATGCGCGCCGCGCCCACGACGTGCGCCGCGCGCGCGAGGGCCGCGTGACGGGCCCGGCGGCTCTCCGCCTCGAGCCCGTCCCAGGGCGGGGCGCGCCGAACCGTGACCCGCTCGACCCGGCAGGCCACCCCGAGCCGCTCGCAGAGCCGCTCGACCGCCTCGGCCTCCGCGTCGGCCTCGGCCCGGAGCCCGTGGTGCACGTGGGCCACCGAGAGCGCGAGGGCGAGCGGCGCGCGGAGCGCGCAGAGCACGTCGAGAAGCGCGACCGAGTCGGGCCCGCCCGAGACGGCCACCAAGACACCTTCGCCGCCACGGAGCATTCCGTGACGGCGAATGGTGTCCCGGACGTGCGCGACGAGGCTAGTGGCGATGGTCACACTGTGACTGCAGGCCCACCCACACCTCGCCGTCCTCGAAGTACTCCTTCTTCCAGATCGGCACCGTCTCCTTCAAGGTGTCGATGGCGAAGCGGCAGGCCTCGAAGGCCAGGGCCCGATGCGGCGAGGAGACCGCGATCATGACGCTCGACTCCCCGATCTCGAGGCGTCCGATGCGGTGGACGAGCGCGATCCGCGTGACGATGGGCCAGCGGCCGCGGATGGCCGCCGCGATCTCCCGCATCTTGGCGAGCGCCATGGGCCCGTGGGCCTCGTACTCGAGGAACTTCACGCGCCGTCCGCCGGTCTGGTCGCGCACCACCCCCGAGAAGAGGGCGAGCGCGCCGGCCCCCGGGTGCTCGACCGCCTGGGCGAGCGCACGCTCGGAGAGGGGCTCGGTGGTGACCTCGATCCAGTCCGCCTCCGGCCCCGCGGCACCGCCGCTCACCGGAGGGAACAGGCAGAGCTCATCCCCATCCGCGAGCGGCCGATCGGCGTCGACGTAGTCGTTGCGGAGGGCGAACAGGGTGAACGGTCGGTAGGGCACGAGCGCCGGGAGCTGACGCGCCACCGCTTCCCAGGCCCGCTCGACGGTGCCGCCGTCGGGAAGCTCGAGATCCAGCGAGTCGCGGCCCGCCGCCTCGCGATAGCGGGCGAACAGCCGGACCTGCACCTTCATCGAGCGAGCCCCGGTCCCCCGCGGCGGTCTAGAACTGGTGGGACGAGCCGCAGCCGCAGGACGACTTCACGTTCGGGTTCTTGATCGCGAACCCGGCGCCCAGCATGTTGTTGTCGACGTAGTCGATCTCGCTGCCCTGGAGATACGGGGCACTGTTCGAATCCACGAAGACCTTCACGCCGTGCGTCTCGACGACGTTGTCGCCGTCGGTCGCGGTGTCGTCCCAGCCGAGCTCATAGGACATGCCGGAGCATCCGCCCCCGACGATACGGATCCGCAGCCCCCACTCGGGCTTGCCCTCTTCGAGCCGCAGGTCCGAGATCTTCTTGGCGGCCGTCTCAGTCAACGTGATCATCAATGCCTCCTTGGGCCTGGAGTGCCGAGATATCGATTCGGGCTAAGTATAGCAGAAGGGCCGAGGGCTTGCCGCGCACCCCTCCGGGCCGGCCGCCTCTAGAGGATACCGCCGGCCGGGAGGAGCGTGACTTCCTCCAGGGTGGCGTTCGGGCCCAGGCTGGCCATGAGCAGGGCCGCCTCGGCCACCTGGTCTGCCCGCAGCATGCGGTCCCTCGCCGGGGCTCCCGGCATGGCGTCCCAGAGGGGGGTATCGGTGGCCCCGGCCGAGAGCACCCCGACCCGGACCCCGTGGGGCCGCATCTCCTCCGCGAGCACCCGGGAGAAGCCGAGCAGCCCGTACTTGGAGGCGGTATACGCGGCGCTGCCGGCCAGCGACCGGCTCGTGACCACCGACCCTACGCTGATGATGGTCCCGCGGTGACGGTCGATCATGGCCGGCAGGACGGCGCGGCAGCAGAGCACCGCCCCGCGGAGGTTCACGGCCAGCATCTGGTCCCAGTCGTCGAGCTTGGAGTCGGTCACCGGGGCGAAGGTCGCCACCCCGGCCGCGTTGACCAGCACGTCGACCTGCCGCCACTCGGCGAGCGCCCGGCGAACCAGGGCCTCCACCGAGGCTTCCTGCCGCGCGTCGGTCGGCACGACCAGCGCCCGGCCCCCCGCCTGCTCGATCTCGCGGGCCACGCCGTGAAGCTCGGCCCCGGAGCGAGCGGCCAGCACCACCGCGGCGCCCTCCCGGGCGAACGCCCCCGCGATCGCCCGGCCGATGCCCCGCCCGGCCCCGGTGACGATCGCGACCTGGCCGGCGAGCTTCAAATGACGAGCCCGCCGCGGGCCCGGATCAGCTCCATGAACTCGGCGCGCGTCTCCGCGTTCTCGCGGAAGGCTCCGAGCATGGCCGAGGTGACCGCCTTGGAGTTCTGCTTCTCGACCCCGCGCATCAGCATGCACATGTGCAGGGCCTCGACCACCACCGCCACCCCGCGCGGCTGGAGCACCTCGTTGAGGGTCTGGGCGATCTGGGTGGTGAGGCGCTCCTGCACCTGCAGGCGGCGGGCGAACATCTCGACCAGCCGCGGCAGCTTGGAGAGCCCCACGATCTTGCGCGAGGGCATGTAGGCGATGTGACACTTGCCGAAGAACGGCAGCAGGTGGTGCTCGCAGAGGGAGTAGAAGTCGATGTCCTTCACCACCACCATCTCGTCGTATTCTTCCGTGAACAGGGCCTCGTTGAGCACCTCGTGCACGTTCTGCCGGTACCCCGACGTCAGGTACTCCCAGGCCTTGGCCACGCGGGTCGGGGTCTTCTCGAGCCCCTCCCGGGTCGGGTCCTCGCCCATCTCCTTCAGCATGTCGCGGATGAGGCGCTCCATCGTGGTGCCGTCACCTCCCATGGTCCGTCACCTCGCGGGCGCGGACTCGCCGCAGTACTCGAACACGTTGTTCGCGGTCTCCACCAGCGTCACCCGCCGCAGGCTGCCGGGCGGCAGCGCGCCCTCGAGCCACTCCCAGAAGGTGCGGGCGAGGTTCTCGCCGGTCGTGATCACCCCCGCCAGCGCGGGCACGGTGGCGGAGAGATCGTAGTGATCCACCCGATCCAGCACCGCGGTCTTCACCGCCCGGTCGACGATCCCGATGTCGACCGACATGCCGGTGGCGGGATCGAGCGCGCCGGACACCGTGACCTCGAGCACGTAGTTGTGGCCGTGCTGACGGAAGCACTGCCCGTACACCCGGGCGTTCTCCTCGTCGGAGAAGGCGTCGCTGGCGAGCCGGTGCGCGGCGCTGAAGTGATAGGCGCGGGTGACCGCGTACGCGCTCATTCGCCGAGATACTCGACGTAGAAGGTGGGGTCCTCCCAGAGCCGCAGCCGGTGCAGGCGCTCGGCACCGAGCTTGGGCCCGAGGAGATCCCAGATCACCCGCACCAGGTTCTCGGTGGTGGGGATGGTGCCGGGCGGGAAGAGCGGATCCTGGTTGAGATCCGCGTGGTCGAAGCGGCCGATCACCGCGTCGCCGACCACCCGCTTCAGCTCGCCGAGGTCCATCACCATTCCGGTGCGGGAATCGACCGCTCCGCGGATCGTCACCTCGAGCGTGTAGTTGTGCCCGTGGGCCACCGTGAGCGAGCCGAAGGTGCGCGCGTTCTCCTCCGCGCTCCACTCGGGCCGCCAGTAGCGGTGCCCCGCCGCGAACGTGAACTTCCGGGTCGCGTACACCATGCGGCTCAGCCTCCTCGCGCCTGCTGTCCCAGCCGTTGCTGCGACGAGTGTACCGCGTGCAGGAAGCGCTCCGCGACGTGGCGCGGGGTGAACGCGAGCGCGCGGCGGCGGCCCTCGCGTCCCATCCCACGGGCGAGCGCGGGGTCCGCGATCAGCCGCTCGACGGCGGCGGCGAGCTCGCCGGGGGACCGCGGCGCGGTCAGCAGCCCGGTGACGCCGTCCTGCACCACCTCCGGGATGGCCGCGACGCGGCAGGCCACCACCGGCAGCTCCGCGGCCATCGCCTCGAGGAAGACGATGCCGAAGCCCTCCTGCACCGAGGGCAGGCAGAACACGGTGGCGTTGACGTACTCCTCGGCCAGGCGCTCGCGGGTGAGGTCGCCCAGCAGGGCGACCGAGTCGCCGAGCCCGAGCTCGGCGTGGAGCCGGGAGAGTGCCGGCCACTCCGGCCCGCGTCCCACCACCCGGACCTGGAGACCCGGGACGCGCGCGCGCAGAATGTCGGCCGCAAGCAGCAGGTCTCCGATCCGCTTGCGCGGGTACATGCGGGCCACGCAGAGCACCACCGGCCCCCCGCGTGGGCGCCGCGGGGCGCGCCAGAACTGATCGTCCCAGACCTCGAGATCGATGGGCTCCGGCACCACCGCGAGCCGCTCCGGCGGCACCCCGTACTCCCGCTGCGCCACCTCCGCCGAGTAGCGGCTGGTCACCATGACGAGGTCGGCGCGCGCGACGTTGCGCTCCTCCCAGCGCGCCTGCAGCGCGAGGAGGGCGCGCACGAGCCCGCGCTCGTTCTTGAGCTCGTCGGCGATGATGCCCTTGAGACTCGCGACGAAGGGCAGCCTGCGCCGCCGCGCCCACAGGAAGCCGTCGAGGTCGACACCCAGCACCAGGTCCGCGCCCCGGGGCGGGCGCACGACCACGCCCGCGTTGTAGAGCCAGCGGTCCAGGGTGTGGAAGCCGGTCCGGCGGCCGAGCGGACGCAGGGTGACCTCGTGGCCGAGCTGGGCCAGCCCCTGGGCGAGCCCGGCGATGCCGACGAAGGTGCCGCTCCCCTCCAGCGGATTGAGGGGAGTCGAGGAGAGAACGGTGACGCGCAGAGGCTACCGCCCCTGGAACCGGGGCGCCCGCTTCTCGAGGAAGGCCCGCGTGCCCTCCCGGTAGTCCTCGCTGTCGAAGGTGGCGATGCCCAGGTCGCGGAGATGCTCGCGGTGGGCGTCGCCGATGCCCTCGAAGATCGCCTGCACCTGGGCCTTCGTCCCGCGTACCGACAGGGGCGCGTTGGCCGCGACCTTCTTCAGGTAGTCGTAGGTGTAGGCCTCGAGATCGGCCACCGGCACCAGCCGCTGGATGAAGCCGATGCGAAGGGCCTCCTCCGCCTCCACGGTGCGGGCCGAGTAGAGGATGTCCTTGGCGTAGGCCGGGCCCACCAGGTCCACCAGCTGGTGCACCGGGTCGAGGCCGTAGATGATGCTGAGCCGCGCGGCCGGGATGCCGAACCGCGAGCCGGTCGCCGCGAAGCGGAAGTCGGCGGCCATCGCGAGCGCCATGGCCCCGCCCATGCAGTAGCCGAACACCATCGCCACCGTCGGCTTCGGGCAGAGGCGGATCGAGGAGTAGGCGGCCTCGGTCTGCTTGTTGTAATTGAGCGCGGTGGCGGTGTCCTTGCGGTTCTCCTGGAACTCGGAGATGTCCGCGCCCGACGCGAAAGCATCGGTACCCGCCCCGCGGTAGACGACCGCGCGCACCGCGTCGTCCTTCGACAGGCGCTCGGTCACCATCGCGATCTCCGACCACATCGCGAGGCTGATGGCATTGCGCATCTTGGGCCGGTTGAACACGACGGTCGCGATCGGACCGTCCTGCTCGACCAGGATGTGGTCGCTCATGTCGTCTCTCCCTTGTGTTGCTCGATCACGCCGTCGGCCAGCAGGGCGTCGAGGGCGGCCGTGTCGTAGCCCAGCTCGGTGAGGACCGCGCGCGTGTGCTCGCCGGTCATGGGCGCCCCGCGCTCGACGCGCGCGGGAGTACGCGAGAGGTGCACCGGCAGGGCCAGGACCTTGTGCGGGCCCCAGGCGGCGTTGGCGACGTCCCGCACCAGGTCGGCCTGGCGGATCTGCGGGTCGGCGAAGACCCGATCCACCGTGTTGATGGGGCCGCAGGCCACCCCCGCCGCGTTCAGGACCTCGACCCACTCCGCGGCGGTGCGCCGGGCGAGCGCGGTCTCGAGCACCGCGTCCAGGGCCTGGCGATTCTTCACCCGCGCGAGCATGCCGCCGAAGCGCGCGTCGTGGGCCAGGGTCGGCTGTTCGATCGCCTTGCAGAAGCGCCGCCACATGTCGTCGTTGCCGACGGCCAGGTTGAAGAAACCGTCCTGAGCCCGGTAGACGCCCATCGGGGCGGTCAGCGGATGATGGTTGCCGACCGGCGGCGGGACCTCGCCGGTGTTGATGTACTTGGCGGCCTGGAACGAGAGGCTGCCGGTCAGCGCCTCCAGCAGCGAGGTCTCGACCTTCTGGCCGCGCCCCGAGACCTCCCGCTCCAGTAGCGCGGTCAGGATGCCGAGCGCGGCGAAGTAGCCGGCGAGCAGGTCGCCGATCGGGATGCCCACGCGCAGCGGAGCACTCTCCACGGTGCCGGTCAGCCACATGAGGCCGGACATGCCTTGCACGATCTGGTCGTAGCCCGGGCGGTCCCGGTAGGGGCCTTCCTGACCGAAGCCCGAGATGCTCGCGTAGACGAGCCGGGGGTTCTCGGGTGACAGCGCCTCGTAGTCCACACCCAGGCGGTGCTTGACGTCGGGACGGTAGTTCTCGACCACCACGTCGGAGCGCGCGGCCAGCCGCTTGACGATGGCCACCCCCCGCGGATCCTGCAGGTTCACCGCGATGCTGCGCTTGTTGCGGTGCAGGTCCGCGGCGTCGAAGAAGACCCGTTCGCGCCCTTCCCCGCCCGGCCGCTCCACCCGGATCACGTCGGCCCCGAAGTCGGCCAGGATCTTGGTGCAGGTGGGCCCGGAGCGGACCGTGGTCAGGTCGAGAACCGAGAACCGCGCGAGAGGTCGGCCGACGGCGGTCGTGGGGGTCACGGGGGAGTAGTCTAGCGGAGGGCCGGGCCGACTTCAACCGCCTCCCGGCTTATTTGGCGATGACTTACCCCCTGCGGTAGGATCGATTCATGGTCTCGACCGCCCGCCCTTCCCGCCCGTGACGCTCGCTCTCTTCGGGGTCGCGGCCGTGGTGTTCACCGTTCTGGCGGCCGTCGTCCATACCGTCTCGGAGCGTCGGCAGCAGCGCCGCATCCAGCAGCAGTGGGAAGAGCGGGAGCGCTCGCTCAACCGCAAGCCGTAGCCGGCGACCCGCGGAGGGAGAACCGGTCCCACCTGGGGTCGGCGCGGGACATTCACCCGCGTCTCGGAGCGGCGTAACCGGCCGTGAAGACTTCCCTCCGCTGCTGGCACCTGGCTTCACGATCCAGGGACAGCCGGCCATCGCCGCCGCCGAGGTGAAGAAGGGCGGCGAGGTTCTCATGCTCCGCGACGAGGCGGGTATCTCGAGGTGGGCCGGGTGGCGGCGCGGCTAGCCGGTCCGAACGGGCCGACGAACGAGGGCGGCTTCGGAGGTCCGAAGCCACCTGAAGGCCCTCGCTCCATCACCTGCCGGCGAGAGGACACTCTCGCCGGCGTCGCCGCCGAGCAACGAACTTCGGCTAGGCGATGGCCGTGGGCACCCGCCACTTGATCATCACGACCTTCACGGCGTCGTTCACGACCAGACACGAGACCATGGCGTAGGCGAACACCGCCAGCGTCTGAAGCCAAGGCAATGGCGTGAGCCCCGGAAGACCCACGCGCGTCAGGATGGTGCCCGTGATCGCGTCCGCCACGAGGGCCACAGCCAGGGTCTTGCTGGGCATCGTCGACCAGAATGCGCGCCGTTCGCGCGCGGACACCACCGAGAACACCGCGAAGTACAGCAGCATCAGGAAGCTGAAGGTGTAGAGGGCATTGTCGTTGGTCGCCAGACCGAACTTCGACCAGCCGATCCTCAAGAGGAGGAGCGTCTCCGCGACCATCGCAACCCCCAGGACCGCGGACACCATGATGAAGCCCCCGATCTTCCAGGTCTCTGGCCTTCTGGACGACCGCACATGGTCGGTGGCCAGAGCGATCTTGGCGAAGTCCGTCATGAAGGTCAGCAGCAGCATCGCGAAGGCGGAGACGACGAACTTACCGGTCACCACGTAAGCGATTGCTACGAAGGCCGCCTTCAAGATAGTCCGGCTGATCTTGTTGATGACCCACGTCAAGATACGCTGGTAGATCGTCCGCCCCTGCTCGACTAGCGCCACGATGTTCGTCAGCCCCGGGTCGGTCAGGACGACGCTCGCGGCGCCCTTGGCCACGTCGGTCGCGGTGCTGACCGCAATGCCGACCTCGGCCTGGCGGAGCGCGGGTGCATCGTTGACCCCGTCGCCCGTCATGCCGGTGACATGCCCCGCGGCCTGTAGCCGCTTCACCACGACATACTTGTCCTCCGGAAATACCTCCGCGAACCCGTCGGCGCCCGCGAAGAGATCCTTTGCCGCGTCGCCGCCCTGCGCGCTCGCAGCCTTCAGGTCCGCCATGCGCCGGATCCTCGGCAACCCCAGGCCACGCGCGATCTCGCTCGCGACCGCCAGCGCATCCCCGGTGAGCATCTTCACCGCCACGCCCCGGTCCCGGAGGGCGCCGATGAGCTGTCCGGCGTCCGGTCGCGGCGGATCGTACAGCGACACCAATCCGACCAGGACCAGGGCGCCCGCCTCGGGACCGCGGGCCACCGCCAGCGTCCGATAGCCCTTCGCCGCCGCCCCGCTGGCGCGCGCCTCCAACGCCTCGATTTCCCGGGGCTCGAGCCCGCACGCCTCGCCGATGGTGCGCACCGCCCCTTTCATCACCCGTAGCCGTTGCCCGCTCTGGTCGACCACCGCTTCGGTCCGCCGATTCTTTCCATCGAAGGGCGCGAAGGAGACGGCCACGCCCTTGGCACGGTTGTCGAAGATGTGCCCTTCCTTTGCCGCCGCCAGGAACGCGAGATCGATCGGGTCCTGGTTGGCCTCCTGCGAGGCGAGGGCGCCGGCGAAGAGCACGTCGGCTTCCGTCGCGTGCTCCAGCGGGATCACGCCGGTGACGGCCAGCTGGTTCACCGTGATCGTGCCGGTCTTGTCCACGCAGAGCACGTCCATCGTCGCGGCATCCTCCGCGGCACTCAGGCGGGTGACGAGCACGCCGCGTCGGGCCAGCTCCTTCGAGCCGACCGCCATGCTGACCGTGAACATGACGGGAAGCGCGACCGGCACTGCACTCATCAGCAGGACGAGCAGGAGCGGAACCATTTCCCAGAGCGGCGCGCCGCGGATCACCGACAGGATGGCCACCAAGACCAGCAACGCGCCGACGATGACAAAGAGCCAGCGGACGACCTTGGTCACGACCTCCTCGATGTGGAGCTTCGGCCGGGCCTGCTGCACCAGCTCCGTGGTGCGGCCGAAGTACGTCTTCGCTCCGGTCAGCATGACCACCCCGTTGCCCTCTCCTCGACGGACCACAGACCCTGACGCCACCACTTCGCCTGGCCCCTTGGCCGCGTCCTTCGACTCGCCGGTGAGCGCCGACTGGTCCACACTCAGCGTGCCCGTCAACAGCTTCACGTCCGCCGGGATGATGTCGCCGGGGCGCACGCGAACAATGTCGCCGGGCACCAGCTCCCGCGCGGGAATGACCTGCCAGCGCGTCTCGCGCCGGACGCGGGCACTGACCTGCAACCGTCGTCGCAGTGCCTCCACCACACCGGCGGCTCGGCTCTCTTGCATGAAGCTCAGGGTCGCGTTGATGGCCAACAGCGCAGTCACGACCCCGAGGTCCGAATATCTTCCGAGCGCCGCGGATAGCACCATGATCAGCTCGAGCATCCACGCGGAGATTCCCCAGAATTTCCCGAGAAATGCGACGATCGGGTGCCTCTTCCCCTCGGCCACTTCGTTGTAGCCGTGCTCCTTCCGTCGGACGTCCACTTCCGCTTGCGTGAGGCCGGCATCGGGGTCGACATGGAGCGCCGCGAGGCTGTCGGGAACCGACGCGGAGGCGATCTCCGGCCTCTCGACGGTTGCCGAGGCCACGGGCGAGGGCTCTCCTCCGGATCCTTCTGTCATCTCACCGGGTCGATTCTATGTCCGCGACAGTTCCCGGCGCAGCTTCTTCCAATCAATACCGTGGACCTCCGGCGGACGAGGATCCATCTCTTCGAGGGCCCCCACAAGGCAGTCGGCGACTACCAGGTTGCGGTACCACTTGTGATCGGCAGGTACGACAAACCACGGGGCTTCATCCGTACTGGTCGTCGACAGCGCCTCCTCGAACGCCCTCCGATACGCCTTCCAGTATCCCCGCTCTTTGCGATCCTTGGGGTTGAACTTCCAACGCTTATCCGGGTCGTCCACACGCGCCACCAAACGCTTCTCTTGCTCGCCTCTGGATATATGCAAGAAGAACTTCAGGATGCGGGTACCGTTGCTCGTGAGCATCCTCTCGAATTCCCGGATCTGCCTCAGCCGGTGCCGTGCCTCTTTGTCCGTGATCCAACCATGAACCCGCGTGATCAGCACATCCTCGTAGTGGGAACGGTTGAAAATACCGATGTATCCGCGGGGCGGGCAGGCCGCGTGGATGCGCCAGAGGAAGTCGTGCGCCTTCTCCAGTGGCGAGGGCGCCTTGAAGGACGTCACGATACAACCTTGCGGGTTGACGCCGCTCATGACGTGCCGGATGGTTCCGTCCTTGCCTCCGGTATCGATCCCCTGCAAGACGACCAGGACCGCGCGGCTCCCCTCGGCGTAGAGACGCTCTTGAAGCGCGTCGAGCTTCTGCTTCAGCTGTTCGGTGCGCGCGGCGGCTTCCTCTTTATTCCGGTAGTCTCCGGTGTCTCCCGCATCACGATCGTGCAGCTTCGCGCGCGTGTCCATCTTGAGCCGATAGTGTTTCATTCCCTCCTCCCAGGGCGGCGGCCAGGAGCCGCTCGTACAGTGCTCTTCCCTCGGCTGATGATCGAAGGGGTAGAGCTCCCGCGAACCGCCGACGAGCTCCCTTGCCCGCGCGCTTGACGCGATCGGCGAGGGCGGCGGCGAAGCTAGGATGGCCGTCATTCCGCCGTACGCTTGCCGAGCCGCGTCCGCACCGACCGAAGCGCGGACCCCGGTCGGAACACCCCACGCCGGGTCTCTACCTCAGTTCGACCTCAGTCTCGGGGTGGCGGATGACCAGGTGGCACACCGCACAATGCCGGCCCTTCCCCTCCCGAACCGAGCCGAGAACGCTCATCGGTTCCCCCGGCCGGCGTGTTGGCGACCGCACGAATCCTGCTTCTGGTCATGCTCGGGTACGCTCTCAGGCCGCCGCCTCAGCGGCCCGGGTCGGGAGTGCCGAGCTCGAGGCGGTGAGCGGCTACGGATGCTGCGCCGGTCGCCTCGAGGATGCGTCTGGCCTTCGTCACGTCGTCAGTCGTGCCATGCGCGATCACGAGGAACTGGTCAGACTTGACTGCCGTCTCGTACTGCATGACGCTGTCCTTCGGAATGCCGATGCCGTACAGCGCCGCGCCCAGCGCGCTGAGACCACCCGCCACCGCCGCGCCTTCCAATCCGGCGACGATCCAGGTGACCAGCGGGCCGAATACGATCAGAGGGCCGATACCCGGAATGAAGAACAACGCCGACCCGAACAGCAGGCCCCACAAGCCCCCCCAGAAGGCCCCCTGCTTGCCCCAGACCTTCATGCGGTCGCCGGTGTTGTAGTAGCCGACGACATGCTCCTCGGTGTGATAGTCCTTGCCCACGATGGACAGTTTCTTCATGTCGAACCCCGAGCGCTGGAGCTCCTTGACGCTCTTTTCTGCCTCGGTGTGTGAGCGGTAAATCCCCACGACTGCGGTATTCTCAGCCCGGTCGTCGGTGGTGAGCACACCCGCGGTCTCCGCGATTCGCTCTCTCGTTTGCCTCGTCTTCTCGCTCATGATGGTGCTCCCTCCCTGCAACGGATGTCGAACGACTTCCTATTTACCAAGTTCTTCCGAATCGGCCATTGGACCAAGGTCCAATCGACAGGCGGCGGAGGCGGGGTAGCGAGGATGCGGAGCGGGAAAGGGAAGAATCAGGTCTTGGGTACGGTCACGCCGGCTTCGTCGGCCAGCCGAACCAGCTCCGCAAGCGATCGGGCCCGCATCTTCTCCGTGACCCGGGCGCGGTGCACCTTGACCGTCTTCTCGCCGAGGTACCGGGTGGTCCAAACCTCCGGATCAGGCAGAACTCGTCGAACACGGCGGGCTCGCGGCCCAGGATGTGCAAACGCTGAATGGTGGCGGCGGGAGGACTCGAACCTCCGACACGGGGCTTATGAGACCCCTGCTCTGCCACCTGAGCTACGCCGCCTTGGTAGGAACTTCGCGCAGTTGCAGAGCGGAATACTAACACGCCTGGGCGCAGGTGCACGCCCAATTGTGCCGGGGACCCGAGCAACGCGGCGGGGGAACGCCCGCGCGAATTGCGCCGAGGAGGGTCAGGACGCCAGCGAGGATGCCGCCCGCGGCGCCGGCGGCAAGAGCCGCTCGACCGCCTGGCGGAGAGCGCCGGCGAGCACGGGCTTCATGAGGACAGGCGCGGCCTGGCGCATCAGGAAGTTCGCGTACTCGGGCGTGTAGCCGCGCTGGAGCGAGAAGAGCACCGGCGGCATGGCGCCGCGACAGGACTCCTTCAGCATCTGGTAGAAGGCGGGACCGTTGATCCCCGGCATCTTGAGATCGGCCAGGACGAGATCGTAGTCGTGCTTGGCGAGCAGCGTGACCACCTCCGCCTTGGTCGCGGCGCTGTCGACCAGATGCCCGGCTTCCCCGAGGGCCTGGACGGCGCCGGCGCGCTCCCGCTCGTCGTCGTCCACCACCAGGATGCGCCGGCGACCGCTCGGATCGGGGCTCATCGGGAAGCGAGGTCGCCGGACGCCCCGCGCCGGGCTTCCAGCCGGTAGAGGATCTCGTCGGCGGTGCGCGTCATCTGGCTGGCGATGGTCTGGAGCGCTTCGTGGAGCTCGTCCCGCTGGGCGCGAAGCGCGTCGTTGTCCTGCTCGAGCCGTCGCACCTCCTCCGCCAGCGCGGCCCGCTCGCGCTCGAGGGCCTCCGCCTCGTCGTGGATCGCGCCGGCCTCCTCGAGCCATCCGCCCAGCGTCTGCAGGAGCTGGCGCCCCTCGTCGGTCCACCGGACGATCTCGTCGCTCACCTGGCCCGTGACGGCGGTGGCCCCGTCCCGTCGTGCCGGGCCTCCGTCGATGGGCGCCTCGGCCGGCCGACGACCACACGAGAGATCGCGCCGCACCCCGGTGGGGGTGAGATCGAGCATCGCGAAGATCCTGGAGTAGGGCAGGCCCGCCGCCTCGTTCACCTCGCGGATCCACTGCGGCTGCTCGGCTCCGAACAGGCACAGCCCGCGGGCCTCGGCCGGGAACACCGCGCTGCTGATGTATCGCACGCGCTTGCCCATGCCTTTCAACCGGGCACACGCGCTCACGAGACCCTTCAGCTCGGTCCGGAATCGCTCGGGGGGCACCTGACTCAGGTCACGCTCGACGGCGAACAGCGGCATCGGTTGCTCTCCTCCCGACGCCATGCGGCGTCCGTCGCATCCTAGGCGTCGCGGCGCGACGTCGTCAAGGCCACAGAAGCGCCGTGGAAATGCGGGCGCGCCCGCGCTCGCGCGCGAATCACCGCGTCGGACGTGGCGACCGCATCGACGGGGACATCGTCTCCGCTCCAGGCCTGCGCATTCGCGACGCGCTGCCCGCGGAGCCGCGCCAGAGCGTGCATTTCTCGTATTGTGGATGAGTGGGGATAAGTGGATAAGTGGCTCCACGAGGGCAAATTGGCGTGGACACGCAAGGCCCCTTTGTTATAATCCCGGCCAGCGTAACGAGCTTCACGTCGGGAGGATGTCGCATGATTCACCTCGGGAATCGCCCCTGGATCGAGGCAGACGATCTACCGCCGGTCGGCCAGGCCGACGAGGATAAAGAGGACGACGACGAAGAGGACAAGGACGACGTCGATGATCTCGACGAGGACGACGACCTCGAGGACGACGACTTCGACGACGACGACGACTTCGACGACGACGATCTAGACGATGACGACGACGACCTCGACGACGACGATGAGGACGACGAGAACGAGGGCTAGGCGCAGTTACTGATCCGCAGGTCTTCCGGGAGGGTGACGATGGCGCTGATGAGCACCGAAGGCTGGCTGTTCCTCTTGCGATGGATTCACTTCCTGGCCGGCATCACCTGGATTGGGCTGCTGTACTACTTCAACCTCGTGCAGGTTCCCTTCTTCGCCGAGACCGAGCCGGGGGTGCGCTCGGGCGCCCAGCAGAAGCTCCTGCCCCGGGCGCTCTGGTGGTTCAGGTGGGGCGCGATGATCACGTTCCTGTCCGGCTGGCTCTACCTCCTCCACTACTGGATCGGGGCCCGCGGCATCCAGGACCCGGGGACCTGGAAGATCCTGCTCGGCGCGCTGCTCGGATCGATCATGTGGGCCAACGTGTGGTTCGTGATCTGGCCCAAGAACAAGATCGTCATCCAGAACGCGCTCGACACCGCGGCCGGGAAGCCGGCCAACCCCGCGGCGGCCGCGGCGGGGGCCCGCGGCGGCCTCGCCTCCCGCACCAACGTCGTCATGTCCATCCCGATGCTTTTCTTCATGGGATCGGCCAGCCACCTGGCCGGGCTGACCGTCGGGAAGTCCGGGCTCGTCTTCTGGATCGTGGCGATCGCGATCATGGTCCTGGTGGAGATCAACGCTCTGACCGGCGCCCCGGGCAAGGGCGCGGCCAAGCCGCTCGCCACCATCAAGGGCACCCTCTGGTTCGGCTTCGTCCTGACTCTCGTCTACTACGTCTGGTTCATGATCATGCAGTAGGCGGAGAGCCGTCGCGCCGCGCGTGTCACGGGGCCAGGTCGGTCAGCAGCTCGGCCTTGGCCAGGTCGGACAGTCGGGTGCGCGCGCGCGCGGCGGGGTGGTCCACCACCAGGTGGACCTCGGAGTCCCGGAAGGCGCGGGCCGCCTCCGGTGAGAACGCGAAGCGCACGAAGTGGACGGCGGCGAGCTTGCCCTTCTCCTCGTCGGAGTGGCCGGCCTCGAACGTGCCGGGCACGCTCGGCCCCCGCCCCATCTCGAACCAGACGTGCCGGCCGACGTCGATGCCCATGAAGCGGTCGAGCACCGGCTTGATCTGGTCCTTGTCGGCGATCTCGATGAACACGGTGGCCGACAGCTCCCCCGGCGCGGGCAGCAGCGCGCGGTAGACATCGATCTCTTCCTGCACCTTGGCGTCGTCGACGATCCGCTCCGCTCGGCACATCTCCTGGATCTGGAAGAGCAGGGTCTCGCGGTTCTCGAAGACGAACGATAGATAGGGCCCCACCTCGACCCGCCGCTTCTGCTTCAGCTCGATGACGCGCCGACGACGCTCGTCGCGCACCTTCTCGTACTCGAAGAAGTTGACAACGTCGCCGAGCGCGATGCCGCGACTCATGCCGGACGCTCGGGATCGAGGCCGTAGGCCTCGGCGAGAATCTGGATCGGATGGCGCGCGGCCCGGCCGGTCCCCTGGTGGATCTGCAGGGCGGCGAGTGGGCAATCGGTGGCGACCCGGTCCGGCTTCGCGCGCTCGATGTCCTTGAACAGGGGCTCCGCCACCTTCATCGACAGCTCGAAGTACTCCTTCTTCATCCCCCAGGTGCCGTCCACCGCGGAGCAGCGCTCGATCACCTCGACCTCGGCCCCGGTCAGGCGCAGGACGTCCGCAGAGCGGGTCCCCATGTTCTGGGCCTTGAGGTGACAGGGCAGCTGGTAGGCGATGGAGCCGGGCGCGTTGGGGAAGCGCGTGTCGAGCCTCCCCCGCGCGTGCAGCGAGGCCAGGTACTCGAAGAGATCCCGGGTGTGCGTCGCGACGAGGTTGGCGTCCTCGGAGCCGTCGAGCCACGGATACTCCTGCTTGAGCATGTAGGAGCAGGTGGGGCCCGGCACCACGATCTCGCGCCCCTGCCGGACCTGCTCGGCCAGGCTCTTCACATTGTCCGCGATGAGGCGCTTGGCCTCGGGCACCGCGCCGCCGTCGAGGTAGGGCATGCCACAGCAGCGCTGCGCGGGCAGGGCCACGTCGACCCCGTTCCGCTCGAGCACCGCCACCGTCGCCTTGCCGGTCAGCGGGTCGTTGTACTCCACCGAGCAGGTCGCGAACAGGGCCACCCGGTCGCGGGCCGGCTCCCGCCGCGGGACGGGCTTCCGTCCGTCGAACCAGCGCGAGAACGTCTCGCGGTGGAAGGTGGGCAGGTCTCGCTTGGCGTGGATCCCGACCGCCATCTCCATGAACTTCCGGTTGACCCACACCGTGTTCATCCAGTTCGAGATCGGCGCGGTCAGGCTGCCCAGGCGCCCGACCAGCTCGGTGTTGCCCAGGAATCTGTCTTGAAGCGTCACGCCCTTCTCCCGGGCCTCCGCGGAGCGGGCGCGCAGCATGAGCCGGGGGAAGTCCACCGCCCAGCGGTGCGGCGGCGTGTAGGGGCAGTGGTTGTAGCAGAGCTTGCACTGGTAGCAGAGATCGACCACTTCCTTCACGTCGGCGGCGGGCAGCTTCTCGACATCGCCGTCCACCGCGTCGACGTCGAGCCGGTCGAACAGGACCTTGAACGAGGGGCAGAGGGGTAGGCAGCGCCGGCAGCCCGCGCAGATGTCGTAGACCCGGCGCAGCTCGGTGTCGACGTGGTCGAGCCGCCAGAATTCCGGTGCACGAATGTCGAGTGTCATCGGCCTCTCGTGATGCGGGCGGGGTGGTTGGAGGTCCGGCCCGGGCGCCGACCGATCGGCCGACGCCCGGGCGATTCCGCCGGGTCCCTAGATGGCGTCGGCCGGGTCCTTGCCCGCGACCTGGTTGAGGCCCTTCGTGAAGCGGCCGGCGTGCGACTTCTCGGCCTTGGCGAGGGTCTCGAACCACTCGGCCAGCTCCGGATACCCCTCGTCCCGCGCGGTCTTGGCCATGCCCGGGTACATCTGCGTGTACTCGTAGGTCTCGCCCGCGACCGACGCCTTGAGATTCTTCTCGGTCTTGCCGATGGGCTCGCCGGTGGCCGGATCGCCCACCTCCTTGAGGAAGTCGAGATGCCCGAAGGCGTGGCCGGTCTCCGCGTCCGCGGTGTCCTTGAACAGGCCCGCGATGTCCGGGAAGCCTTCGATGTCGGCGACGCGCGCGAAGTACAGGTAGCGGCGATTGGCCTGCGACTCGCCCGCGAACGCCTCCTTGAGGTTCTCCACGCTCTTCGAGCCCTTCAACGCCTTGCCTGCCATGGGACGTCCTCCTTTACCGCGGTTGGTGGTGACGGCGGCCCGGGGGTCTCCCGGGCTACGGGGCCGGGCGCCGGCCCCGCGAGTCCTTCCGGCCCCCGCGACGCTGACACTCGAGACAGCGACCGTAGAACTCGATCCGGTGATGCGTGACGCTGAAGCCGCTCTGGGCGGCCACCCGGCCGCAGAGGGCGCGGGAATGGGGCTCGGTGGCCGGCCCCTGCACGTCGCTGATGGAGCCGCAGACGAGACAGGTGAAGTGGTGGTGCTCGCTGAGGTTGCCGTCGAACCGGGCGTGGGGCCCGGGCAGCTCCTTGACCAGCCCCTGGGCGACCAGCAGCCGCAGGTTGCGGTAGACGGTCCCCAGGCTCACCCGGGGCCGCCGACGCCGCACCATCCGGTGCACCCACTCCGCGGTGGGATGCGACTCGGTGGCCCGCACCACGTCGAGCACCAGGCGGCGCGGCCCGGTGAGGCGGAGCCCGCGCGCTCGCAGGGTCGCCTCCGCTCCGCTCCACTCGACCTTTTTAGTAATGGTTCTCATTACGGTTCTGCAGCATACCGGCACCCGCGGGCGGCTGTCAAGCGCCGCGCGGCGGCGAGGCGCTCGCTATTGAAGCACCTCCGCCCGTCGAGTAAACTTTCCATCTCAGGAGGATCGCTCGAATGTCCCAGCCGGTATGGCTCCGTATCGAGGGAGCCCGGCAGAACAACCTGAAGAACGTCTCCGTCGACATTCCCCACGATCGGCTCACCGTGATCACCGGGGTCTCGGGCTCGGGCAAGTCGTCCCTCGCGTTCGACACCCTGTTCGCGGAAGGCCAGTGGCGCTACATCGAGTCGCTCTCCACCTACGCCCGCATGTTCCTCGAGCGCCTCGACCGGCCCGACGTGGACCGCATCGAGCACATCCGCCCCGCCATCGCGCTCGAGCAGAAGAACCCGGTGCGCACCGCGCGGTCCACCGTCGGCACCGCCACCGAGCTGCACGACTACCTCCGGCTCCTCTTCGCCAAGATCGGCCGCGTCCACTGCCCGACCTGCGGGGCCCTGGCCCGGAGCGATTCGGCCGACCAGGTGGCCGACGCCCTGCTGCGCGATCACCCGGGCGCGCGGGCCATGATCTGCTTTCCCCTGCCCGCGGACGCCGCCCGCGATCCCCGCGCGCTCTTCGCCACCCTGCTCCAGCGCGGCTTCGCGCGGGTCAAGGCGGGCGATCAGGTGCTGGACCTGGCCGAGGTGCAGGGCCGCCCCGGCGCGCTGCCGGCCGGGCTCGATCTGGCCCGGCTGGCGGTGGTGCTGGACCGGGTGGTGGTCGGGCCCGACAGCCGGCGGCGCATCACCGACTCGCTCGAGACCGCCCTGGCCGAGGGCGAGGGCCGCGCCTCGGTGGACCTGCTCGAGGGGGGCGTGGTGCCGGTCAGCCGCGACTTCCACTGCCCGGCGTGCGGGGTGGCCCTGAGCCGCCCTCAGCCGCTGCTCTTCTCCTTCAACCACCCGCTCGGCGCCTGCCCGGAGTGCAAGGGCTTCGGCAACGTGCTGCGCTACGACGAGGCCCGGGTGGTGCCGGATCAGACCCTGAGTCTCGCCGGCGGGGCGGTCGAGCCGTGGTCGCATCCCTCCGGCCGCTGGTACCAGAAGCAGCTGCTGAAGGCGGCCAAGAAACGGGGCGTGGACACGAGCGTGCCGTACTCGGACCTGCCCGCGGAGGATCGCCGCTGGGTCTACGACGGTGGCGCCGGGCTCACCGGGATCCGCGGCTTCTTCGAGGAGGTCGAGTCCTACCGCTACAAGCTGCACGTCCGCGTCTTCCTCTCGCGTTACCGCAGCCAGTCGCCCTGCCCGCGCTGCGAGGGCCGGCGGCTCCGCCCGGAGGCGCTCGCGGTACGGGTGGCGGGCGCCAGCATCGCCGAGTTCGGCGAGAAGACCGTCGAGGAGCTCGACGCGCTCTTCGCGACGCTGTCGCTCACCGAGTGGGAGGCCACGGTGGCGCGGGACGTGCTCAAGCTGCTGCGCGCCAAGCTCTCGTTCCTGCTCCGGGTCGGCCTCGGCTACCTCACCCTCGGGCGCCAGACCCGGACCCTGTCGGGGGGCGAGGCCCAGCGGATCAATCTCGCCAACCAGCTCGGTGCCCAGCTCACCGGCACCCTCTACGTGCTCGACGAGCCGTCCATCGGCCTGCACCCCCGGGACACCGCCCGGCTGGCCGAGCTCTGCCGCGAGCTCGCCTCCGGCGGCAACACGGTGGTGATGGTCGAGCACGACCGCGCGCTCATCGAGGTGGCCGACTACCTGATCGAGATGGGCCCCGGCTCGGGCGAGCGGGGCGGGAGCGTGGTCTTCGCGGGCACCCAGGACGAGTTCCGCAAGGATCCGCGCTCGCTGACCGCGCGCTACCTGAGCGGCCGCGACACGATTCCCCTCCCCCTCAGCCGACGGCCGGGCCGCCGGGCCCTGGTGCTGGCGGGCGCGCGCGCGAACAACCTGAAGAACGTCACCGTGAAGATCCCGCTCAACACCCTCACCTGCGTGACCGGGGTCTCGGGCTCCGGGAAATCCACGCTGGTGCACGACACGCTCTATCGCGCGGTGGCTCGCCACTTCAAGGCGGACTTCGCGGTGCCCGGCGCCCACGACGAGCTGCGCGGCCTGCAGCACCTGAAGGGCATCCGCCTCATCGACCAGGAGCCCATCGGACGCACCCCGCGCTCCAACCCGGTCACCTACGTGAAGGCCTTCGACGAGATCCGCCGGCTCTTCGCGAGCCTGCCCCGCGCCCACACCCTGGGCCTCGGGCCCGGGGCGTTCTCGTTCAACGTGCCGGGCGGGCGCTGCGAGACCTGCGAGGGAGACGGCTTCCAGAAGCTCGAGATGTACTTCGTGGAGGACGTCTACGTGACCTGCCAGGAGTGCGAGGGGCGCCGCTACCGCGCCGACGTGCTCCAGGTCACGTACAAGAACCGCGACATCAGCCGGGTCCTGCAGCTCACCGTCGACGAAGCGGTCGACTTCTTCGCCTCCGAGCCGGTGCTGCAGCGCCGACTCAAGATCCTCCGCGAGGTCGGTCTCGGGTACCTCCGCCTCGGCCAGCCCGCCACCACCCTCTCCGGCGGCGAGGCCCAGCGGCTCAAGATCGCGGCGGAGCTGTCCGCCCGGCCCACCACCGACCACCTCTTCATCCTGGACGAGCCGACGACCGGGCTCCACCTCGACGACATCCGTAAGCTGCTCCTGGTCCTGAACCGCCTGGTGGACGCGGGCAACACGGTGCTGGTGGTCGAGCACCACCTCGACGTGATCAAGACCGCCGACTGGGTCGTGGACCTCGGGCCAGAGGGCGGCGAGGCGGGAGGCGAGTTGGTCGCCGAGGGCACGCCGGAGCAGATTGCCCAGGTGAGCGGCTCCTACACCGGCAAGTTCCTCCGCGAGCTCTTGCCGCGGCCGAACGGGCGATCGGCGTCCGGACGGGGCTGATGGACCATCACCACCTGCTCGAGGCCGCGGGCACGGTGGTCTCCGGCGTCCTCTTCTATTCCCTCGCCTATGGCTGGTTCGCCCCGGACGATCCCCGCCGTCGTCCGCTCTGGGTCGCGGCGATGGGCCTGGTGTGGGGAGGCCTCGCGGTCATCCTCATGATCTCGCGCATCCAGACCGTCGAGGGCATCTTCGTCGACGGGCGCGTCATCCCGGTGGCGGTCATCGGACTGTTCGAGGGCGGGTGGGCGGCCCTCATCGCGGCGCTCGCCGCGGCGGCCTACCGGGTCTGGCTCGGCGGGAGCGGCGCGACGGCGGGCGTGGTCACCCTGCTCGCGGTGGCGGCGGCGGCGGCGCTCTCGCACCGCTGGGCGCGGACCGCGGAGAAGGTGCGCTTCCGCCACGCCTTCGGGTTGGCGGTGGCGACGTTCTTCATCACCTTCGGCGGCTTCGGCCTGCTCGGAGAGCGAGGCCGCGCCATGTTCGCGGGCGTGTGGCCGTCCTACCTGATCCTCACCGTGATCGGAATCCCGGCCATCGGCCTCCTGATGGCGAGCATCGTCGAGCGGCGTGCGCTCGCCCAGGAGCGCGAGCGCTTTCGCGCGGTGCTCGACGATGCCACCGACGCGGTGCGCGTCGTGGACGGGGACACCCACCGGATCATCGACTGCAACCGCGCCGACTGCGACCTGTCCGGGCTCGCGCGGGTGCAGCTCGTGGGCCGCGACAGCCGGGAGTTCTGGCCGAGCCCGGCCGCGGAGGGCCCGGCGGCCGGGCCCGCGACCGGCCCCGGCTCGGTGGCGCGGGCGCTCGGGGTGCCCTTCCAGACCGCGTCCGGCCGGCTGCTCGCGGTCGACTCCACCCGCCGTGTCGTCGCATACCGGGGGCGGCGCTACGAGATCATCATCTACCGCGACGCGGCCGAGCGGCTGGCCGGCGAGGAGGCGCGCCGGGAAGCGGCCTCGCTGCGCTCCGTCAACCTGCTCGCCCAGGCCGCCGCCCACGAGATCAACAACCCGCTCGCGATCATCATGGGCTACATCCAGATGCTGGAGGATCGCCTGCCCCCCGGCACCGAGGAGAGCAGCTGGACGCGGACCTGCCGCAACGCGGCGGTGCGCATCCGCGACGCGGTCGGCCGCCTGAGCCGCATCGTCCGCGTGGAGAGCACGCAGCCGTCCGGCACCGTCCCGCCCATCCTGGACATGGAGCGATCCACGAGCCCGCGCCCCGACGATGTCGGCCGGTAGCCCCGGCGTCCGGCCGGGTCCCGGAGGCGTCTTCTACGGCTGGACGGTGGTGGCGGCGGCCTCCCTCGTCCTGTTCATGGCCTACGGCACCCAGTACGCCTTCGGCGTGTTCTTCACGGCCCTGATGGACGAGTTCGGTTGGAGTCGCGCGAGCCTCTCCGGCGTGTTCTCGCTCTACGCGCTCGTGTACTCGGGCTTCGCCCTCGTGGCCGGCCGGCTCACCGATCGCTGGGGTCCGCGGGCCGTCATCGCGATCGGCGGCTCGCTCCTGGGGCTGGGCCTCGCCGCGATGAGCGAGGTCGGCGCCCTCTGGCAGCCCTACGTGCTCTACGGCACCGTCGTCGCGCTCGGCATGTCCACCGCCTACGTGCCGTGCAACGCGACGGTGGCCAAGTGGTTCACGCGCCGACGCGGGCTCGCGGTCGGGCTGGCCAGCGCGGGTGGCAGCCTCGGCACGTTCGCCCTTCCGCCGGTGGCCCACTTCCTGGTGAGCCGGCTCGGCTGGCGCTGGGCCTACGTCGTCTTCGGCGCCGCGATCCTCTTGGCCCTCAACGCGCTCGCGGTCCTCATGCGCCGCGATCCCGAGATCGTCGGCCTCGCTCCGGACGGCGACCGACCCGCCCCGCTCCGCGACCTGGCGCCCGCCGCCCGAGGCGCCCACGACTGGACGATCCGCCGCGCCCTCCGCTCGCGCGCCTTCTGGCTCCTCTTCGGCGTGTTCGCCGGCACCTGGACCCCGGTGTTCATCCCGCTCGTGCACCTCGTCCCGATGGCGCGGGGGCTCGGGATCCCGCCCCTGCTCGCCGCGACGCTCGTGAGCGCGGTCGGGGCCGCCGCACTCGTGGGGCGGCTGGTCATGGGCGGCGCCTCGGACCGGTTCGGCCGGCGCGGCGCGCTCGCCTTCGCCCTGGCGCTCCAGACCGCGGCCTTCCTCGGCTTCGCGGGGGCGAGCGAACTGGCCGCGCTCTACGCGGCCGCGCTGGTGTTCGGGTTCTCCTATGGCGCGGCCTCGACGCTCTTCCCGGCCACGGTCGCCGACGTGTTCGGGCGTGAGCACGCGGGCACCCTCTCCGGCCTGCTCTTCGCCACCGCGGGATCCCTGGCCGCGCTCGGGCCGGTCGCGGCCGGTCTCATCTACGACCGCGCGGGCGACTACCGGCTCGCCTGGTGGCTCAGCGCCGGCTGCAACGCCTTCGCGCTGCTGCTGGTCGCGTGCTTCCGCGCCCCCGCTCCCGTCGCGGCGGACGAAGCGGTCGCTTGACGCCCCCCGCCGCGCTCACGTACAGTCGGGCGGCCTGATCCGGTCGCCGTCACGCGGTCATCGTCGAGGAGCGCTCAATGGCATCTCTCAGGGACAAGTACTGCATCGTCGGGGTGGGAGAGACCGAGTACAGCCGTCAGTCCGCGCGGAGCACGCGGGCGATGGCGGTCGAGGCGGTGCGAAACGCGATGCGCGACGCCGGTCTCGCCAAGGACGGGGTGGACGGCATGATGTCCTACCAGAGCGGCGACTCCGTCTTCTCCAACTTCGTGGCGCCGGACCTCGGCATCCGGCTCAACTTCTACATGGACGTGTTCGGCGGCGGCTCCTCCACCGAGGCCCTGATCGGGCTCGCCATGGGCGCCATCGAGGCCGGGATGTGCCACACGGTGGCCATCTTCCGCTCGATGAACGGCTACTCCGACTTCCGCATCGGCGGCACCGGCGCGCGGGCGGCCCAGCCGGTGCGTGGGCTGGACCTGGCCCAGGTGCCGTTCGGCATGCGCAGCGCCGGGCAGAACTTCGCGCCGACCTTCATGCGCCACATGTACGAGTACGGCACCACCTCCGAGCAGGTGGCCCACGTGCGGATGGCCCACAGCAAGCACGCCTCGCAGAATCCGAAGGCGTTCCTGAAGGATCGGGTCACGGTGGCCGACGTGATGGCCTCGCGCTGGATCTGCAAGCCGCTCCACCTGCTCGACTGCTGCCTCGAGACCGACAACGCCACCGCCCTCATCGTCACGAGCGCGGAGCGGGCGCGCGACCTGCGCCGCAAGCCGGCCTACATCATGGGCGTGGCCGGCCGGGTCAACAAGCCGCGCACCGACTTCCACTGGGCCCACGGCCCGATCACCCGGGTCGCCGGCTACCACGCCAAGGACATCGTCTTCGGCCAGGCCGGCATCAAGCCGGACGACGTCAACGTCACCGGCTCCTACGACGCGTTCACGTTCACCACCATGCTCCAGCTCGAGGAATACGGCTTCTGCAAGAAGGGCGAGGGCGGGCAGTACGTCTCGAGCGGCATCATCGAGCTCGGCGGCAAGCGACCCAACAACACCTCGGGCAGCCACCTCTGCGAGGGCTACACCCACGGCATCTCGATGGTGATCGAGAACGTGCGGCAGCTCCGCGGCCAGGTCGACGACTACTGCCCGGGCTGGGAGGACGGCAAGCACTCCTACGACTACTCGCCGGGCAAGTGCCGCCAGGTGAAGGACGCCCGCGTCACCATGAACCTCGGCTGGGCGATGCCGCCGACCGGCTCCGCCCTCATCATGAGGAACTAGCGATGGCCTCCGTCGAATACCGCGGCATGAACCTGGTCATCCCCGAGAACGACTCGGAGTGGCGCGAGCACTTCAAGCTGGCCCGAACGAGCCATCGCCTGATGCTGCGGGCCTGCAAGGGGTGCGGCCTCATGCGCTACCCGCCGAGCCACGGCTGCCCATGGTGCATGTCGCTCGAGTGGGAGTGGAAGCCGGTGAGCGGCCGCGGGCACATCTACTCCTACGAGGTGGTGCACCACGCCATCCAGCCCGGCTTCAAGGAGTGGACACCGTACGCGGTGGTGCTGGTGGAGCTCGACGAGCAGCGCGGCCAGCCGACTCCCGACGAGGCCCTGCGCGTCATCGCGAACCTGGTCACGCCCGAGTTCCGCCCCGAGCCCGAGCAGAACGTGGCCATCGGCAAGCGGGTCCGGGTGGTCTTCCACGATCTCTCGGCCGACTTCGCCCTGCCCCAGTTCACGCTGACCGACGAGCCGGCCGAGGGCCGGGTCTGGCGCTTCCCCGGCTAGCCCGCGCGTCGAGACCGAGCCACACCGCGCCCTGCACCGCGAGGCTCACCGCGAGCGCGGCCAGGAACCCGAAGTCGCGCCCGAGCCCGATCACGCCCACCGTCAGCACGAAGCAGAAGAGCGCGAAGCTCCACATCGCGGGGAGGAACGCGCGCAGGAAGCCCACCGCGGCCGGCGCACCCTGCTGGCCGTGGGTGAACGCGAGCAGGATCGTGGTGGCGATCGGAAACGGGGTGATCGCGCCGGAGAGCCGCGGGCCGAGCCAGGCGGCCAGGCCGGTGACCGCCAGCACCAGCGCTACCGCGGCCGCCATGCGGAGGGGGAGGTCCCACGCGGGCGCCACGGCCGGAAGCGGCGCGTCGGCAACCGGAGGAAGCACGAAGGGCGCGATCCCGAAGGCCGCGAGGGCGAGCGCGAGACCCGAGACCGCGGTCCACGGGACCGCCTGGAACGCGACGGTCAGGGCCGCGAAAGCGGTCCAGCCGACCAGCACGCAGACCCACCAGGGGCGCCTCATCGCGACCCACGAGTAGACCACCGCGAAGACCGCGACCGCGGCGAGGCCGGCGAGAGTCGACAGGGCGGCGCGCGCCACGAACGCGTCGCCCTGCTCGAGGGCCAGGAAGAACAGCACCGGCCCCGCGACCAGCGGCAAGGCGTTGAGCCAGCCGCCGACGCGGGGGCCGAAGCGACGGCCGGCCATGGTGACCAGGGCGATGAGCCCCGGCACCAGGACCAGCTTGAAGAGGAGCGTCACCCGCGGGTCAGCCGGGCGACGATCTCGTCGTAGGCCTTATCGGCCAGCGCGCGCACCTCGTCCCGGGTGAGCGGCTGGATGGGGTGGGCGACCATCACGGTCTGGTGGTCGCGGGCGCCCAGGGCGTCGGCCTGGGCCCGCGCGGCCCGCTTGAACTCGGTCGAGATCACGGTCGCGGTGGGAATCCCCTGGTCCTCGAAGAACACGCTGTCGTGCACACTGCACGTTGTGCAGGACCCTCAGTCGGCGAGGGCCTCGATCACCGCGTCGCTGTTCTTCAAGATCTCCTGCCGCAGGTCCTCGGGGGCCGGCCGCGCGAACGTCGGCTTCTTCTTCCGCACGACGTCCTTGGGATGGGCCCGCTCCCGCAGCAGCTCCTCGACGCGGTCGAGCAAATGGTTGCCTTTGGCCTTCGAGATATCGAGCAGGGTGATGGTCTTGCCCTCGAGGCTCTCGAGGCGCCGCGCGGTCTTGCGGGGAACCGCCACCGAATCGGTCGGGTCCAGGAACTCGTCGTCGCTCATGAGTCTTCCTCCGGCATGTGGATCTTCCTCCAGATCATGCGCGAGCTCTTGGGAAACGTCCAGCCCGGAATCACCGCCGAGAAGCGCCCCGCGGTGCCGCCGGCCACCACGAACTTCAGGTTGCCCGGCTCGCGAAACTTGGCGATCAGCGTGTCGTCGGTCTCGGGACGCGGAAACTTGGCGAGGACGTGGGCGGGCAGCCCCTCCCCGCCCTCCACCCCCGGGATCAACTCGCGCACCGGCTTGCGCAGCCGCGTCCACAGGAACTCGCGCATCTCCGCCTTCCCCCACCCGTCGCCGGCGATGGTGCGGGCGTGCTCGGGGGAGAGCACCACCAGGGTGTCGCCGTGGTGGGTCGACTTGTGGTGCGAGATCACCTCGAGCGACTTCGAGATCGTGATCAGAAGGTCGCGGGCGCTCCGGCTCATGTGGTCGTAGACGCCGTGCGGCGCCTCCCCCGCGAAGGCGGCGATCACGCTCTCGCCGGGGGCGAAACCGTGCTCGACCGCGAGGGAGTCCCAGGGGTTCTCCTCCTCGGCCTCCCCGATGCAGTAGGTGTACCGGCCGGGGTGCGCCATGGTGGACATGCTCACCACGCCCGGGATGGCTCCGCCCAGGTTCACCGCGATCAGCCGCAGCGCCCGCCCGATCGTGGCGTTCGCCCGCCAGCCGGGTCCGAACAGCCCGGCCCCGCAGTTGATGTCGAGCCGCGGGCGGGCGGGACCGTTCACGATGAAGAGCGGCGAGGGAAAGTTGGTGGTGGCCGAGACCCCGTGGAGGTCGAAGCCCTCGTCGCACATGGCCTCCACCCCCGCCACCACCACCGGCAGGTACTCCGGCCGGCAGCCCGCCATCACCGCGTTGATCGCGATCTTCTCCACGGTGGCGCGGCCGAAATTGGGGGGCACCAGCGCGATCAGCGCGTCCCCCGGGCGCGCGCTCGCCGCCACCGCGGCGGCCACCCGCTCGCGCGTGGGCGGCACCACCGGCAGGCCGTCGGTGACCCCGCGGGCGTAGAGCGCCTCGAACGGATCGGCCAGATCAGCCACCGCCGCCGGTCTTCACGGCTTGCACACCCGGAAGGCGGCGTAGTCGCCGCGCGCGGTGCTCTTGGTGTCGTCGGAGTCGGTGAGCACCGCGATGCCCGCAGGCCGCGGGGCGTCCGATCCGCCGAAGTACCGCCGGTAGTCCTCGCGGACGTTCACCTGCTCATCCACCCACTGCCCGACCTTCTCCGCGCCGGTCCGCAAGATCCTCACCTGGGTGTTGCCCGCGCTCGACGTGAGATGCGTCCCGACCGGCACCAGCCGGCTCCACACGTACTTCACGCTCTTGACCGATACCGGAGTGCTCGGGAAGACCGCGTAGACCGAGACCGCGCTGTCGTTGCTCGACGACTTGCGCTCGTCGGAGCCCTTCGGGAACTCGATCGGGCGCCACGACCACGCCAGGACCGGGTAGACGTCGAGGTTCCAGGCCACCTCGCGCCCGGCCTGGATCCCGAGCCGGATGGCGGCCGCACGCAGGAAGCGCAGGCCCGCCTCCTCCTGGATCGAGTACACCGGCCGGCCCTCGTCCTTCCGGGGCTTCCATTCCGGGGGGAACTCGCCGACCGTGCCCCGGGTGAAGTCCTCCAGGGCCACGCACTCCGCGCCGGGCGCGGGTCCCACGCCGGCGACCAACAGGGCGACCAGCAGCGGGAGGATCAGCGCCCGCGGCGCCACCATGAATGGACGAGCTGGTCCACCACCTGGACGAGCTGCCCCACCGTGCGGCACTCCTTCACGATGTCACAGGACGGGGTGTAGAGCGGCATCACGCTGTCGCCGATACCCCATCCCCACTGGCCTTCCGGGTTGAGCCAGATGATGCCCTTCACCCGCTCGCGGATCTGGCGGATGGCCCACGCCTGCGGGTCGTTGTAGTTGTTGCGGGCGTCGCCCAGGATCAGCACGGTGGTCTTGCGGTCGAGTGACTCGAGCTCGGTGCGCACGAAGCGGCTGAAGGCGTAGCCGAAGTCGGAGCGGCAGTGGTAGTCGACCGACGATGACTTGAGCGCCCAGTCGATCGCGGTGTCCACCGGATAGGTGCTGAAGGCCTGGGTGACCTCGGCGATCTCGGAGACGAAGACGTAGGAGCGGACGCGGGAGAAGCACTCCTGCAGGCTCCACACCAGCTGGAGCATGAAGCGGGAAGCGTTGCGCACCGAGTCCGACACGTCGCAGAGCGTGACCAGCTTGGGCTTCTCCCGGTGGCGCCGACGGAAGCGGATCTCCATGGGCACGCCGCCGTACTGCAGGCTCTTGCGAATCGTCCGGCGCGAGTCCAGGCGTCCCTTCTCCTCCTGGCGCTGCCGGAGGGCGAGGGCGTCCTTGATCTTGCGGGCGAGCCGCGCGACCACCGCCTTCATCTGGGCCACCTCGTCCGCGGAGAGCGCGAAGAGCGGCTTGTCGGTGAGCACCTCGCGGGTGAGCTTCTCGCCCTGGCGATACGCGCGGCGCTCCAGCTCGCGCTCCACGTGCTGGCGGATCATGCGGCGGAAGGCCTCGAGGCGCAGGTCGAGGTAGTTGCGGATGCGCGCGACCATCCCGGGGTCGAGCCCCTTCGACTCCAGGAGCTGCATGATCCGGTCGAGGTCGCGCTCGATCGCCTCCCAGTCGAACTTGTCGTAGATGCGGCGCGAGAAGTAGCCGACCTGGAGGAAGTACATCAGCCGCTCGAGGCCGGTACCCTGGCCCTCCTGGCGGATGGCCATCTCCATGTCGCTGCCCTCGCCCTGCATCATGAGCTCGGTCAGCTCGTCGAGCTCCATGCCGGCCTCGGCGGTGAGCCGCTCGAGCATCTCCCGGATCTTGGGGTCCTCCGGGCCCAGGGCCTTCCTGAGCCCCTCGCCCAGGGCCTGCAGGTCGAGGAAGTAGAGGTCGAAGATCCGGTTGAAGGTGGCGAGGTCGCGGGACTCCTTGACCAGGGTGGTGGCGAGCGCGCTCTTGAAGGTCTCGCGGTCCTCGAGCCCGATCTCGGTCGAGGCCGCGAGCGCGTCGAGGGCCTCGCTGGGCGAGATGCGCATCTCGGCGCGCCGCAGGTCGCCGATGAACTCGAGTATCCGCTGATCCATCTAGCCCACCCTCACCTGGAGAAGTGGACCCAGGAGGACTTGAAGACGTCCTCGCCGCCGTCGCGGCTGATCGGGTAGAGGCGGCCGTCCTCCAGGCGGATGAGGCCGTGGAAGGAGCCGTGCGCGATCAGGTGGGTCATCTGGAGCTTCCAGCCCAGCGGGCCCGCCGGGGCGTCCTCGTCGCGCTCCACCGCGCGGGTGACGTCGGCCACGTCGCCCACCAGGTGCAGCACCCGCACCGGCCCCTCGCTGCAGCGCAGGCCGAGGACCACCTTGTACGAGAGCCCCTGGCGGAAGGTCTCCACCGTCATCTCCCCGGGGTGCAGCAGGTGCGGCACCGCCTCTGACATCGTCACGCGGTAGAAGTCGCGCGGCGACGGGTGGATGTAGTAGAAGTGCCAGCGCCCCGCCGCGGAGATCCAGAGCTTGGTGTACTCCCCCAGCGCGCCGGAGATGCAGCGCCCCCCTTCGATGAAGACGGGGCCGCCGGGGCCGAGCTCGGGCAGGCGGATGCGCGGGCTCGGGAACCACAGCTCGCGGAACTCGGTGAGACTGGACCAGCTCATGGGCGACTAGCCCAGGTCGGCCAGCACCTTGTCGAGGGCGCCCTTGACCCGCTCGAGATCCTTCTCGTGCTTCACGAGGAGGGTGAGGGTGGACTCCACCAGGTCGCGGTCGAGGGTCTCCGCGTTGAGGATGACGAGCGAGCGCGCCCAGTCGAGGCTCTCGGAGATGGACGGCGCCTTGCGCAGCTCGAGCCCGCGGATGCGCTGCACCGCGGTCACCACGGCCTGGGCCAGGCGCTCGGAGACCTCGGGGACCTTCAGGCGGATGATCGCGAGCTCCTCGTCGGCGGGCGGGAAGTCGATGAAGAGGTGGAGACACCGGCGCTTGAGGCCGTCGGACAGCTCGCGCGCGTTGTTGGAAGTGAGCACCACCAGCGGGATCTGGGTGGCCCGGATCGTGCCGAGCTCCGGCACCGAGACCTGGAAATCGGACAGCACCTCCAGGAGGAACGCCTCGAACTCCGGCTCCGCCTTGTCGATCTCGTCGACCAACAGCACCACCGGATCCGCGGACTCGATCGCCTGCAGGAGCGGGCGCGGGGCCAGGAATCGATGGGAGAAGAACGCGTCGTCCTGGCCGGAGATCCGCGCCACCGCGTCGGGCAGCGACGGGGCGTCCGCGATCAGCTCGCCGATGCGCTCGCGCAGCAGCTGGGTGTAGAGGAGCTGCTTGGCGTACTTCCACTCGTAGAGGGCCTTGCCCTCGTCGAGGCCCTCGTAGCACTGCAGGCGGATGAGATGCCGCGCCGTCACCTCGGCCAGCGTCTTGGCCAGCTCCGTCTTGCCCACCCCGGCCGGCCCCTCGATGAGCACCGGCCGGCCCATGCGCTCGGCGAGGAACACCACCGTGGAGATCCGGCGGTTGGCGATGTAGCGGGCGTTCTTGAACTGCTGCTGGACGTCCTCGACGGACTGAAACATGGCGGCTCCCTGGTTGTGAATTGGCGCACAGTGTAGCATAAACGAGCACCCGGGTTGGCCGGCCTCCCGAACGGTGGGACACTCGCCTCATGGTCTCGAGTGAGGCGCCCGCGGACGCGCGGGCCCGCGCCTACCACCGTCGCCAGCTCGCGCTGGCGCTCGGCGAGCTGGTTTTCACCGGCGCGTACCTGGTCGTCCTCGTGGAGACGCGCGCGGCGGGGCGCCTGGCCGAGCGGGTCGCGGCCTGGACGCCCCGGTGGTGGCTCGCCCTCGCGGTGGTGGCGCTGGTGCTGTCCGGCGGCCACCGACTCCTGAGCCTGCCCCTGGCGTGGCTGAGCGGCTTCTGGCTCCCACGCCGCTACGGCCTCCTGCACCAATCGCTCGGGCGCTGGCTCTGGGACGCCGCGAAGGCGGCCCTGATCGGCGCCCCCCTGGGGCTGGCCGCGGTGGAGATCGTGTACGGCCTGATGCGGTGGAGCCCCTGGTGGTGGCTGTGGAGCGCGGGGATCTTCCTGGGCGGCTACGCGCTGCTGGCCCTGGTCGCCCCGGTCTGGCTCGTGCCGCTCTTCTACCGGCTGACCCCGCTGCCCGACGGGCCGCTCAAGAGTCGCCTGCTCGCGCTGGCGGCCCGGGTGGGCGTGCCGGTGACCGGCGTCTGGGTCGTGGACCAATCACGCAAGAGCCGCACCGCGAACGCCGCGGTGACCGGCCTCGGCCGGACCCGGCGCATCCTGCTGTTCGACACGCTGCTCGACACGTTCGCCGCCGACGAGGTCGAGGCGGTGCTCGCCCACGAGCTGGCGCATCAGCTCCACGGTGACATCCGCCGGGGCCTGCTCGTGCAGGGCGTCCTCACCCTCGCGACCTTCTGGATAGCGTCCGGCGCGCTGCGGGCGGGCGGCGCGTGGCTCCATCTGGACGGGCCGGCGGATGTCGCCGGGTTGCCGCTCTTCGGCCTCGTCGTGCTGGCGGTAGGGCTCGTGGCGCTGCCCGCGGCCAACGGCTGGTCGCGCCACGTCGAGCACGCCGCCGACCGGTTCGCGCTCGAGACGCTCCCCGGCCCGGAGCCCTTCATCGGCGCGATGGAGCGGCTCGCCTCGCTGAACCTGGCCGAGCGCGAGCCGCACCCGGTCGAGGAATTCTTCTTCTACTCCCACCCGCCGATCGGCCGCCGGATCGCGTACGCGCGGCAATTTGACCGCGGTCTGACCTGACAGAGTGTCGCGGCAGCACCGCTGCTCACCGCGCGCCTTCGGATCAACAAATGTAACTATTTAAAATACATGGTATTATTCAAGTGCGACCTGTGGCACCTCGCTTGCTTGGTGGATGACGGGACATCCAACGCAGAGCAGCCATGGGGAGCGAACACGATCTAATGGCGCGAATCAACAATCGAGGCATGAGCGGCACCACCTCGCTCATCCGCCATCTGCAGATTCTCCGCACCGTCACCGAAGCGGTCAGCCGGTCGCTCGACCTCAACGAGGTCATCCAGAAGTCGCTGAGCGCGCTCACCGACGTGACCGGGCACGAGATCGCGAGCCTCCATCTCGTGTCGGTCGACGGCAAGACCCTGCTCCTCCGCGGCGAGCGCGGACTCTCCGATCGGCTGCGCGAGACCAACCAGATGCTGCCGATGGGTCAGGGCCTAATCGGCCGCGTCGCCGCGTCGGGGCGGGTGCGCCGGGTGGATGAGGCCAGCCGCGCCCCCGATCTCCTGCCCGCCGCGCGCGCCGCGGTCTCCGCCGACGGCATCCGCGGCTTCGTCTGCGTGCCGATCCGGGCGCGCCACCGCATCCTGGGCACGCTGTCCCTGGGCCGGCAGACCGAGGAGCGGTTCTCCAACGAGGAGGTCGCGCTGCTCGAGTCCACCGCCGATCAGATCGGGCTGGCCCTCGACAACGCGCGGCTGTACTCGGAGACCCGCCTGCAGCTCGAGGACCTGCGCCGCTCGCACACCGACGTGATCCGGGCGGAGCGGCTCGCCGCGGTCGGAGAGCTCGCGGGCGGCGTCGCCCACGAGATCAACAACCCGCTCATGATCATCCTGGGCCAGGTACACCTGCTCCTGCAGTCCCAGGATCACGAGGGGGTCCTCAACGGCCTCAAGGTCATCGACGGGGCCACCAAGCGCGCGGCCAACATCGTGCGCGAGCTCGTGCTCTTCGCGGAGCGCTCGCCCCTGCGACGCGCGCGCTGCAAGGTGAGCGATCAGATCTACAAGGTACTGTCGCTGCACCAGTCGCGCCTCGAGGGCGCCCGCATCACGGTCCAGACCGACTTCGGCGAGGTCCCGGAGATCTGGGCCGACAGCAACCAGCTCCAGGAGGCGCTCTTCCACCTGGTGCAGAACGCCGAGCAGGCCATGTCGGCGTCCCGCGGCGCGGGCACCCTCTCGATCCGGGTACGGCCGGCCGCCGACGGGGTGCGTATCGAGGTCGCCGACGACGGGCCCGGTGTCCCGCAGGACGACCTGGCCCGCGTCTTCAACCCCTTCTTCACCACGAAGGGGCCCGGCGAGGGCCGGGGCCTCGGCCTCTCGGTCGCGCACAGCGTGGTGGCCGAGCACGAGGGACGCCTCTGGGCGGAGAATCGGCCCGGCGGCGGCGCGATGTTCGTGATGGAGCTGCCGGTGGGCACCCCGGCCCCCGATTCCGCCCTCGCCCCGTCTCTCTGATCCCCCGCCCGCTGCCTCACGCGTCGTCGTGTTACGCTGCTTTCTCGTGCGCTCCCTGTCCGCCGGCCGGGCCCTGATCGCCATCACCACTGCCCTCGTTCTGGCCGGCTGCGCCACCGTCACCGCCCCACGGCGCTCGTCGGAGTCGCCGAGCCTGCGGTGCGTGAACGAACCGGGCCGCGGGCAGTCGGCCGATTCGTCCCGCCCCCTCTTCTTCGTCTTCTGCGCCCAGTCCCCCTGAGCCGGAGCCGGCCGTGATATCCTCACGCCGGCTCGGCCCCGAATCTGATTCCACCGCGGAGGCACCCATGACCACCCTAAAGGATTCCATCACCCAGGCCGTCGACCGGCTGGCCGACGAGCTCGAGGCTCTCTCCCGTCAGATCCACGACCATCCCGAGCTGGCGTACGAGGAGGTCCAGGCCTGCGCCTGGCTGAGCGACTTCCTGGCTCGCCAGGGCTTCAAGGTGGAGAAGGGCGTGGGAGGCGTGGAGACCGCGTTCCGGGGCACCATCGAGACCGGAGAGGGGCCCACCATCGCGATCCTGTGCGAGTACGACGCGCTGCCCGGCATCGGCCACGCGTGCGGGCACAACGTGATCGCGACCTCCGGCGTGGGCGCGGGCGCCGCGCTCGCCGCGGTCCGGGCCCAGCTCCCGAAGGGCCGGATCCAGGTCATCGGCACGCCCGCCGAGGAGGGCGGCGGCGGGAAGGTGAAGCTGATCAAGGGCGGGGTCTTCCGCGACGTGGACTGCGCCATGATGATCCACGGCTTCGACCGCACCCTCCTCCACCAGGACCTGCTCGGCATCGTGCGCGGCACCTTCGAGTTCAGCGGCAAGGCCTCCCACGCCTCCGCCGACCCGTGGGAAGGGGTGAACGCCCTCGACGCGGTCATCCAGATGTACAACGCGGTCAGCATGCTGCGACAGCAGGTGCGTCCCGACTGCCGGATCCACGGCATCATCACCAACGGCGGTGCGGCGGCCAACATCATCCCGGAGTACGCGTCCGCGATCTTCTACGTGCGGGCGCCCCGCATCGACGCGATGTGGGATCTCTTCAAGCGGGTCACCGCCGCCGCGGAAGGCGCCGCGAAGGCGACCGGCTGCACCCTCAAGGTCACCCAGCACGACAGCGTCTACGAGCCGATGAAGTCGAGTCGCGTGATGCTCGACCTCTTCGCGGCCAACATGAAGATCGCGGGCCTCACCGAGGGTGCCCCCATCCCGGATCGCCTCGGCTCCTCCGACATCGGCAACGTGAGCCAGGTGATCCCGGCCATCCAGCCGATGGTGGCCATCGCGCCCACCGGCATGGCCATCCACACCCGCGACTTCGCGGACGCGGCGGTGAAGCCGCTCGCGCGCGCGGGCATGGTGGCGGCGGCCAAGACCATGGCCCTCACCACCTTCGATCTCCTCGCCGAGCCCGCCCGCGTGAAGGCGGCCAAGGACGAGTTCGGCCGGAGCAAGTAGCGCGATGGCCCCCGAGACGCCCCTCGACCAGGCCAAGACCCGCGTCGCCGAGACGGTGGACCGGCTCGCCGACGAGCTCGAGCGCATCAGCCACCAGATCCACGCCAACCCCGAGCTGTGCTTCGAGGAGCACAAGGCGGCGGGCTGGCTCACCGACTTCCTCGCCAAGCAGGGCGCCGCGGTCGAGCGCGGGGTGGGCGGGCTACCCACCGCGTTCCGGGCCACGATCGCGGGTGCGGGCCCCGGCCCCACCATCGCGATCATGGCGGAGTACGACGCGCTGCCGAACATCGGGCACGCGTGCGGGCACAACGTGATCGCGACCGCGGGCACCGGCGCGGGCGCGGCCATCGCGGCCGCGCTCCGGACCCTGCCGTTCCCGGGCCGCATCCAGGTCATCGGCACGCCCGCCGAGGAGGGCGGCGCCGGCAAGGTGCGGCTGATGGAGGCAGGTGTCTTCAAGGACGTGGACGCGGCGATGATGATCCACGGCCGCTGCGGGACCCAGGTCTGGCGGCCGAGTCTCGGCATCATCAAGGTCAAGTGCGAGTTCTTCGGCCGCGCCTCGCACGCCTCGTCGTGGCCGTGGCGCGGGGTCAACGCCCTCAACGCGATGATCCAGCTCTTCGTCTCGCTCGACGCCATGCGCCAGCAGCTCCGCCCCGACGCCCGCGTGCACGGCATCATCACCAAGGGTGGCGACCAGGCCAATATCATCCCGGAGCACACCACCGCCGAGTTCTACCTCCGGGCGCCCACCAAGGATTACTGCCGCGAGCTGCTGCGGCGGTTCGAGGGCTGTGCGGCGGGCGCGGCCGCCGCCACCGGCTGCACCGCGAAGGTCACCGCGGACGCGATCATCCACGACCCGCTCAAGGCCAACTTCGCGATGGCCGAGCTCTTCGGCAAGAACCTCGCGCGGATCGGTTTCCCGGTGGATCCCGACGACGGCGAGGCCGGGTACGGGTCGACCGATTGCGGCAACGTGAGCCAGGCGATCCCGACGATTCACCCCTACATCCGGATCTCGCCGGACGGGGTGCCCGGCCACTCGCGCGAGTTCGCCGAGTGGGCCAAATCGCCGATCGCGCGCACCGGCATGGTGGCGGCCGCGAAGGCCCTGGCCATGACCGCGCTGGACCTGGTGGCGCGGCCGGAGGAGCTGGAGAGGGTGAAGCGGGAGTTCGCGCG
>JBGQHJ010000023.1:0-43080 GCA_041497895.1 Methylomirabilia bacterium
CCGCCCAGGGCCTTCACCTCGTCCTGGAAGGTGGTGGAATAGAACCGCTCCGCGTCGGTGAGCGCCCACGCCTGGCGCTTGTAGCACCACGACTCGGGCTCGAGGCGCTGCGCCTCCTTGAAGAACGGCACCGCGGCCTCCACGTGCCCCTCGGCGTGCAGGTGCTCCGCGAGCCGGAAGCACGCGGCGGCCCGCGCGTGCGCGGCGGTGGGTAGCCCGAGACGCTCGCGGCGCCCGGCCGGCGACCTCACGTGAGCGCTCGCCGGCCCCTTGTCCACCCAGTCGCGGATCGCGTCCAGGTAGCGCGTCATGTCGAACTTGGTGTAGGCGATCCAGCGGTTGTCCGCGAAGGCGACCTCGGCCGGGCGCACGATGCGTCCGCTCTCGTCGATCCACACCGCGCTCGGCACGTTGACGAGGTGATAGCGCGTGGCCAGGTCATAGTGCGCGTCGATCAGGGCGGGATGCGTGGGCTGCCCCGCGCGGATCCACTCGCCGGCCGCGGCCGCGCCCGCGCAGTCGAGCGCCACCGTGATCACGGTCAGCCCCTTCGGCGCGAGCTCGGCGTGGAGCGCCTGCCACCCGGGCAGGTCGAAGCGGCACCCTCACCACGACGCCCACGCGAGCAGGAACACCTTGCGGCCGCGGAAGTCGCGCAGCGACCAGGCGCGACCGTCCAGGTCGGGCAGCGTGAAGTCGGGCGCCTCGAGCGAGCGCAGGCGGGCGACGAGCGCCTCGTGCGACTCGCCGATCGCCCACACCCCGTGGGCGGGACTCGCCGCCACCGGCCGGCCGAGATGACGCGCGAGCCCGGCGAGGTCGATCCGCGGCTCGGGTCCGGCCTCCCGCACCCACGGAGCGCCGGGGGGCACCGGCACGCACGCGGCGTCCCGGCAGAGACCCTCGGGCGTCCACTCCCAGCCGGTCGCGCGGGCCAGCGCGTCCGGCGTGAGCCAGAGCGCCTCGCCCTCGATCGAGGCGTCGGCGACCCGGATGGCCTCGCTGCCGTGGAGAATGGTCGCGTTCATGGCGGTCCGTCCCGGGCACGGTGTTACCATGAATCCGCGATCAAGCCAACCGCGGGAGGTGCGCATGACGGTGAGAGCTCGCTCGATGCTGGTCACGCTGGTGATCGCGGCGCTGGTCGGGTCCGCTCCCTCCCCCGCGCCGGCGGCCGACCGCTCCGAGGTGGACGCGGCGACCCAGCAGGTGGAGCGCGGCGCCAGCCAGATCGGCCAGGGCAAGGTGCTGGAGGGCGCCGGCGAGACCGCCAAGGGGATCGGCAACACGGTGCTCGAGGGCGCGAAGTACACCGGCCAGAAGCTCGGAGAGGCCGGGCACGCGGCGGCGCCCGAGGCCAAGACCGCGTGGGAGCGGACCAAGGAAGGCGCGGTCGCCTTCGGCTCGAGCGTCCGCGAGTTCTTCGGGTCCCTGTTCCGCTAGGGCGCGGTCCTAGCGGGCCCGCGGGGGCCGGGGCGGCTTGGCGAGGTAGGCTGCGAGCGACGCTCCCTCGCGCTCCTGGAAGCGCACCGCGATGCGGAGCTGCTCCAGGTATTGCTCGAGCGTCTTGCCGCCGAGCACGATCTTGCGGCTGGCGAAAAACTCGCCCACCTCCCGCTCCCACTCGGGGCTCACCAGCGCGGTCACACCCTCGTACATCCGCCGGTAGGCGCTGCCCGGGTACTGGCGGGCCATCGTCTCCCAGCTCGTCTTGAGGTATTCCCAGGCGAGGCTCCGGCTGTACGCGGAGACCAGGAGCGCCCGCATCAGGAAGGGGGCGTCCTGACTGCGTACCTCCCCGTTCGTGGTCTTCTCGAGCGTGCGGTGGATCAGCTCGGGCGGGCGGAACGCGGCGAGCGCGTAGAGGTAGCGCTGCTCCTCCTGCGGGCTGCGCGCGGCCTTGAAGCGCTGGAGGAACTCGTCGTACTCGCTCTCGCCGCCGGCCGCGGCCACGATCGCGATCAGCGCGGGCAGCACGTCGGGATCGACCGCCGACTCGTCCTCGCGGTAGCGGGCGTAGAGAGAGCGCGCGCGCTCCTGGGTGGCCGGGTCGTTGCCCAGGGTGCCGAGGGTGCGCAGGAGATCGCCGCGCAGCTGCCGCTCGAGCTCGTCCTCACCCGGCTGGGCCTCCCAGCCGAGCCGCTCCACCGCCGTCTCCACCCGCTGGCGCACCAGCGCCTCGAGGTCGGGCCGCGCCGCGTCGGCGATGGCCCGGTTGACGTAGCCCCACGAGCCGATCAGCGCGGTCCACACGTTGCGATCGGTCTCCTCCCCGAAGCGCGCGGTGAGATCGAGGTAGTCGGGCGACGGCATGAGGCCGGCCTGGGCCAGGGCGAAGGCGTCGCTCACCAGGTTGAAGCGCTCGATGGGCGCGAGCTTCTTGAGCGAGCTCGTCATCTTCCGCAGGAGCGGCGCCGCGTACTGCACCCGGTAGAAGCCGTGCCCGCCCGCGTTGACGACCACCCAGTCCGGTGCGGCGGGGAGCGCGACCGCAAGGTCCTCGTCGCCCAGGAGCACCGGCTTGTCGACGAAGCCGCGCTTGACCGAGGCGCGCACCCGCACCGGGATCTTCCAGCGCTCGGGAGTGGGGCTCTCGGCCGGGAGGTACGTGAAGCGGCGCTGGGAGAGCTTGATGCCGGTGCCGTCCGGCTCGACGATCACGAGCGGGTAGCCGGGCCGGAAGATCCAGCCGTCCATCACCTCCGGGATCGGCAGCCGCGAGGCGGCGCCCAGGGCCTTCCAGAGGTCGGTGGTCTCCGCGTTGCCGAAGCGGTGGCGCTCGAGGTAGAGCCGGACCCCGTCGCGGAACACGTCCCCCGACAGGTGCTGCTCGAGCATGCGGAGGACGGAGGCGCCCTTCTCGTAGGTGAGCAGGTCGAACATCGCCTCGCAATCGCGCGGCGCCCGCACCTCGAACTCGATCGGCCGCGTATGGTGGAGACCGTCCACCCCCATCGCGGCGGCGCGCGACACCCCGAAGGTGGTCCACCGCTTCCACTCCGGCTTCCAGGAGTCGACCGCCAGCAGCTCCATGAAGGTGGCGAAGGCCTCGTTGAGCCAGATGCCGTTCCACCACAGCATGGTCACCAGGTCGCCGAACCACATGTGGGCGATCTCGTGAGCGACCACGTCCGCGACCCGCTCGCGCTCGGCGTGGGAGGCGGCCGCCTCGTCCACCAGGAGCGCGGTCTCGCGATAGGTGATCGCACCCAGGTTCTCCATCGCGCCCGCCGCGAAGTCCGGGATCGCGAGCATGTCGAGCTTGTCGCTCGGGTACGGCAGGCCGTAGTAGCGCTCGAAGAAATCGAGCGCGAAGGCGCCGATGTCCAGCGCGAAGCGGGCGAGGTGGAGCTTGCCGGGCACGCACCACACGCGGAGCGGCGTGGGGCCGACCATGACCGGTGCCGTGGCCTCGAGCTCGCCCACCACGAAGGCGACGAGGTAGGTCGACATCCGGATGGTGTCCGCGAAGGCCACCGCCTTCTTGCCCGGCCCGGCGGGCGACTCGCCGGTCACCCGGGTGTTGGACACCGCCACCAGCGATTCCGGGATCACGAGGGTGACGCCGAAGACCGCCTTGCACGCCGGCTCGTCCCAGCACGGGAAGCCGCGCCGCGCGTCGGTGGCCTCGAACTGGGTGGCCGCGAGGGTGTGCGAGGCGCCCGCCGCGTCCTTGTACGTACTGCGGTAGAAGCCGTGGAGGCGATCGTTGAGGATTCCGGTGAACGCGAGGGTGAGCCGGTGCTCGCCGGGCGGAATCGGGCTCGGGAAGGCGAGCCGAGCCCGCTCCGCGGACTCGTCGAGGCTGGCGCTCCCCTCGACCGTCTGGCCATCCGCGGTCTGCACGCTGACCGACCGGATCACCAGCTCCGCCGCGTTGAGCAGGATCTCGCTCACCGGCTCGGACACCGTGATCGCGATCGTCTCGTGGCCCGCGAACGTGGCCGCCTCGAGATCGGGCTCGAGGCGGATGTCGTAGCGGGAGGGCACCACCGTCGTCGGCAGTCGGTATTCCATGCCGGGGGAAAGGATACCATCTGGCCCTCACCCGGACACCCCGACTTGTGCCGCGCGCCGCGGCGAATCCTCGGTCAGTGCGCCGCCGCGAGGGGGTCCGGCGCCACCCAGATCGCCGCGCCAAGGGCGAGGAGCCGTCCGCCCGCGTCGAAGATCGCGGTGCCCGCGTGGCGCCGACGGCTGCCGGCGCGTGGGCTCGGGGCGGGCGCGCGCCAGCCCATCACGATCAGGGGGCGGCGCCCGTCCACCGGCTCGCGGATCTCCACCTGCAGGGTGCCGGTATTGACGGGGCCGGGCAGCGCCCAGCCTCCCGGACAGTCGAGCGCCGACCAGACGAACTCGGGGCGAAGGCGACCGGCCTCGTCGAGGAACCCGGGATCCGGTCGCCAGCCGGCCACCCGGATCTGCCCGCGCCCCGGCCCGTCGCCGGGCAGCGGGCCCGCGAAGAGGCGCATCCCGTCGCCGGGCGCGCGGCGATGGCCGCACACGAAGCACTCCGGGAAGGTGTGGGGCACCGAGCCGTCGGCGAGGTGGGCCTCGAACCGGCGCGACGCCTCGAGCGCGACCTCGAGCGGCGGTGGCACCGGCGGATGAACCGCGAGCCGCTCGGCCGACGAGCGCGCCACCAGCGCGTCGTCGTCGAGCACCTCGACCGTCCGGGCCGCGATCCGCACCGCGAGCGGCCGCTCGAGCGGGACACCGGCGCGCGCCCGGATCTCGATGGTGGTGGCCGCCGGGGCGGCGCCCGCGACGAGCCCGCAGAAGTAACCCCCGTTGGCGGTCGCCCGGCCGGTGTCGGGGCCGCGGAAGCGGCGCGCGACGACGATCGTGCGGTCGGACATGGCGGCCATCCTCTCACGAAGCGCGCGCTTCGGCCGGGCCTTGACAGCCCTCGATGCCAGGCGCGACACTCGGCGCCGTGCCTCTCACCAGCCTGAAGGACCGGACCGCGGTGGTCACCGGCGGAGCCAGCGGCATCGGACGCGCGCTCTCCCTGCTGTTCGCCCGCGAGGGCGCGAACGTGGTGGTCGCCGACCTCGACGAGGCGGGCATGGCCGAGACGGTGGCCGGGGTGACTCGGGCCGGCCGGCGCGGGCTCGCGGTGAAGACCGACGTGAGCCGGCTCGCCGACGTCGAGGCCCTGGCCGACCACGCGTTCGGCGAGCTCGGGGCGGTCCACGTGGTGTGCAACAACGCGGGCGTCGCGCTGTGGGGCGGGCTCGAGTCGGTCACCCACAAGGACTGGGAGTGGGCGATGGGCGTCAACCTCTGGGGCGTCATCCACGGGGTGGAGGCCTTCGTGCCGCGCATGGTGGCGAGCAAGCAGCCCGGCCACGTCGTGAACACCGCCTCGATGGCCGGCCTCATCGCCTCGCAGGGGCTCGGGATCTACAACACCACCAAGTACGCGGTGGTCGGGCTCTCCGAGACCCTGCAGAAGGACCTGCGGGGCTACGACATCGGCGTCTCGGTGCTCTGTCCGATGGGCGTGCACACCCAGATCCGGCAGAGCGAGCGGAACCGCCCCACCGCCCTGCGGAACGCGACGACGGAGCGCGACGGCCGTGCGGTGGAGCTGATCGGCCGCTACCTGCCGCCCGAGCACGTCGCGGAACGCGTCCTGCGCGCCATCTACGCCAACCGCCTGTACGTCATCACCCACGAGGAAGGCCTGACCCCGCTCAAGCGCCGGTTCGAGCGCATGGCCCAGGCGATCGAGGAGTCCCGATGAAGTTCTCGGTGATCGAGGGCTGGGGCAAGCTGCCCGACGGGTGGGCGTATCACGAGGTGGCGGGCGTGGCGGTGGACCGGCAGGACCGCGCGTTCGTGTTCACGCGGGGCGAGCACCCGGTCATCGTCTTCGACCGCGACGGCAACTTCCTGCGCTCGTGGGGCGAGGGCGTGATCCGCCGCGCCCACGGCATCACCATCGACGCCGACGACATGGTGTGGCTCACCGACGATCTCCACCACACCGTGCGCAAGTTCACGCCGGAGGGCAAGCACCTCCTGACCATCGGCGACCCCGACAAGCCGGCCGAGCTGCAGGGCGGCAAGCCCTTCAACCGGCCCACCCACGTGGCGATCTGTCCCAAGAGCGGCTTTCTCTTCGTCTCCGACGGCTACGGCAACTCGCGCGTGCACAAGTACTCGCCCGACGGCAGGCACGTCATGTCCTGGGGCGAGGCCGGCACCGATCCGGGCCAGTTCAACCTGCCCCACAACCTGGTGACCGATCGCGACGGGCTCGTCTACGTGGCCGACCGGGAGAACCACCGGGTGCAGATCTTCGACGGCAAGGGCGGCTACCAGGGCCAGTGGAACAACCTCCACCGCCCGTGCGGCCTCTTCGCGGATCGTGGCCACGGCCTCTTCTTCGTGGGCGAGCTCGGCTCCGGGATGCCGGTGACCGAGAAGACGCCGAACCTCGGGCCGCGCGTGAGCGTGCTCGACGCCAAGGGCCAGCGGGTGGCGCGCTTCGGGGGGCAGTTCGCGAGCGAGAAGCCGGGAGAATTCATCGCCCCCCACGGCCTGGTGGTCGATTCACACGGGGACGTGTACGTCGGGGAGGTCTCCTGGACCGGCTACGGGCAGTTCCTCAACCCGCCGCGGGTGATGCGCTCCTTCCAGAAGTTCCGGCGCGCCGACTAGCTCGCTCCGCGCATCGGCAGGAAGCGGGCGGTCGCCTTCGCGACCACCTCGCGCGTCTCCCAGTCCTCGATCGTGGCCTCCAGATCGATGTACTTCCCCCAGTCGCGCACCGCGCGCCCGCGCCCGAGCAGCGGCCGCTCGATCGGGGTGCCCCGGACGTACCGGACGCTGAGCTCGCCGGTCACGTAGAGCCGCCCGGTCTGGCTGACCGCGGCGCCGGCCAGGATCTCGTCGAGGTAGGCGGCCACGATGCCGCCGTGGGCGGCGCCGGGCGGGCCCTCGAAGCGGCGCGGGATCACGATCGGCGCGAGCACCTCACCCTCGGCCGCGAAGGTCCGGACCCGGAGGCCGATGTCGTGCTCGGGACCGCACCCGAAGCAGCCGTGGAAGCTCGAGCGGGGGCCGCTGAACTTCACCTCGGGCAGCAACGCGAACCGCTCGACGAACGGCGGCGGCAGCGGCGGGTCGTGGCTCATCCGAAGTAGCTCTGGACGAGCGGGGCCCACGCCTCGAGCGGCCGCGTCACCTGCCCCGCGACCTTGGCCCCGTCGTCCCATCGGCGCAGGCGCAGGGCGTCGGCGAGCCAGGGATGCGCGCGGTGGCGGGCCATCTCCTCGGGACTCATGAGCCCGCCCTGGAGCGTGAGCGTGTGCTGCGAGGCGGGCGAGAGCGTGGCGTGGTAACCGGGCTCGATGGAGCAGAGATACCGCTTGGCGTCCGCGTGCATGCGCACGAGCCACGCCAGGCGCTCCGGCACGTAGGGGGCGATCAGCTCCGCCCCGATCTCGTGATGGCCGCGGGCGCCCGGCCGGGCGCCGCCGACGCGGTCGAAGACCAGGGCCTGGTCCACCACGAGTCGGCCCACGTCGTGGAGCAGGCAGGCGAGCGTGAGGTGCTCGTCCGCTCCCGCGGCGGCAGCGAGCTCGGCGCACTGCAGCGCGTGGGCCAGCTCCGACACGGGCTCGCCGCCGTAGCGGCGGGCGCCCGCGTGCGCCATGGCCTCCAGGAGACGACGGGTCATGGGGACGCTCGGGCGCATGTCGATCTGGAGTATACTCGGCGGGCGGCAGCCACTACCACCACGGTGATGCGAAAAGGAGATCGGCGATGGCGGTGACGGTCAAGGTGATCACGGACGGCCCCCTGATGGTGAAGGGCGAGTGCGAGATGCAGGACAACCAGGGCGCGGCGATGCCGCCCAAGGGCGGCGACACCATCTTCCTCTGCCGCTGCGGCAACTCGGCCAACAAGCCCTACTGCGACGGCGCGCACAAGAAGGTCGGCTTCAAGGGCTAGGTCCGCGCCACACCCTCTCCCCTCAGGGGAGAGGGCAGGGTGAGGGGGGGTCTCCCGGCGCGGCGCGCTACGGTCGCAGCAACCGCCCCGCGATCCCGAATGCCGCCACGCCCACCAGGGCGATGAAGATCGGCGTACGGGCCTCGCCCAGCACCCCGCAGATGAGCGGGCCGAGGAAGATCGCGCCGTCGACGCCCACCCGGTAGACGCCGGTCCGCCAGCCGAGTCGCGCGAGGTCGGTGTGCTCCCGGATCACGCCGAGCGGCAGCATCCACCCCGCCATCCCGAGGCCGAAGAGCGCGCATCCGAGCCCCACCAGGGGCAGCGAGCCCAGTCCCACCGCGAAGAGGCCGACTCCCAGGACGGCCGCCACACCCGCCAGCACCGGGGGCCGGCCCACCCGATCGGCGAGCCAGCCCACCGGGAGCAGCACCGCCAGGTCCACGAGCTGGGCCAGCGACAGCAGGGCGGAGACGCCGGCGCGATCGAGCCCGAACTCCCGCGTGCCGCGCAGCGGGATCACGAACTGGCTCACCGCCGACCAGGCGAGCGCCATGATCACGCCGAGCGCAAACATCAGGCGCACGAGCGGCGGCCGCGAGCTGCGCCGGGGCGGCACCGCGACGACCGGGTCCGCGCCCGCCACCGCGCGCGGCGTCGAGCCGAGCCGCGCGGGGAAGTAGCGGGCCAGCACGAGGGCCGCGGGAAGCGCCACCAGCGCCGGCGTGGTGGCGGCGAGCAGCGTGACGTTCCAGCGCCAGCGCTCGGGCAGCAGGCCCACCAGGACGAGCCCGCCGAGTACGCCCAGCATCCCGGAGAACTCCAGCGTGTTGAGGCGGATCGAGGCCCGTGGGCCGGGCTTATCTTGAAGGACCGCGGTGAGGCTGCCGACCATGATCAGGGTGTGCGCGAGCCCGGTGAGGATCCGGCCCATCACCAGCACCGGCAGCGGGCCCGCGGTGGCCAGCAGCAGCATCCCGGCCAGCAGGGTGATCGGCGCCAGGATCAGCGCGGTGGCGAGCCGGCGCGTCGCGAACGCCCCCGCGGGCAGGTCGGCGGCCATGCGCGCGAAGCCGAACGAGCCGGCGAGCACGCCCAGCTCCCAGTCGGGCAGGCCCTGCGCGCGGGCGATCTCGGGCAGGAGCGGACCGAAGGCGCCGATGCAGATGGTGCTCGAGAAGACGACGAGGCACAGCAGGGCGGTGCCCGCGAACCGATCGCCGCTCACCCGCTGCGGCGGCTCAGGGCTCGAACGCGCGCTCGGGCCACCACGGGTAGAAGGGCGGCATGTCGACGCTGGGGCGCAGGGTGAACCGGGCGGGGCGCTTCTCGAGGAACGCGGTCACGCCCTCGTAGGCGTCGGCCGAGCGGCCCGTCCAGTCCATGCACCTCGAGTCCAGCCGGTGCGCCTCCATCGGATGGTCCGCGCCGAGCAGCCGCCACATGAGCTGGCGCGACAGGGCCACCGAGATCGCCGAGGTGTTCCGCGCGATCTCCCGCGCCAGCTCGCGCGCCACCGGCAGGAGCTGCTCGGGCGCGACCACCCGGCTGACGAGCCGCCCCGCGAGCGCCTCGTCGGCCGGGAACACGCGACCGGTGTAGACCCACTCCGCGGCCTGGCTCGGCCCGACGAGGCGAGGCAAGAACCAGGTGCTGCACGCCTCGGGCACCACCCCGCGGCGGGCGAACACGAAGCCGATGCGCGCGGCGGTCGAGGCGATGCGGATGTCCATCGGCAACGTCATCGTGATGCCGAAGCCCACCGCGGGGCCGTTGATGGCGGCGATCAGGGGCTTCTTCATGTCGAAGATGCGCAGGGTCACGCGGCCACCGCCGTCCTCGTGCTCCCCCGGCCCCTCGCCGCGGGCCCGGGCCACGCGGTCGAAGGTCTTGCCTCCGCCCGAGAGATCGGCCCCCGCGCAGAACGCGCGGCCGGCTCCGGTCACGATCAGCACCCGCACCGCGTCGTCGGCGTCGGCCTGGTCCAGCACCGCGAGCAGCTCGTCGAGCATGACCGTGTTGAGCGCGTTGAGCTTGTCCGGCCGGTCGAGCGTCACGGTGCCGACGCCGTCGGCGACCTCGAAGCGGATGGTCTCGAAGGCCACGGCGGTCAGCGGGCGGAGGGCGCGTCGCCCGGCATCGGATCGTCGGGCTCGCCCTGCTTGAGCTTGCGGAAGACCGTCTTCGGATCGATGCCGAGCATCTTGGCGGTGAGCGTCTTGTTGCCGTGGTTCATCCGGAGCGTCTCCTCGAGCAGGCGCGCCTCGACCTCGGCGAGGGGCGTCCCGACCCGGACCTGGAACACGCCCTCCGGGACCGAGCCGGCGCCCGCGGCCTCCGGCGGCCCGGCGGCCCCGGCCCGCACCAGCATGACCGACCGCTCGCGCACCGCGTCGGTCAGGTCGCCCGCGTCGACGCGCAGGCCCCGGGCCAGCACCACCGCGCGCTCGACCACGTTCTCCAGCTCGCGCACGTTGCCCGGCCACGAGTAGGCCTCGAGGCACCCCAGCGCCTCGTCGGTGAAGCCGTCGAGCTGCCGGTTGTTCTTGGCCGCGTAGACCCGCAGGAAGTGCTGGGCCAGGAGCGGCACGTCCTCGTGGCGCTCCCGCAGCGGCGGCACCTGGATCGTGATGACGTTGAGCCGGTAGAAGAGGTCTTCGCGGAAGCGCTTCTCGCGCACCTGGGTCGCCAGGTCCTGGTTGGTGGCGGTGACGATGCGCACGTCGACCCGGATGGTCTTGGTGCCGCCCACCCGCTCGAACTCGCCCTCCTGGAGCACGCGCAGGATCTTGGGCTGGGTCACCAGCGAGAGATCCGCGATCTCGTCGAGGAACAGGGTGCCGCCGTCGGCGAGCTCGAACCGGCCCTCCTTCCGGCCCGCCGCCCCGGTGAACGCGCCCTTCTCGTAGCCGAACAGCTCGGACTCGAGCAGGGTCTCGGGCAGCGCCGCGCAGTTCACCGCGATGAACGGACCCTCGCGCCGGCCGGAGCGGTCGTGGATGGCGCGCGCCACCAGCTCCTTGCCGGTCCCGCTCTCGCCCTGGATCAGGACGGTGGCCGAGCTGTCCGCCACCTGCTGCACCAGCGTCATGAGCCGCCGGAACGCGGGGCTCGCCCCGATCATGTTGCCCTGCCGCAGGAGATCGTCCAGGCGCTTCTGCAGCGCTCGGTTCTGGGCGATCAGGTCCCGGCGCTCGAGCGCCTGGCGCACCACCTTGGTCAGCTGGGCGCGCTGGAACGGCTTGGTGAGGAAGTCGGTGGCGCCGTCCTTCATCGCCCTCACCGCCTCCTCGACCGTGCCGAAGGCGGTGAGCAGGATCACGTCGACGTCCGGGGCGACCGCCTTCGCCTCGCGCAGCAGCTCGAGGCCGGTGAGCCCGGGCATCTTGAGGTCGGAGAGCACGAGGTCCACCCCACCCGCCTTCAGCCGGTCGAGCGCGGCCAGCCCGTCCGGTGCCAGCACCACCGAGTAGCCCTCGCGGGTGAGCGTGCGCTCGAGACTCTGGCGCACCGCCGGGTCGTCGTCGGCCACCAGCAGGGTCGCGAGCGGCCCGGGAAGCTCAGGCATGCTCGAGCTTCCGGATCGGCAGGGCCATCGTGAAGGTGGCCCCCGCGCCGGGGGCGCTGCTCCAGCGAATCTTGCCGCCGTGCTCCTCGACGATCTGGCGCGAGATGGAGAGGCCGAGCCCGGTGCCCTGCGGCTTGGTGGTGAAGAACTGCTCGAACAGGCGCCGGCCGACCTCGGGCGAGATCCCGGCCCCGCTGTCGGTCACCGCGATCTCTACCGTCTCGGCCACGTGAGACGTGGTGAGGGTCAGCGTGCCACCCTGGGACGCGGCCTCGAGCCCGTTCTTCACGAGGTTCAGGACCGCCTGGCGCAGCAGCGTCCGGTCGAACTCCATCGGCGGCACGGTGGCGTCGGTGGCCACCTTCACCGTGATCCCCTGGCGGGCGGCGAGGGGGCGCACGAACTCGGCGACCGCGCTGACCATGTCGTTGACCGAGTCCTCCTCGAACTGCGGGCGCGGGAAGCGCGCGAAGGCCAGGTACTCCTCGGTCAGCGCGTCGAGGGCCGCGACCTGATCGCGGATCGCGGTGACGAGCGCGGTGGCCTCGGTCCCGTCCTCGCTCACCCGCCCCTGCACCATGTCGCCCAGCAGCTCCGCGTTCAGCTCGATCGCCGCGATGGGGTTGCGCACCTCGTGGGCGACCTTGAGGGAGAGCCGGCCGACGGTGGCCATCCGCTCCGCCTCGACGAGCTCCTCCTGCGCGGCCTGCAGCCGCGTGAGCGTCCCGGTCACCTCCGCGTTGAGCCGCTCGACCTCGGCCCGGGCGCGCCGCTCGCGATCGGCCACGTGGCCGAGCGCGAACGCGGGCAGCCCGAGCTGCCCCATGACGATGGCGACCGCGGTCCACGCCACGTCCGGGGGCGCCAGGTACGCCGCGGTCCAGTAGAGCATCCCGGCCACGACGGTCAGCAGCAGGCCGACCCAGCGGCCGAAGTAGTAGGCGTTGACCGCCACGAGGGGGAAGAAGAGGTTCACGAACGGACTGTCGCCGCCCCCGGTGAGGTACAGGAGCAGGAAGACCAGCATCAGGTCGACGCAGAGCGCGGCGGTGAAGATCCGGCGCGTGGCCCCCGGATTCACGGTCACCAGCGCGAGGATGCCGGCCTTGTAGAGCGCGAACCAGAGAACGAGCGCGTAGACGTCGACGCGATGGCGCGGGCGCAGCGGGACCAGGCCGAGGGCGGCGAGGCCGCCCACCATCACGAAGGCCAGCAGGACCGCGAAGAGGCGCTCGTCACGCTCGAACACCCGGAGGGGCGCGGCCCAGCGGGTGCGGGTGGGGGCAGTCACCGCCATGACGGGGGACACACTATCACGCGTCGCCAGAGGGTCAAGCGGGGCGGGCCGGCGCCGGGGCGGGCTCCTCGGCCGCGACGGGCCCCGCCTCCTCGCGCCGCAGCAACGGCAGGGCGAGCAGCGGGAGCAGGCCGATCGCCCCCACCGCGATCAGGAGATGCCCGAGGCCCGAGTAGTCTTGCTGGCTGACGCCGAAGACGACGTTGAGGTAGCGGGTGCCGAGCTCGCTGGCCGACAGGGCCAGGTTCATGAGCGAGGCCATGATCGCGAACATGGTGGCCTCCGCGCCGCGCGGCGCGGTGCGCGCGATGAGGGCGAGCATCGGCACCATGCTGAGCTGGCCGAGCGGGGCCGAGATCGTGGTGTCGATGAACGCGAACATGCGCGGGCTCAGCCCGAACCACTCGTTGACGCCGTAGAAGAGCCCGATGGTCGGCAGGTAGAGCACCGCGCCCGCGACCGTGACCCAGAACAGGGTGTAGCTCACCGGGCGGTGGGTGATCGGCTTGCGGAACACGATGAGGCCCGCCAGGCTCAGCATCGAGCTCACCTGCGCGAGGATGCCGAGGAACTCCTGATCGAACCCGAGGCGATCGATGGCCCAGTAGTTGAAGCCCTGCCCCGCCCCGGGCACCGCGCGGAAGCAGAAGATCGCGAAGGCGGCGACCGCGACCCCGCGGGAGATCCCGACCCGCCGGAGGAGCAGGACGATGATCGTGGCCGAGACGGTCAGGATGATCTCCTGGCCGAACGGCACCGACAGCGTCTCCAGCACGACCCCGAGCGCGGCGTAGCCGAGCCCGCCGAGCACCACGAGACGCGAGTTGCCCGCCCCGAGCGGATTGGTGGGGTCGTCCGGGGCGGGCCGTGCCGCGCGCTCGCGCGGGATGAGCCACGCCGCGATCACCACCAGCAGCGGAAGGATCAGCGCGATCGCGAAGACGGTCCGCGCGCCGACCGTGCCGGCGAGCCAGCCGCTCAGGTACCCCACGCTGATGGTGCCGACGAGCAGCGCCATGCGGCCAAGGGCCTGGACCTGCTTCATCTCCTCCTCGGAGCGGGCCACCTCCACGCTCAGCGCGTCGGCGACCACGTCCTGGATCATGAAGCCCACCGCGATGATGACCATCGCGGCCAGATAGGTGCCCTTCGTGGAAGCGGTGGTGGCGAGCCACGCGTAGCCCACGAAGGTGGCCAGCGCGCCGAGCACGAGATACGCGAAGCGGCGGCTGCCGAGGATGGGGTGCACGTCGGACGCCACCCCCGCCACCATCTTGGTGCTCCACGGCAGGGCCACCCAGAAGGCGATGCCGGCCGCCTCGGCGGGCGTGATGCCGAGCACGTCCTTCTGGAAGTAGAGGACCGCGATGGCGGTGATGCCGCTCGCCCCGTAGCAGAAATAGGTCACGAGCACCGGCAGGTAGGCCAGCCGCACGCCGCCCAGGAGCCCGCGGACCAGCCTCCGGGGCGCGGGCGGCGCGGGGGGCGCCGTCTCGATCGGTTCGGCCATCAGCAGCAGTGTAGCCTACCCGAGGCCGACGCTTGACGCGGGCTCCCGGCGCCGTTACCGTCGGCGGCATGACGATGGCCGGTGAGGGTGTGCTCGCGTTCTGGCACGACGTCGCCCCCGGAGGGGACGGCGAGTTCGATCAGTGGCACCTGCGCGAGCACATCCCGGAGCGGCTCGCGGTGCCCGGCTTCCTCCGGGCGCGGCGCTACGCGACGCTCGGCGGCCCGCCCAGGTACTTTTACTTCTACGAGACCGTGTCGCTGGACACGCTGCAGAGCCCCGCCTACCTGGCCCGCCTGGCCGACCCGACCCCGTGGACCCGCCGGAGCATGCCGCTGGTGCGCAACAACATCCGCACCGCGTGCCGGGTCGTGGCCACGTGGGGCTCGGCCCTGGGTGGGGTGGTCGCCACGCTGCAGCTCGGCCCCCGCCCCGGCCACGAGGAAGAGCTGCGCTCGTGGCTCGTCACCACCGCGCTGCCCGCGGCGGCCGAGCATCCCGGGATCGTGGCGAGCCATCTCCTCGAGGGGGACGCGGGGGTCAGCACCGCGGCCAAGAGCGACGAAAAGAAGCTCCTGGCGACGCCGGACGCGCTGGTGCGCTGGGTGGTGCTCGTCGAGGGCATCGACGCGGCCGCCATCGAGGGGACGTGCCGCGACCTGCTGAGCGCCGAGGCCCTCGCCCGACGCGGCGCCGCGGATTCGGTGACCCTCGGCCAGTACCGGCTGCAGCTGGTGCTCGGCGGGTAAGCTCCGCGGCGGGGCTCAGGCCAGATCGGGCTCGCGCGTGTGCCAGTCGGTCGCGCGCTGGTAGGCGTGGCCCAGGCGCAGCACGGTCGCCTCGTCGAACGGGCGACCGACCAGCTGGAACGCGAGCGGCAGGCCGCCGGTCGAGAACCCGCACGGCAGACTCAGTGCGGGAAGGCCGAGCCCGTTGAAGGGACGCGTGAGCCGCGAGAAGCGCCCCTGCCGCTCCACGATCTCCTCGAGCGTGCCCTCGAGCGCGGCGCGTAGCGGCGGCGCGGGCTCGGGGATCACCGGCGCCGCCAGCACGTCCACCTCGCTCCACACCTCCCGGGCGAACGTGCGAGCCATACGGGCGCGCAGCCGCAGCGCCTGCAGGTAGTCGTAGGCGGGCACGCTCAGGCCCAGCTCGAGCCGGGCGCGGGTGAAGGGGCCGAGCTCGTGTGGCCGGTCGCGGAGCAGGCCGCCGTGGATCGCGGTCGACTCGCTGCGGGAGACCAGGCCGGTGATGTCGTTGAGCACCTGGGGGTCGGGCAGGCGGATCTCCTCGACGCGCGCGCCGAGGGTGGCGAGGACGGCGACGGCCTGGCGCACCGCGGCCTCCATCTCGGCGTCGAGCCGCTGGAAGAAGAAGTTCCGCGGCACCCCGACCCGCAGACCCCGCACCGGGGCGTCGAGGGCCGCCACGTAGTCGTCCACCGGATGAGCGCTCGCGGTCGCGTCGAGCGGATCGGGCCCGGCCACGACCTGGAGCATCAGCGCGCAGTCGTGCGCGGTGCGGGCCATCGGGCCGAGATGATCGTTCGACCAGGACAGCGCCATGGCGCCGGCGCGGCTCACCCGGCCGTAGGTCGGCTTGAGCCCGGTGATGCCGCAGGCGGCGGCGGGCAGGCGAATGGAGCCGCCGGTGTCGGTTCCGATGGCGCCCAGCGCGAGCCCCGCCGCCACCGCCACGCCCGACCCGCTCGACGAGCCGCCCGGGCAATGCTCGACCGCCCAGGGATTGCGCGCGTGCCCGTGATGCGGGTTGTCGCCCAGCGCGCCCATCGCCAGCTCGGTCATGTTGAGCTTGCCGAGGCAGACCGCCCCGGCGGCGAGGAGCCGGCTCGCCGCGGTGCACTCCGGCTCCGCCGCGAAGTAGTCCGCGGTCCGGGTGCCGCAGGAGGTCGGCAGGCCGCGGATGACGCAGAGGTCCTTGAACGCGAGCGGCACGCCGTGGAGCGCGCCCCGCCACTGCCCCCGCCCCGCCTCGTCCTCGAGGCGGCGGGCCGCGACGAGGGCACGGTCGGCGTCCACCGTGATGAAGGCGCGAAGCCGGCCGTCGAGCCGCGTGATCCGGTCGAGGCAGCGGCGCGTGACCTCGACCGGGGAGACCTTGCCCTGCCGGATCGCCGCCGCGGTTGCGGCCAGGCTCGGGGAGTCGGGCACGCGCCGCGCCGGTCTAGCCGGAGGTACCCGGGGAGCCCGCCGCCCCGCTAGCGCCCGCGGCGGGCGCCCCCTCCTCCAGGGCCGCCGTGAAACGCGCGGGCTCCTCGGCCAGGGAGAGCTCGCCGGCCAGCCGCTCGATCACGCCCAGGAGCGCGGCCAGCTCCGCCTGCTGAAACTTGTTCTCGCTCATGGCGGAAGCATACTACGGCAACGCGAGTACAATCCTTGACAACACGCTGCCGGTGAGGGTACTGAGCCTCCAGCGGTCCACATCGGGAACCGCGAGCCATGCCGGCTGGTTACCCGGTCTCAGAAAGGGGAACACTATGCGGAGGACGCAGCTTGGATCGTGGGTCGTGCTCGGGTTCGCCGTCCTGGCGCTGACGACGGCGGCCCCGGCCCAGGCCCAGAAGAAGACCCTCGTGGTGGCGCTCAACCAGGATCCGGACCTCCTGGACCCGACGCTCTCGCGCACCTACGTCGGCCGGATCATCTTCGAGCACATGTGCGAGAAGCTCTACGAGCTCGACGAGAACCTCCGCATCTTCCCGCAGCTCGCGGCCGGGATGCCCACGATGTCCGACGGGGGCAAGACCGTGACCATCAAGCTGCGGAGCGGCGTGAAGTTCAACGACGGCACCCCGATGACCGCGGAGGCGGTGAAGTTCTCGCTGGACCGTCATCGCGAGATGAAGGGCTCGAACCGGCGCAGCGAGCTCGACTCGGTCAACACCGTCGAGGTGGTCGATCCCGTCACGGTGCGCCTTCGCCTGAAGGCCCCCTTCTCGCCGCTCGTGGCCACGCTCGCCGACCGGTCGGGCATGCCGGTCTCGCCCGCGGCGGTCAACAAGCTGGGCGACAAGTTCGCCACCGCGCCGGTGTGCGTGGGGCCGTGGTCCTTCGTCGAGCGCGTGCCGCAGGACCGGATCGTGCTGGAGAAGTCCAAGTACTACTTCGACCCCGGCCAGGCCCACTTCGACCGGCTCGTGTTCCGCATCATCCCCGACGACAACGTGCGCCTCGCCAACCTGCGCTCGGGCGACATCGACTTCATGCACCTGGTGGCCCCCACCGACTCGCTCAACCTCAAGAAGGAGGGGCGGTTCGAGGTCTCGAGCGTCACCGGGATCGCCTATACCGGGGTCACGATCAACCTCCGTAACAAGACCGGCAAGACCCAGCCCGCGGGCGACCTGGGCACGCCGCTCGCCAACGACCCCCGGGTGCGCGAGGCCTTCGAGCTGAGCCTCGATCGGGAGGCCCTCAACCAGGTTGCGTGGGACGGACAGTACACGCCGGGCTGCACCCCGATCTCGCCGGTGAGCCCGTTCCACGACAAGACCCGCAAGTGTCCTGGCCGCGACCTGGCGAAGGCGAAGCAGCTGCTCGCCGCAGCCGGCCTGCCGAACGGCTATGCCTTCGAGCTCACCATCGTGAACGACCCGCAGCAGCGCCGCTTCGGCGAGGTGATCCAGGGCATGGCTCGCGAGGCCGGATTCAACATCACGCTGCGCCCGAGCGAGTTCGCCTCCGCGCTGACCGACGACGACAACGGCAAGCTCCAGGCCTTCGCCATCGGCTGGAGCGGGCGGGTGGACCCGGACGGCAACATCCACCAGTTCCACACGTGCGGCGGCAGCCTCAACACCACCCACGTCTGCGACGAGGCGGTCGACGCGCTGCTGAACAAGGCACGCGAGGTGAGCGACCAGGGGGAGCGCGCGAAGCTCTACCGCGAGGCGATCGACAAGATCAACGCGCGCCGCAACGTCATCTACCTCTACCACGCGAACTACATCGCGGCGTACCCGAAGAACCTGAAGGGGTACAAGGCGGTGCCGGACGGGCTGATCCGGATCAAGGGGGTGTCCTGGAACTAGCCGGTCCCGGTGCTCGACTTCCTGGTCCGGCGGGTCGCGATCTCGATCGTGACCCTGTTCGTGATCAGCCTGATCGTCTTCACCGGAGTCCGGATGATCCCCGGCGACCCGGCCCGCGTCATGGGCGGCACCGACGCCGACGCGGCCGGGCTCGCCGAGATCCGGCAGAAGTACGGCCTCGACGCGCCGATCGCGGTCCAGTACCTCCGCTGGGTCGGCCTCGCGCTGCGGGGTGATCTCGGCGAGTCCATCCGCACCCGCGAATCGGTGGTGTGGACGGTGGCCCGCAAGCTGCCGATCACGATGGAGCTGGCCGGCCTGTCGCTGCTGGTCGCGCTCGGCATCGCCATCCCCGCCGGCGTCTTCTCCGCGGTCCGCCGCAACTCGGTGTGGGATTTCGTCGTCAACGCGGTCTCCCTCTGCGGCCTCTCGGTGCCGAGCTTCTGGCTCGGCCTCATGCTGATCCTGCTCCTGTCGGTGCGCCTGCACTGGCTGCCCGCCTCGGGCTTCGTACCGCCGTGGGAGGACCTGGGGGCGAACCTCCGGCGCATGCTGATGCCCGCCTTCGTGCTGGGGGCCGGCCTCGCCGCGGTGCTGATGCGACAGACCCGCAACAGCATGATCGAGATCCTGAGCGCCGACTACATCCGCACCGCGTGGAGCAAGGGGCTGGCCGGCCGCGCGGTCATCTTCCGCCACGCCTTCCGCAACGGCCTGATCCCGGTGGTCACGATCCTGGGCCTGCAGACCGGCGCCCTGATGGGCGGCGCGGTGGTCACCGAGCAGATCTTCGTGGTGCCCGGCTTCGGACGCCTGATCGTGGAGTCGGTGTTCACCCGCGACTACCCGCTCGTGCAGGGCGTGGTGCTGATCACCGCCAGCACCTACGTCCTGGTCAACCTGCTGGTCGACCTCTCCTACTCCCTGCTCAACCCGCGCATCCGCATCGGAGGGGCGACCGGTGGCGGCTGAGCGGCGAGGGCGGCTCTGGCGACGGCTGTGGCGACGGCCTCCCGCGGTGGTGGGCGCGGCGGTGGTGCTCTTCTTCGTGGCCCTCGCGCTCGGCGCCCCGTGGATTGCCCCCGCCGACCCGCAGCGCTCCGACTACGGGAAGATCCGCAAGCCGCCGACCACGGCGAATCCGTTCGGCACCGACGACCTCGGCCGGGACAACCTCTCCCGCGTGGTCTGGGGCACCCGGATCTCGATGCAGGCGGGCGTGTTCTCGATCCTGCTCGCGATCGCGATCGGGGTGCCCGCCGGCCTCGTGGCCGGCTACCGCAGCGGCGGCGTCACCGATCAGCTCATCATGCGGCTGACCGACGCCTGGCTCGCGTTTCCGTTCCTCATCCTCGCCATCGGGCTCGTCACCATCATGGGCGCCTCGCTCACCAACGCCACGGTGGCGATCGGCCTCGCGGCCACGCCCACCTACATCCGGCTCACCCGGGGGCTCGTGCTCGGGACCCGCGAGGAGGAGTACGTGCAGGCGGCGCAGGCCCTCGGCGCGGGCGGGCTGCGGACGATCCTCCGCCACATCCTGCCCAACATCGTGAGCGCGCTCCTCGTGCAGGCCACCGTGTCGATCCCCGGTGCCATCATCGCGGAGGCCATCCTGTCCTTCCTGGGCCTGGGCGTGCAGCCCCCGACGCCGAGCTGGGGCACCATGCTCAACACCGCCCAGCAGTTCCTCGAGACCGCGCCCTGGATGGCCTGGTGGCCCGGCCTCGCGATCTTCTCGCTGACGCTGTCGTTCAACCTGGCCGGCGACGGCCTCCGCGACCTGCTCGACCCCAGAGACTACTAGCCCTCGCGTGCCGGCGACAGGAGGGCGGTCAAGCCGCCCAGATCCTTCAGCGTGTCGACCCGATCCGCGACCTCCACCACGGCGCGGGCGCGAGCTGAGCCCAGCTCGCCAGACGCAAGCGCGATGAACTTGCCCACGATCTCACCGGCGGGCACCGGGTCCTCGAAGTCGCCGCGCACCACACTGGTGACGCCGGTGAACGCGCGCCCGTCCTTGAGCACGACCTCGACCCGCGCGGTCGGGACGTCGGCGCGACGCGGCGACATCTCCGGGTCCACCCGCACCTCCACGCGTGCCGCGAGCGCCCGGATGCGCGGGTCGCCCAGCGCCGGCTCCACGAAGGCCGACACGTCCGCGCGCCCGAGAACCAGCGCCGCGGCCACCGCGTACGGGATGGAGAACTTGGCGCCCAGCATCGAGGTCGGCGCGGCGCCGGCCATCCGCGGACCGAACGGGATCGTGGTGACGACCACGCGCTCGACCTCATCGGCCCGCAGCTCGCCGGCGCGCGCCAGCGTGAGCAGCGCGTCCAGCGCGAAGTGGTTGTAGCGGCAGCACGCGTAGAGCTTGAAGTAGTTCTGCTGGATGCGCGGCGGGCCGCCCAGCCCGTCGAGCGCGCGCTCCGGCTCGAAGCGATCGGCGAGGATCGTGCCGTAGACGTCGCTCGGCGCGTCGGGCAGCCCGGTGAACCCGGCGCGATGGAGATCGACCGCGAGAATGCCCTCGAGGCCCGAGCGCCCCGGATACGCGTTGCGGATCGTCACGCCCTCGAGCGCGGTCGTCCAGGTGTTGGCCGGGCTCATGCTCGCGGAGAGGTTGATCACCGAGCGGATGCCGGCCGCGTCGAGCCCGGCCAGCCTGGCCACCGCCACCGCGGTGCCGATGGTGCCCCACGTGCCGTGGGAGTGGACGTTCGGCTTCGGCGTGGTCGCGCCGCCGAGCCGGGAGCACACTTCGTAGCCGGCGATGATGCTCTCGAGCAGCCGGCGCCCGTCGGCTCCGGTGTCCTCCGCCACCGCGAGGGCGGCCGGGACCACGTGGATGGCGGGATGGCCGCCGCCGAGCCGGCTGCCCTCGTCGACCTCGAGCGCGACGCCGGCGGTGGCGTTGGCGAACGTGGCCAGCAGCGGGTCCACGCGACCGCCGTGCCCGATGAGGGTCGCCCCGGTCCGCGACCGGCGCTCGTGCATGGTTGCCGCGAGCCGCCGGTTCTCCGGCTGCACGCTACCCGCCACCATCGCCCCGATCGTATCGAGCAGCACCAGGCGCGCCGCCTGGACCGCCTCGTCCGGCAGGCGATCCAGGCTCACCGCCTCGACGAACTCCGAGAGCCGGTCGAGATAGTCCATGCGGACGGCCGCTCCCCTACCCGGCCGTCCCGCCGATGGGCGCCACCGGCCCGGTGCGCGCGAGGAACTGCCCGTAGCCCGGTTTCTGCTCGAGGCGACCCTGGTTGAGCAACACCTGCCCGCGCAGCACGGTCATCCACGGCCGTCCGCGCGACTTCCAGCCCTCGTATAGGGTCCAGCCCGCGACGCCGTGGTGATCGGCTACCTTGATCGTCCCGTCGGAGTCGGGATCGATGATGGTGAGATCGGCGTCGGCGCCGACGCGGATGGCGCCCTTCCGCGGATAGAGCCCGAAGATCCGGGCCGGATTCTCCGCCATCACCCGGGCAAGCCACGTCACGGGCAGGCCGCGCTTGACCACGCCCTCGCTCCACATGAGCGGCACCAGCGTCTCGATCGATGGGCTGCCGAACGGGACCGGGTTGCCCTTGCCGTCCACGAAGATGTTCTTCCAGCCCGGCTCCTTCAGCTCCTTGCGGCGCGGCGAGTGGTCGCTCGCCACGGTGGCGATGTAGCCCTCGCGGCTGCCCCCCCAGAGCGCGTCGCCGTCGCCGCCCCCGACCGGACGGAGCGGCGGCCCGATCTTGGCGAGCGGGCCCCACGCCTCCATCTCCTTCTCGGTGAGCAGCATGTACTGCGGGCAGGTCTCGGTCCACACGCGCTGCCCGCGCGCCTGGGCCGTCTTGATCCGCTCGAGGCCGCCCTTGGTCGAGAGATGGACGACGTAGACCGGGCACTTCGTCATCTCGCCGATGAGGATGGCGCGGTTGATCGCCTCCTCCTCGGTCCACGGCGGGCAGGTGGCCGGGAAATCGGTGGGCTTCACCTTGCCGGCCGCGATGGACTTGTTCTCGAGGTGATACAGGATATCGCCGTTCTCGCAGTGGAGCTGGCAGACGCCGCCCAGTGCCGCGATGCGCTCCATGACCTGGGCGATGAACTCGTCCGAGCACATGCGGTTCGGGCGTCTCTTGTAGGTCATGAAGATCTTGTACGACGTCACACCCTGCGCGAACGCTTCGGCCAGCCCATCCAGGATGTAGGGCTGGTTGTTCAGGATGAAGTGGAAGCCGAAGTCGATCACCGACTGCTGCCCCGCCTCGTCACGTAGCCGCTTCAGGGCCTGGGGCAGCGTCTCGCGGGCCTGGTCGTCGTACTCCACGAACGAGAGCAGCGTGGTGAGCCCGGCGTGCGCGGCCGCCACCGGTCCGGTGTGCCAGTCGTCGTAGACCGCGCCCAGGTGCACGTGGCAATCGATCAGGCCGGGCAGCACGTACTTGCCGGTGGCGTCGATGGTGCGCTCGGCGGCCGGCAGCATCGCTTCCGCTCCCAGCGCCACGATCTTGCCGCCGCTCACCGCCACCGCGGTCTCGAGGACCTCGGTCGGGGTCACGACGCGCCCGCCGCGAACGATGAGGTCTATCGAAGGGCTCTTCGCGCGAGCGCTCATCGCGCGCCCGGTCGCACCGTCGGCTGGGTCAGCAAGCCGTAGTGCTCGGGATGGCGGCGACCCAGGAAGTCCCAGCGCTTGCGCGCGGGCGTCATCTGCTCGAGGTCGATGCGCGCCGCGATCAGCTCGTCGCCGGTGGTGGCCGCCTTGGCCAGCACCTGGCCCATCGGGTTCACGATGCAGGAGCCGCCGATCAGCTCCATGCCGTCCTCGATCCCGGCCTTCGCGATGCCGACCACGAAGAGGTTGTTCTGGTAGGCGCCCGCCCGGAGGCACAGCTCGTTCAGGTCGAGGGCCAGCGGCGAGAGCGGCGTGTTGTAGCCGATCAGCACGATCTCGGCGCCGAGCAGGCCGAGGCTGCGGTAGGACTCGGGGAAACGCCGGTCCTGGCAGATCGCGATGCCGACCTTCGCCTTCGCGGTGTCGAACACGCGATAGCCGGTGTCGCCGGACTCGAAGAAGTGGGGCTCGTACACCTGCGCGTGGCCATCGGGCTGCTTGGCGCCCGGAAGATGGATCTTCCTGAACGTCCCGGCCAGGTGGCCCGCCTCGTCGGTCAGCAGCGCGGTATTGAAGTAGCGGCCCTGGTCCTTCTCGCAGAAGCCCACGTGGCAGGCGATGCGGGCCTCGCGCGCCCGCTGCAGCAGCGGGGCCAGCGCCTTGGGCGGCATCTCGGTCTCGAAGAACTGGTCGTAGTCGTCCCGGACGCGCTTGGGGAAGTAGGTGGTCAGCGCCATCTCGGGATAGGCCAGGATCTCGACGTCCTCCGCGACGGCCCGCTCGAGCAGGGCCTGCATCCGCTCGACGATTTCCTCACGGCTCGTACCCTCGTTGTTCGGGCCCATCTGCGCGGCGGCGACCTTGACGAAGCGTGCCATTGCGAGTCTCTCCTTGGTGGTTGGTCCGGCCTAGCCGATGCGCGCTCGCTGGCGGCAGTCCTCGAGCATCTCGATCAGCACCCGGCGGCACTGCTCCCCGTCGGTCACCTCGCGAGGAAAGCTGACGCGGCAGCCCTCGAGGCCCTCTCCGGCCCGGACGCGCAGCTTGAAGCCGAGCCGGTCGACCGCGACCATCTCGGCCGCGTCCGCGGCGACGGGGCCCAGCACGCGCGCGTAGAGGATCAGGGCGTCGGCGTGGTCCCGGTTCATGTGCTCGATGATCCCCGGGCCCGCGTCGGCGAGCGGATCGGGCCGGGCGGTCGCGTAGCCGTCGACCGCGAGCCAGTCCATGGCCCCGAACCCCCCGACGAAGTAGACGTCGGTCAGGTCGAGGCGCCAGAACGCGAAATCACCGTAGTCGACCCAGTGCACCGCGTTCGGATGGCGCGCCAGGTATGCCTCCCGGGCCCCGGCCCGGTCGGCGGCCGGCAGGCGCTCGGCCCGGCCCATCAGCGTGACGCGGGCCATCGCGAGCGGATCCTCGTGCCCGGCCTGGACGACGAGCAGGCTCGCCCGCGGGTCGGCGTCGAGGTTCTGGGTATGCATCGCGAGCCCGCTGATCAGCACCAGCGGCCGACCGCGCTCGTCGGGCGCGTAGGGCATCACCGAGACGAACGGGTGGCCCGGATGGCGGCGCGAGAGCGTGCCGAGCGTGCCGGACCGGCCGAGGTGCACCAGGGTGCGCGCCTGCTCGGCGAAGGTGGGCTCGGGCGGGCTCGGGCCGGCCGGGCGTCCGGAGTGACCGTGGGAGGTCATGCGCGGACTCTATCATCGCCGACGGCGAGCCGCTCGGCCAGCCGGCCCGCGCTCGGGGCCACGAAGACGGCGAGCGGGGCTTCCCGGTTGCGCACCGTGAGCTCGTGGCGGGCATGGTCGGACACGTCCAGGCCGGCGCGCGCGGCCACCTCCTCGGAGAGCACCAGGTCGCAGGCGTAGTCCTTGGTGAGGGCCTCGAGGCGCGCGGCCACGTGCACCGTGTCGCCGACCGCGGTGAGGTACGTGGTGGTGGCGTAGCCCATCCGCCCGACCACCGCGGGGCCGGCGTGAATGCCGATGCCGAGGCGCAGCGGGATCGTCAGGTCATCGGCGAGCGTCCGGCTCAGCTCCTGCACGCGGGCGACCATGGCCGCGGCGGCCCGGATCGCCTGGCGGCAGCCTTCCTCCGGCCCACTGTCCACGCCGAACAGGGCCATGACGCCGTCGCCGGTGAACTGGTTCACGATGCCACCCGCGTCGGCAATCGCCCCGCCGACCGCCTCGAAGTAGCGGTTGAGGATGAAGACCACGTCGTACGGCAGCTTCCGCTCGGCGAGCCGCGTGAACCCCCGCAGGTCCGCGAAGAGCACCGCGATCGTCAGCTCGCGGCCCTCGCGATGGTCGCCGACGCCGATCGCGTCGGCGGGGCCGGCGCCCGCCGGCACGAGCGGCACCACCGCGACGTCGCGGGGCGGCCGCACCTGGCAGGCCAGGCGCACGTGGGCCGGCGCGCCCACCCGCCGGAGCACGCGCAGCTCCTCGGGGGTCGCGGCGGGCAGGTGCTCCGCGCCGCGGATCACGCGCACGCGACAGGTGGAGCAGCGGCCGCGGCCGCCGCAGACGGACGCGTGCGGGATGCCGGCGAAGCGGCTCGCCTCGAGGATGGTGAACCCGGCGGGGACCAGCACCTCGCGGCCCCCGGGATAGGTCACCCGGACCCCCTGCCGGCGGCGCATGCGCTCGCGCGCGCCTCGGGCCGCCAGCACGAGCCCGATCATCCCCAGGTGCCCCCAGAAGACGCTCCGCGAGACCCGCCCGAGCACCACGCGCTGCGCGGGGCTCGGCAGCTGCGCGGCCGCGAGCACGCGGGGCACGAAGGCGGGGTCCTCCGCCAGCCGGGTGATCTCGCGGCCCGCCTCGGCGAAGCCCAGCAGCGCCAGCACCGGCAGGAGCAGGAAACCGCTGTAGATCGCGCGGGCGTACCGCGGGTACCACGGGCGCAGGCGGAGCCAGAAGTGTAGGCCCACGCAGCCGTGCAGCCACGCGATGACGAGCGCGGTGGCCTGGCGCAGTCCCGACGCCGGATCGAGCTTCCAGAGCGAGAGCACCACGAGGCTGTAGGTGTCTCGCGTGCCCGCGACCTCGTGCGCCAGCCGCGTGCCCACGACGTGCCAGACCAGGAGCAGCGGGATGGTCAGGCCGAGGGAGAGCTGCAGGGCCTCCCACCCCGGCATGCGCAGCGTGCGCCGGCGGTAGAGCGACCAGTAGGCGAGGGAGAGGTGGACGACGAGCGCGGTGTAGAGGGCGAGCGTCCCGAGGTAGCTGCGCCAGAGCAGGACGAACCATTCGCGCCCGGCCAGCATCGCGTCGATGGAGACGAGGCCGAGCGCGTGGTTCAGGAAGTGAGTGGTGAGGTACGTGAACAGCACGAGGCCCAACCAGAGGCGGGTCTGTCGAACGACGGCCGCCCCCGATCGGGCCGCGGGCATGAAGCGGTCGACGCCCTACAGCTTAGTCCGGCCGCTCAGCTTGTCCAGGAAGCCGCCGAGCGCCCGGTTGAACTCCTCCGGCTGCTCGACGTTCGACAGGTGCGACGCGCGACACAGCACCGCCAGCTCGGCGACCGGCAGCGCCGCCTGGATGTCGCGGGCCATGTCGACCGGCGTTCCCGGGTCCTCCTCGCCGACGATCACGAGCGCCGGGCAGCGGACGTCGCGCAGGCGCTCGGTGACGTTGATCTTGGGCAGCGCGTGGCAGCAGCCGACGTAGCCCGCGGTGGGCGTGCTGCGGATCATGGCGCCGACCTTACCCATCAGGTCCTTCCGGCGCGCCCGGAAGGGCGCGGTGAACCACCGCTCGAGCGTGGGCGCCACCATGGGCTCCATGCCCTTGGCCCCGACCGTCTTGATGCGCTCCTCCCAGACCGCGGCCGCGCCCTGGGGGTAGCGGCTCGTGGTGTCGCAGAGCACGAGGCTCTGGACCATGGCCGGGTGCTTGAGCGCGAAGACCTGCCCGATCATGCCGCCCATCGAGAGCCCGACGAAGTGGGTGGCCGCGATGCCGAGCCCGTCGAGCAGACCCTTCAGGTCGTCCGCGAGCTGATCGAGGGTGTAGGCCCCGGCGGGTGCGGCGGTCTGCCCGTGGCCGCGTGTGTCGTAGCGGAGCACGCGGTAGCGACCGCGGAGGGCGCGCACCTGCTCGTCCCACATGGAGAGGTTGCAGGCCAGCGAGTGGCTGAAGGTCACCACCGGGCCCTCGCCCTCGATCTCGTAGTTGATCTCGATGCCGTTGGCGTTGAGCTTCATGTCTCTCCTCCGGTTATTCCTGCGTCGCGGTGCTGGGGCAGATCTGGTTGTAGGGACAGTAGCGACAGGCCTGGTACTCGGGGGTCGCCTCGAACTCTCGCTGCCGGATGCCGCGCGCCGCCTCCCGGATGGCGTCACGCGCGGCCACCAGGTCGTCGAGGGTGGGGGTGTGCCGCCCGGTGAGCCCGGATTCGAGGAAGCGCAGCTCCACCCGCGCGGGAAGGCGCCCGGTCATCTCGTGCTGGGCGAGCGCGTAGATCTTGAGCTGGAGGCTCTCCTTCGCGCGCTGGTCAGCCTTCTTCTGGTCGGTCACGTCGCTCGACTTGTAGTCGACGATCACGAGGCCCTCGGGGGTCTCGTCGACCCGGTCGAAGCGCCCGCGGACCCGGTCGAGGCCGAGATTGAACCCGAACTCCCGCTCCACGTCGGTGGGCTTCTGGCCGGAGGCCTCCTCCTCGTGGTAGAAGCGCGTCAGCGCCGCCACTCCCGCCCGCTTCCGCTGCTCCTCGTGCTCGCGGGTGAGGAAGCCCTCGTTCCGCCACGCGTTGTCGAACGCGAGCAGGAAATCCTCGAGCGAGGTGTAGTTGCCGGCCGCGCGGCGGCGCAGGTAGAACTCGACCGCGTTGTGGAGCGCGCTGCCGTAGACCACCGAGTGGTGCTGCCGCAGCGGGATCCGCAGGATGTGGATGTACTGGTACTTGAGCGGGCAGGTCTCGTAGTCGTCCACCTGCCGGTGGCTGATCGCGAGCGGCTCGTCGTCCGCGATCGGGGCGAGGGCGAGGCCGACCGCTTCGGGGGGCGGGGCCAGCCGCCGCAGCTGCTCGATGGCCTGGGCCCGGAAGGGCCGCGCCGCGTCCTTGGGCAGGTCGAGAGCTTCCAGGACGAACTGGCTCACCTTCCACTTGCGCTTGCCGCCGAGGTCCTCCGCGCTGGTGAGGTAGAGCCGCTCCTTGGCGCGGGTCATGCCCACGTAGAACAGGCGGCGCTCCTCCTGCTCGTGGAAATCGCCGGTGGGCAGGGTGTCCTTGATCAGCTCGGCGGGGATCTCGACCGGGTCGGACCGGCGGGTGGACGGGAACCGGTTCTGCATGCAGTCCACCATGAACACGACGGGCCACTCGAGACCCTTGGCCTTGTGCACGGTGAGCACGTGGACCGCCGGGGTCTCGGTGTCGGCCTCGGCCACCGCGGGATCGTCGCCCGCCTCGATCAGCGCGTCCAGGTGATTCACGAACTCGCGCACATTGTCGTACTTGAGGACGCGCGCCGCGTCCTTGACGCGGGTGAAGAACTTGCTGACGTTCTGCACTTCCTGCTCGAGCTCGGCGGGGGCCTTCGCGTAGCGGGTCATGAGCCCCGAGTCGACCAGGAACTGGTAGAGCACCTCGCCGGTCGGGTGCTCGCGGGCCAGCTCCATGTAGCGCTGAAGGTCCGCCACGAGCCGGGCCACCGCGCCCGCGCCCTCCTCGGTGATCGCGACCTCCTCGGGCACCGCGCGCAGGACGTCGAAGAGCCAGCGGTGCTTGCGGTCGGCGTAGGTCGCGCACTTGGTGAGGTCGACGATCGGCACCTGGTAGACGTCGGAGGAGGCCAGGTAGTGCAGACTCACCGAGTCGTCCGGGTGGGCCACCGATCGCAGGAACGCGATGAGGAGGCGCACCTCCGGCCGGCCGTAGAGGCCCGCGTTGCCCGAGAAGGTCCACGGGATGCCGCGCATGTTGAGCGCGCGGAGGTAGTGGTCGGCGTCGTTGTTGACCCGCACCAGCACCGCGAAGTCCCGGAACGGCCGGCCCCGCTCGTGCTCCTCCCGGATCATCTCGGCCACCTGGTCCGACTCGGTGGAGACGGTGTCGAAGGCCAGGTGCTCGGGCGCCTCCCCTTTCCCGACGGTGGAGATCAGGCGCTTGTCGATCTTCTGCGCCACCTCGAGCCGATCCGGGTTGTTGTGCTGGATCAGCCGGTAGGCCGCGTCGAGCACCGCCTGGGGCGAGCGGCGGTTCTCCTGCAGCACCACCTGGCGCGCGTCCGGATAGGCGCGGTCGAAGGCGAGGATGTTGCTCATCGACGCGCCGCGGAACCGAAAGATGGCCTGGTCGTCGTCGCCGACCACCGCCACGTTGCGCTGCCGGGCCGCCAGGAGCTTGACCAGCTCGAACTGCGCGTAGTTGGTGTCCTGGAACTCGTCGACGAGGATGTGCTTGTAGCGCTCCTGGTGCCGGCGCAGCACGTGCGGGCGCGTCCGGAAGAGGCGCAGGGCCTCCACGATCTGGTCGCCGAAGTCGATCTGGCCCAGGCGGGCCATCAGGGTCTGGTACTGGGCGTAGGTGCGCGCCAGCTCCAGGTGCTGCTCGGCGTGGAGTCGCGTCTCGTCATCGGTCGCTCGGGCGAGGAGCCCCTCGGCGAGGATCAGGTACTCGTCGGGGCCCACGTCCTCGTCCTTGAGCCGGCTGAACTGGGTAAGGATCGCCTGCAGATGGCGGGTGGGATCGCCGAGCGGCCGGTAGTGCTTGAGCGGGAACTCGAAGAGGTGATCGCGCAGGAAGATGACCTGCTCGGCCCGCGTGAGCACCCGGAAGTCGGGGGTGAGCCCCAGCTCGAGCGCGTTCTCCTTGATCAGCCGGTCGCCGAAGGCGTGGAAGGTGGAGATCTGCACGTCGGCGTAGCCGTAGGGCACGAGCGTGTCGACGCGCTCTTCCATCTCCGCCGCCGCCTTGTCGGTGAACGTGAGCGCGAGGATCTCGGAAGGTCGCGCCCGGCGAGTGGCGATGAGGTAGGCGATGCGCCGGGTGATGACGGTGGTCTTGCCGGTGCCGGCACCCGCGATGATGAGCAGCGGGCCGGTCTCGTGAGTGACTGCGGCGGCCTGGGGCGGGTTCAGCCCCTCGAGGATGCGCTCGGCGCCCCGCGCCGCGTCGGCCATCAGCGCAGACTATACCACCCTAGGGAACCACGAGAGACAGCGCGGCCGGCACGCAGTCGAAGCTGACCGGCAGCCGGCCGAGCAGCTCGCCGTCGACGTGGACCAGCCGGTTGTCGGGCCCGTGGGCGACCGCCCGCCGCGTCTTCACGTAGCTCACGCCGGGCATGCCCAGGTGCGAGCCGCTGAACGCGGCGGCCAGGTAGCGGGCGAAGCGGTGGCGCTGTGTCGAGTCGAACAGGCACAGGTCGAGCAGGTCGTCGTCCATGCTCGCCTCGGGCGCGAAGCGGAGCCCGCCGCCGTAGGAGGCCGCGTTGGCCACCACCGCGAAGGTGGCGCGGTGCCGGCCGCCCTCCGTCTCCACCGTGAAGGGCACCGGGTTCCAGTCGGTGAGCTGGCGCAGGCCGGCCATCCAGTAGGCGCCCTCGCCGGTCAGGCGCTTGAGCCCCGGATGGACCGAGCGCAGCATGTCGGCGTCGAGGCCCACCCCCGCCATCAGCAGGAAGTACCGCTCGCCCGCGCGACCGACCGACACGCGCCGAATCGCGCCAGCCGCGATGACGCGGGCCACGAGGTCCAGGCTCCCGGGGAGCGCGAGCTCGCGCGCGAGGACGTTGGACGTCCCGCCGGGCCACACCGCCAGTGGCGTGGACGTGCCGACCAGCGCCTGGATGGCTTCGTTGACGGTCCCGTCGCCGCCGTGGACGATCACGAGGTCGACGTGGGCCGCCACCGCCTCCGCGGTGAGCCGCGTGGCGTCGGCGGGCGCGGTGGTGATCCGGGGCGTGACCGCGATGTCGTACCGGCGCAGGGCGTCGACCATCCGGGTGATCGAGTGAAACCGATCGCGCTGCTGACCGGAGCCGGGATTGTGGACGAGGACCGCGGAGCGCGCCACGGGCCGGACTAGCGTCTGATCTCGGTACTGTCCGTGGCCAGCAGCTCCTCGAGCTCCGCCCGGGATACGAGCGGCACGTCTCCCCAGATGGTGCACTTCAGTGCCGCGAGCGCGGTGGCCGCGTCCACGGCCTGCTGGGCGTCCCGGCCGATCAAGGTGGCCCAGAGGAACCCGGCGGCGAAGGCGTCGCCCGCGCCCACCCGATCCACCACCGACACCAGGTAGCGCCGGGACGGGCGGTGGATCCGGCCCGCGGTCAGCACCGCCGAGCCGGCCTCGCCGAGCGTGAGCGCGATGGTGGCCGCGGGCGCGAGCGGGTGAAGTCCTTCGAGCACGCGCTCCGGTGAGCCCTCCAGCTCGAACACGGTGGCCGCGTCGTCGGCTCCTATGAAGAGATAGCGCACGCGCGGGAGGATCTCGGCCAGGAAGTCCCGCGCCTCCTTCGGGCTCCACAGACGCGAGCGATAGTTGACGTCGAAGGATACCGGCACGCCCGCGCCGTCCGCCTCGGCGATGGCGCGGCGCACGACGTCACGAACGTTGCTCCCCATCGCCGCGGTCACCCCGGTGAGGTGAACGAGGCGCGCGTCGCGGACCAGCGCCCAGTCCACGTCCTCGGCCACCAGACGGCTGAACGCGGAATCCCGCCGGTCGTAGAGGATCCTCACCGGGCGCGGGGCCATGCCGTACTCGATGAAGTAGAGCCCCATCCGCTGACCGGGGCGTCGGAGGATTCCACGACAATCCACCCCGTGGCCGGTGAGCTCGCGCACGGTGCGATCGCCCCAGGCGTGCTCGGCCGGCAGCACCGAGATGACCGCGGTCCGCAGGCCGAGCCGCGCGCAGGCGGCCGCCACGTTGGCCTCGGTGCCGCCGATCTGCACGTCCAGATCCGACGCCTGCTCGAGGCGCTGCGGCGGGCGCGCGGCGAGCCGCAGCATCACCTCGCCCAGCCCGATCAGGTCGTGCTGGGCCCCCGGCTGGTTCACACGTTGCCCGTGACGCGTACCGAGAGGGTCGTGCCCAGGATGAGGGTGGATTGCACCGACTCGAGCTGCCGGTCCGGCGCGAAGGTGACCCGGGCCGGCGCGTCCGGGCGCGCCCACGAGGAGAAGCGCGTGATGTCGACCAGCGCGGTCAGCCGACCCGTCGGCCCATCGGGGCTCGGGCGGAAGCGAAGCGGGACCAGCTCGGCCCGGTAGCCGTCGGGCGAGACGTCGTCGGGGCCTTCGTTGTCGGCGCGGGCCCTTCGCATGATCCACGTGGAGTACGTCCCGTCGCTGTCGCGGTCGAGCGTGTTGGCCGCGAAGTTGAGCTCGGCCGAGATCAGATCGTCCACGTGGCGCCCGGCCGGCAGCACCAGGGTGTCGTCGACCTGGCGCCGCCGGCCCAGCAGCAAGGTGTGGGTCACTGCGTGGAGCTCGACCCGCTGCCGGTCGTAGTCGTAGCTGGTCGCGACCGTGTTCTCCCGGCCCCGGAACAGGTGCACGCTGCGCGACTCGAGCGGCTTGAACCGTCCGTCCCGGATGATTCCGGTGGCCTCGGTCCGGGTGCTGATCGCGGTGCCCTTGCCGTCCATCGTGACGCGGTAGCGGCCGGCACGACGGTCGATCTCCTGGACCACGTTCCCAATCAGAGACAGGGTCAAAAAGTTAAACAAAATGGACAGATCAAGCTGGTAGCCGAGGACCCACCGCCCGTCCTCCAGGGCGTCGGCCCGCCGCCGCGCGAGCAGCAGGCTGCCTGGCAGGATCGGCAGGGCGGCCAGCAGCAGCTGGCGTCGCGTAAACTGGTGCCGCATATGGTCGCATTCTACCCGAGGCGGCGACGTCGGGGGATTTGGTTTCAGATTGATTTCCTGCTAGGTTATAAGTCTATCCCACCTTTACGGACGCACCCTTAGGGGGCACGGTCTAGTGAAGAACTCCCGGCGTGTAGTTGTTACTGGGTTGGGCGTCGTCGCCCCCAACGGGATCGGCAAGGAAACATTCTGGCGCAATCTCATCGCCGGCAAATCCGCGATCGACTACATCACCGCTTTCGACCCCACTCCCTACCCGTGCCACGTGGCGGGCGAGATCCGCGACTTCGACCCCAAGGACTTCATGAACGCGCGTAAGGCGAAGGTGATGGGACGCTTCTCGCAATTTGCAGTCGCCGCTACCCGTCTCGCCTTTGACGACGCGCAGGTCAAGATCACTCCGGAAACCGCACCGAAGACCAGCATCTACTACGGCACGTCTGTGAACGGCGGTGGCGATGTCGCAGCGGGTGCACTCGAGGGAATCTGGAGGGAAGGTGTTTCCGGAATCAATCCATGGGCGGCTCTTGAGTATCCACCTCATGCGACCTCTAGCTATGTTGCAATCGAGTTCGGCATTACCGGGCCAGCCCTATCCGTTTCGTCAAACTGCTGCACCGGGATCGACGCAATCAACGAGGGAGTCACGTCCATTCGTGAAGGAACGTCAACCATGGCGGTGGTTGGCGGGTGTGATGCTCCAATCTTTCCGCTAGCTTTTGGAGCCTTTTGTGCCCTCGGCGCGCTCTCCAAGCGAAACGATGCCCCCCGGAAGGCTTCGCGCCCTTACGACAACTTGAGAGATGGAATCGTGATCTCAGAAGGGGCAGCCACTCTCATCCTTGAGGATCTTGAGATCGCACGCGACCGCGGTGCCCACATCTATGCCGAGATCTTGGGACATGGGTCTGCCAGCGAAGCCATCGGAATGCGAAAAGGGGACCTGTCGGGCAAGCGGATGGCGTCTGCGATCTCTACTGCTATCCGGCAGGCCGGACTGGCGCCCAACTCCATCGATTATGTCAACGCCCACGGCAGTTCGCTACCCGACTACGATATCTGCGATACCAACGCCTTCAAGGAAGCGTTCGGTAGCCACGCGTACCGAATCCCCATTAGTTCCATCAAGTCAATGATCGGACAGCCGATCTCGGCCGCAGGAACACTTCAGGCGGCCGCCGCATGCCTCTCGATCCAAGACCAAGTAGTTCCACCTACAATCAACCAAGAAGTACCTGATCCGCAGTGCGATCTCGACTACGTACCGAACGTCTCACGCACAGCTCGTGTTCGTCACGTCCTCGTCAACGGCCACAGCTTCGGTGGAAGCGTGGCAGCATTGGTCATTGGCCAAGTAGGCCGTTAGCCGACCTCCGAGACTGTGAGCTTGCAAACCGTCGGCGTCCTGGCCCTCTGTGCGACCCTAGTCACACTCGCTTTGTTCGTCCTGTTTCACAATCGCCACGCCGCCGAGAACCGCCGCTTCGCACTAGCCGCCCTCGCTATCGCCGGTTGGATTGTCTGCATCTCCTTCGCCTTGGCGTCTCGACAGGTGGATTCGGTCATCACCCTCGGTCGCCTGGGCTTCGCCTTTGCGAGCGCGATACCGTTCTCTCTTCTTTGGATGTTCGATGCCTTCTCGGTCACCGTCGGTCGAACCCGAAAGCTCAAGATTCTGCTGCCCGCAAGCTGTTGTGCTGTCTTTGTGTTGCTCTCTCTCTCTCCATGGATCGTAGCCGGTGCCGTAATCGGGCCAGAACGAGCGAGCTTTGTATACGGTCCTGCGCACAAACTTTTCGGAATATACTTCCTTCTCTGCTTCGTCCTCGCGTCGTTCACTCTCTGGCTGACCATTCGATCCGCCGCCGGAGTGAGGAAGCTCCAGCTCCGTTATTTGCTCTTCGGGATCCTATTGGGCGGCGCCGGAGCCATAACAACCAACCTGGTTATCCCTCTGCTCTGGAAGACCTCTAGGTACAGTGCGCTAGGGCCCTACTTCTCCCTCCTAGTTGTATCCTTCTCCGCCCACGCGATCATTCGCTATCGCCTCATGGATATCCGCGTTGTGATTCGTCAAGGCGTCGTCTATGTTTCTGCAATCTTCGCATCGATTTCCGTGTTCCTCGTCGTTGCCAAGATCTATCAACTGATGTCCGACTTCGACACAAGCAACATTCCCCTCGCCGATGCCCTGATTCTAGCCACGCTCGTAGCGGTCGTCTTTCAGCCTCTAAAGGCGTGGATCCAGAGGTCCTTCAACCGGTACGTTTATCGCGAGAAATACGACTTCCAACGCACTCTTCGCGAGGCAAGTCGTCAGCTGAGCAGCACGCTCGATCTTCAATCACTCCTCCAATACCTTTGCGTCACGATTGAGGACACATTCAAGGCAGAGGGTGTGACCGTCTACCTTAGAGCGCCCCGCGAGAAGGCCTACGTCGCCCAAAGACTATCTCCGTCCCTAGGCTGGGCCAGAACCGAGGCTGCTTCTGCCATTCCAGCCCAGTCGGCCGTCGTTGCTTTCATGCAGAAACAGAGGCGGCCTTTTGTTCACGAAGAGGCGATCCGTGACCCTGAACATCGTTTCGCCGAGGCGGCTGCCGAACTACAAGCTCTTCGCGGCGCCGTCGCATTTCCTCTTTCCGATGAGTACTCGCTCGCCGGGATGTTGATCGTAGGACCGAAACGATCAGGAGACCCCTACTTCAACGAAGATATCGATCTTCTTTCCACACTCGTCGGTCAAGCTGCTGTCGCCATGAAGAATGCGCACCTGTACAGCGAAGTCGTTCTTGTAAATGAGTACGTCGACAATATTCTGTCGACCATGGCCAGTGGCGTAATTGCGGTGGATGCGTCCGGCCATGTCTCCCTCTTCAACCGTGCGGCCGAGCGGTTAACCGGCATGATCTTCAATCGGCGCCTGCACCCTTCTTATACAGAGTTGCCTCCCGCCTTGGCCGAGCCCCTACGAGGCACCCTGATCGAAGGCAAGGCTTACTCTCAACTTGAGATCTCTATTCAGACACAAGATGGGCTGCTGCTGCCCCTCGTGTGCTCTACCGCTTCACTCCATGGCAAAGATGGATCCACGCACGGCGCCTTAATCGTCTTCAGCGACCTAACTCGCCTCAAGGAACTTGAGTACGAAAAGCAAAGGGCTGAAAGGCTGGCCTCGTTCGGCTCTCTCGCATCCGGCGTCGCCCACGAAATCAAGAATCCTCTCGTGGCAATCAGAACATTTGCGGAGCTTCTTCCGGAACGTTTCTCCGACGTCGACTTCCGTGAAGATTTTTCTAAGGTCGTCGTCCGGGAAATTGATCGCATCGACAATCTTGTCGCGCGTCTTAGAGGCATAGCCAGCGCCCCACAACAGCAAACTGGCTCAGTGGACGTCCGGCAGCCGATCTCTGACACCCTCAAGCTATTGCGCGGTCAACTCGAACAGAGCCACACTGCAGTTCGCTTCACTGCCGACGACGATAGTCCGTTTGTCACAATTGATGAATCGCAGCTCAAACAACTATTCCTGAATATCTTCCAGAATGCCCTCGAAGCCATGGGACAAGGAGGCGATCTGAACATCCGCGTCGCACGAACTCAATCAGCCGGGGTGTCGTGGATCCTGATTGAGGTCACCGATTCAGGCCCTGGGCTACCGGAGTCAGTTAAGGATCATATCTTCGAGCCGTTCTTCACCACGAAGCCTACGGGCTCAGGTCTCGGGCTTGCGATCTGTCGCAGCATTGTCGATGCCCACAGAGGATCAATTCGGGCAGAGAACAATCGGGACCAATCCGGCACGACGATCGTAGTTGAACTTCCAGCTGCCGAGGGCGGCGTTGAAGCACTCCAGAGCGTAGCAGCGATCAAAGACACATCGTTAAACCCGTCAACAGACATCGGGCTTCACACGGCGGAATGACAACAATAACAGTTAACTGGCTGCTCCTCATGGCTACTGCAGTCGCCAATCTATGGGTAGGCGTCTACGTCTTTACTCGCGCGCCCAAGGCCCCCCTCAATCGAGCATTTGCGTTCCTTGCTGTCGCCACGAGTTGCTGGGCCGTTGCTCTGGCAGTCGGCTACCATGTTGACCCCAGATCGACGAACGTCCACCACACCACGGCCATTATCCGATTTGCATTTGCGGCCGGCAGCCTCTTTGCGGTCTCGTTCCTCCTCTTCATCGACCGATTCGCTTCAATCTCTCCGAGCTCACGCAAGCTCGTCCAATATGCTCTAGTGCCAATTGGGATAGCATTCTGCGTGGTCTCCTTCTCGCCCTGGATCGTCTACTCGGCCAAGTCCCTTGATGAAGGGCTGCAGGTCACCTACGGTCCGCTGCATCCTCTATTCGCAGTCTATGCATTAGTTGGGTTGGCCCTGACAGTTCAACTCTTACTGACAAAATATCGGTGCTCAGAGGGGCTTGAAAAGGTCCAGGTCCGCTATGTGATTCTCGCCTTCGTACTATCTGGCGCACTCATCACAACAACCAATGTTGTGCTACCTCTTCTGTTGAACACGTCGGCGTATGGGCGATACGGCCCCCTGTTCTCCCTCATCTTGCTGGGCATCACCGCCCACGCCATCATCAGACATCGATTAATGGACATCCGTCTGGTGATACACCGAGGAGCAACATATCTTGCTGCACTAGTCATCACAGCCGGAACGCTGGCTCTTGTCTTGCTGGCCTCTAACGTGCTCTTGCCAGACGAACAGGATTTCTCTGTGCGAGAGATTCTGCTGGCGGCTGTGGCCATCCTCTTACTGAATCCCGTCAGAGCAACTGTGCAGGGGCTATTCGACCGATATCTATACCGGAATCCCTATGATTATGCGCACACCCTTCGAGAGGCTAGCCGAGCGCTCACAGCCACAATCGATCTACAGTCCCTCCTGGGACACACAGGTGCGGTAATCGAGTCCACATTCCATCCCGATGGAATTGGCATGTACCTCTTTGATTCGGAAGACGCAGAATTCGTTCTCTCGTGGAGGTTGTCCTCCGCGCCACTGCGACCCACAATTGCCAATAGTTCACCTGTGATCACGGCGCTAGCCGCTCAGACCCTCCTCTTCTCAGACGAAGTGTTGAGCGTCGACGCGTCTCACTCCACTGAGAACCTTCGCGACTTCCTTGATAGCCTTCGGGCCGACGCAGTCGTACCGCTTCGGGAAGAAGGAGACCTCGTTGGTTTCATTGCGATCGGCGCCAAGCGGTCGGGCGATCCGTACTTCAGCAACGACGTCGACCTGCTGACCACGCTCGCGAACCAGGCCGCGGTGGCGGTGCGGAACGCCCAGACTCACGCTCGCGTCGTGCATATGAACGAGCAGATGAACAAGGTGCTCGAGACCATCGAGAGTGGCGTAGTGGCGGTCGGGCCGCGCGGGCGGATCACGCTCTTCAACCGGGCCGCCGAGCACCTGACCGGGGCGGCCGCCAAGGTCGCTCTCGGGCAGCCGCCGGGAGGGCTCCCCGCGCCTCTCCCCGAGCTGCTGCGGTCCACCGCCGCGGACGGGCAGCCGCGCTCGCACATCGAGTTCTCCCTGCCCGGTCCGACCGGCCAGCTCGTTCCGCTCATCTGCTCGACCTCGCCGCTGCGGGGCCCGGGCGGCGCCATCTTGGGCGCGGTCGCGGTGCTCAACGACATCTCGAGGCTGAAGGAGCTGGAGCAGGAGAAGCGCCGGGCCGAGCGCCTGGCGTCGATCGAAGCCATCGCGGCCGGCCTGGTCCACGAAATCCGGAATCCGCTCGTGGGCATCAAGACCTACGCGCAGCTCATGCCGTCACGCGGGGCGAGCGAGGAGTTCCGGGACATGTTCTCGCGCACGGCCGGGCGGGAGATCGGCCGGATCGACGATCTGCTCACCCGCTTCCGGAACATCTCGGGCGCCTCGCGGGAGCCCATGCAGACGATGGACATCTCCACGCCGCTTCGAGACACGCTCGAGACGCTCCACGCCCAGATGGAAGACCGCAAGATCCGACTGCGTCAGGTCGGAGAGGTGGCGCACCGGATGGTGCTCGGTAACCCGTCTCAGTTGCAGCAGCTTTTCCTGAACCTGTGCTTAAATGCCATCCAGGCAATGGAACCGGGTGGGGAGTTGACCGTTCGCGTGTCCGATCTCTCGGAAGGTGGCGGAAACACGCTGATCGTGGAGGTGGCGGATACGGGCCCGGGTATCCCCGATGACCTGCTGGCCACCATCTTCGATCCCTTCGTGACCACCAAGCCGCACGGCACCGGCCTGGGCCTCGCGATCTGCCGCGGCATCGCCGACGCGCACCACGCTCGCCTCGTCGCCCGCAACAACGTGGGACGGCCCGGCTGCTCGTTCACCGTCGAGTTCCCCGTCCCGTCGGGCCGCCCGACCCGCATCGCTCCGTGAAGACCGTCCTCCTCGTCTCGGCGAGCGACTCCTTCCGCACGCGCCTGCTGCGCGGCCTCGAGCACACCCACTCGGTGTTCACCGCCGCGTCCGACGACGAAGCGCTCCGGACTCTCCGGCTCACCGAGATGGAGCTGGTCTTCAAGGAGGTCGTCGGCCCGTCTCACGATCTCGCCGCCTTCATCGCGAGCGTCCGGCACCTGTGCCCGACCTCGGTGGTGGTGTGCCTACTGACTCCGGGCGCCGACAGCCCCGACGGCGAGAGCGAAGCGGAGGCCGCCGACTTCGTGCTCCTCGAGCCGTTCACGACCCGGCAGCTCCACAGCCTGCTCAAGCAGGCCGACGACAAGCTGCACCTCCTCCAGGAGGTCGCCGCCCTGCGCGCCGCCCGGCTTCCGAGCGACGCGGGCGGTCCGGAGAGCCAGGCGGACACCTCCCCACCCTCCCCGCAGGCCGCCACCCAGATGGCCAAGGAGTTCGCCAAGGCGCTCGCGGCCGGCTTCGACCTCCCGCGGGTGCTGGATCAGTTCCTCGACGGGGTCGCCGAGCTGGTGCGACCGAGCCGCGCCGCCATCCTGCTCGCGGCCCCGGAGAGCCACCTCTACCGGGTGGCCGCGTACCGGGGCCTCGCCCCGCACGTGGTGGAGTCGCTGACCCTGGCCGCGGACAGCGGCCTTCCCCTGTGGCTCGCGACCGAGGGGCGCCTCATCCAGATCGAGCAGGCGCGGAGCCGCTCCGCGGACGCGGCGGCGCGCGAGATCGCGCGCGAGCTGGCCGCGCTGCAGTCGGTGGTGGCCATCCCCCTCAACTCGCACGGCGAGCTGGTGGGGATACTCACCCTCGGGCAGCGCATCAGCGGCGGCGGCTACGGGCGCGGCGAGACCGAGACCCTCTTCAGCCTCGGCACGCACCTCGCCACCGCGATCCGCGAGATCCGGGTGCACCATCTCCTCCAGTACGAGAAGGACTTCAACGAGCGCATCCTGGCGCGCATGTCGAGCGGCGTGATCACCATCGATCCCGACGAGAAGGTGGTGGCGATCAACGGCCGGGCCGCCGAGATCCTGGGCCTGTCCGCGCGGGAGGTGCTGAATCGCGACCTGCGCGTCCTGCCCTCGCCCCTGGGGGACATGCTCTTCGAGGCGCTCGCCAAGGGCCGCTCGGTCACGCGGGCCGAGGTGCAGCTCGCCTTCCGCAACCTCCCCCTGGAGGTCTCCACCTACCCGGTGATGGGCGACCGCACCGAGCCGATGGGCGCGGTGCTGATGTTCGAGGATCTCACCGCCCAGCGCCAGCTCGCCCAGGAGAGGCGCAGCGCCGAGCAGCTCCAGCTCCTCACCCAGGTGGTGGCCCGCATCGCGGACGAGATCAAGAACCCGCTCGTCTCGATCAACGCGTTCATGGAGCTCATCGGCGAGCGCTACGACGACGCCACCTTCCGCAACCAGTTCTCGTCCGTGGTCGGCCGCGACGTGCGCCGGCTCGTCCAGATCTTCGACAAGCTCGCCGCCCTGGTGAACGACGGGGACTACAAGCGCGAGACCCTCGACCTCCGCCAGGTCGCCGAGGAGTGCCTGGCCGAGCTGGGCGCGCAGGTCCTGCCCGCGGCCGCCAACGAGGCGCGTCTGCTCACCTTCACCGACGAGTCGACCCAGAAGCACGTCACCGCCACGCTCTCCTACGAGGGCCCGTCGCTGCTGGTCCGGGGCGACCACGCCATGTTCAAGAAGGCGATGTCGTACCTGATCTGGTACCTGCTGCGCAAGACGCCGGGCCCGGAGGCCAAGATCTCGGCGTCGATCTCCCACCTGGCCAGCGAGGACCGCGTGCGCCTGACCGTCGCGTCGCGCAGCGCCGAGGTCCGGGCCGAGGAGCTGCAGGCGATCTTCGATCCGATCCAGGTCGTCCAGGAGAATCTCATCGACGTGGGGCCGAGCGTCAGCCAGCGTATCCTCGAGAGCCAGGGAGGCCGGCTCGAGGCCAAACAGACCCGGGGCGAGGTCAGCTTCACCGCGTCGCTGCCGGCAGCGGGGCAACCATGAGCGACCGTCCGCGGGTACTGGTGGTCGACGACGAGATGGGACCGCGCGAGTCCCTGCGCATGATCCTCAAGCCGCGTTACGAGATCGCCACCGCGGACAGCGGTGAAGCCGCGCTCAAGACGCTCGGTTCGTTCCACCCCGACCTGATCTTCATGGACATCAAGATGCCCCAGATGGACGGCATCGAGCTACTGCGCCGGATCAAGGGCACCGATCCGAGCATCGAGGTGGTGATGATCACCGCCTACGCCTCCCTCGAGACCGTGAAAAACGCGCTCACCCACGGCGCCTTCGAATACCTCATCAAACCGTTCAGCCGGCAGGATCTCGAGGAGACCGCCAAGCGGGCCCTCGCGCGCCGGCAGGACGGGATCGGCACGCGCAACCAGCTCACGACCCTCGTCGAGGAGATGCGGGCCCTCGCCGCCAAGGCCCGCGGCCTGGAGGAGGTGGCCCGTCGCGAGGACACCCAGCAGTCCCTCCGCGTCACCCAGCTCTCGATCCTGCGGGAGATCTCGCGGAGCCTCCTCGGCCAGCTCGACTTCCGCCAGCTCACCGCCTCGATCACCGACCTGCTCAAGGACGCCCTCGGCTACGACGAGGCGACGGTGCGGCTCGGCGCGGCCGCGCCGGCGGAAGCGCCCGGTGAGACCCGGATCGTCTGCCCGATCCGCGAGGAGGGCAACATCCTGGGCTACCTCCTGGTGGCCAACCGCTCCGCCACTCGGCCGATCGATCCGGGCGAGCGCGACCTCCTCGAGATGCTGTCCGACTACCTGGCGGTGGCGATCCGGAACTCGCGCCTCTACGGCGAGGTGGCCGAGACCAAGCAGTACCTGGAGCAGCTGATCCTCTCGGCGGGTGACGCGATCATCTCGGTCGACGGGGAAGGGCAGGTCCGCAGCTGGAACCCGGCCGCGGAGCGCATCTTCGGCTTCACCGCCGCCCAGGCGGTCGGGCAGCCCTTCGCGAACCTGTTGCCGCAGGAGCCGTATCGATCGGCGCGCGCCAGTCTCTCCCGCGGGAATCCGGTGCGGGCCTTCGACGCCTCCGCGAAGCGGGCGGACGGGCGCCCGCTGAACCTGGCCGTCACGCTCTCCTTCCTGCCCGCGCGCAACGGCGGCACCGAGGGCGTGCTCGCGATCGTCCGCGACATGACCACCCAGCGGGAGATCGAGGCGCAGATGCACCAGTCCGAGCGCCTCACCGCGCTCGGCCAGATGGCGGGCGGCATCGCCCACGACTTCAATAACCTGCTGCAGGCCATCCTCGGCTACGCCCAGCTCATGGCCCGCAGCCCCGGCAACACCGACGTGGTCCGCCGCGGCATCGAGGTGATCGAGAAGGCGGCCAACGGCGGGGCGGAGACGGTCCGCCGCATCCAGAAGTTCGCCCGGCTCCGGCCGGACGAGCCGTTCGTGTCCATGGACCTCAACCAGGTGGTCCGCGACTCGCTCGCGATCACCCGGCCGCGGTGGGAGGAGAAGAAGGTCAAGGGCGGTGTGCCGCTGCAGCTCGAGCTGGACCTGGGACCGGTGCCGGTGGTGATGGGCCGGCCCGCCGAGCTCAACGAGGTCATCACCAACCTCGTGCTCAACGCCATCGACGCGATGCCCCGGGGCGGCACCCTGCGCCTCCGCACGCGGCTGGGCGACCACCGGCACGCGGTCATCACGGTGGCCGACACCGGCATGGGCATGACCGAGGAGGTCCGCAAGCGCGTCTTCGATCCCTTCTTCACCACGAAGGGCGAGGAGGGCACCGGCCTCGGCCTCTCGGTCTCCCACTCGATCGTGGAGCGCCA
>JBGQHJ010000024.1:0-42134 GCA_041497895.1 Methylomirabilia bacterium
AGCGGCAGCGTCACCCGCCGGAAGACGCGCCACGGCGTCGCCCCCAGGCTGGCCGCCGCCCGCTCGAGCGTGGGATCGAGGTTGCGCACGCTGACCCCCACCGAGCGCACCACGAACGGCAGCACCAGGGCCACGTGGGCCGCGATCAGCACGCTCCGGCTGCGCAGCAGCCCGAGCGCGGCCCCCACGATGAGGAAGCCGAGCCCGGCCGCGACCCCGGGCACCACCAGCGGCGAGAGCAGGAGCGTGGCCCAGAGCGAGGCCGCGCGCGGCCGCCCACGGGCCAGGCCGAGCGCGGCCGCGGTGCCGATGGGCATGGCCAGCGCCACCGCGCCCGCGGTGACCAGGACGCTGTTCCAGGCCGCGCGCTGGAACTGGGGATACGTGACCACGTTGACGTACCAGCGCAGCGACAGCCCGCTCGGCGGGAACGACAGGATCGCGGTCGGGTTGAACGACACCGCGACGACCACGACGGTCGGCAGGGTCATGAAGGCGAGCAGGACCAGGACGGCCAGCCGGAGCATCAGGCGCCCCGGTCGGCCGGCGTGGTCAGCCGCCCGACCCCGGCGAGCAGGGCGAGCGTCACCAGGAGCGCCATCACCGCGAAGGCCGCGCCCCCGGGCCAGTTGAAGGAGTCCAGCGCCAGGTCGCGCACCACGTTGGCGATCATCTTGACCCGCCCACCGCCCAGCAGCTCGGGGGTGGCGAAGGCGCTCAGCGTCCAGGCGAACACGATCACCGAGCCCGAGACGATGCCCGGCATGGAGAGCGGCAGCGTCACGCGCCGGAACACGCGGCCGGGGCTCGCGCCCAGGCTGGCCGCGGCGCGCTCGTAGAGCGGGTCGATGTGGCTGATCGCGGCGGCCAGCAGCAGGATCATGGTCGGCATCGAAAAGTGCACGAGGCCCACCAGCACGCCCCGCGGCGTGAACAGCATCGGCACCGGCCAGGTGACCACCGTGTTGCCCAGCACCAGCATCCAGGCGTAGGTCCGCACGATGGCGCCGGTGAAGAACGGGGCCAGGGTCAGCACCAGGAGCGTCGAGCGCACGCGAGCCGAGGGCGTGCGCGCGAGCGCGTAGGCCACCGGGTAGGAGGCGACCAGGGTGAGCGCGGTGGTGGCCGCGCTCAGCAGCACGGTGTCCCACACCGCGCCCAGGTACTGCCGGCTCATGATGCCGGTGAAGTTGGCGACGGTCAGCCCTCCCGTCTGCAGCGACCCCGGCACGAACTCGAGCACGCTGTAGCGCAGCAGCGCGGAGAGCGCGGCCGCGAACACCGCGACGACGAGCAGGGCCGGGGTCAGGAGCCGCACCGCGTGTCCCGCGCTACTTGACGATGTTGGCGGTGAACCACTCGCGCCACGCCGGCAGGTTCTTGGCCCGCACCTCGTCGTTGATGCTGTAGGCGCGCTCCTTCCACTCCGCCGGGGTCAGGAAGATGCCCGGCTGGCCGTGGTAGGCGGCGGGCACGGTGGCCCTGCCGTTCACCGGGCCGGCCTTGAGCGCCTGCGCGAGCTCGGTCTGGATGCCCTTGGACAGCGCCAGGTCGATGAACTGATGCGCGGCGTCCGCCTTCTTGGTGCCGGCCATCACCGACATGCAGTCGATCCCCACCACGCCCGGGTAGTCCTTGGGCTGGACCAGCTTCACCGCGATGCCCTGCTCCTGGAGGTGATACGCGTTGACCGAGAGCATCACCTGCACCGGCGCCTGGCCGGTCTTCATCAGATCCTGACTCTGGGCGTCGGTCGAGTAGAAGGCCACGATGCTCGGCTTGAGCGCCTTGAGCCGCTCCTGGCCCTTCTGCCAGGTCGCCTCGTTGCCGCCCTCCATCAGGGCCGCGATCGTGATGATGTGCGAGGGGTCGAAGTCGGGCATCGCGATCTTGCCCTTGAGCGAAGGCTTCCAGAGATCCGACCACTTCGTGATCTCCTCCTTCACCAGGTCCGGGCGGTACACGATCGTGTACACGTAGCTCCAGCCGCCCATCTGGTACTCGCTCCGCAGGGCCTCCCGCGCGACCTGCTTGGCGTTCGGGAGCTTGGCCATGTCGAGCGGGGCGAAGAGCCCGTCCGAGATGTAGAGCCGCCCCACGTGGCTCGTGGTGAACGTGAGATCCACGAGCGGGCTGCCCTTGGCCACCCGGGCCTTGGCCAAGCGATCGATGGTGCCCCCCACCTCGAACTCGACCGGCACGCCGGTCTTGGCGGTGAACGCCTTCCCGATCACGCGCTCCACCGTGTCCTTCCAGTTGCCGCCCCACACGCTCACCACGAGCGAATTCTGGGCGTGGGCGGTCGCGACGGGCAGGCACAGGGCGAGCAGCGATGCGACGACGAGGCGGACGAGCATGGCGAGTCTCCTATTCCTTCCGAGGTGTGGAGCGGGGTATGGGCGGCGCGAGCGCCTGGGCGGCCGCCTCGATGGCCTCGACGATGAAGTGGTAGCCGGTGCAGCGGCAGAGGTGCCCGGCCAGCATCTCGCGGATCTCCTCGCGCGAGGGTGCGGGCCGCTCGCGGAGGAACGCACAGGCGCTCATGATGATCCCGGGAGTGCAGTAGCCGCACTGCAGACCGTGCTTGGCCCAGAAGGCCTCCTGCACCGGATGCAGGCCGTCGGCGGGGGCGACGCCCTCGATGGTGGTGATGCGCTGGCCGTCGGCCTGCACCGCCAGCATGAGGCAGGCGCGGATCGGCTCGCCGTCGAGCAGCACCGTGCACGCCCCGCACACGCCGTGCTCGCAGCCCACGTGGGTGCCGGTCAGATCGAGATCTTCTCGCAGGAAATCGGCCAGGGTCTGGCGTACCTCCACCGTGCGATCGTGCTCGTGGCCGTTGACGGTGACGCGGATCGGTCTGGTCACGTCGTACCTCCGCACCGCGCCAGCGCGGCGGTGAGCGTGCGCTCGGCCAGCGTGGCGGCGACCTGGCGCCGGTACGCCGCCGTGGCGTGGATGTCGCCGTCGGGCGAGAGCGTGGCGGCCGCCGCCCGCGCCGCCTCCGCGAGGAGCGCGGGGGTCGGCGCCTGCCCGGGGAGCGCCTGCTCGACCGGCAGGCCGCGCATCGGCGTGCCCCCGGCCCCGAAGAAGGCGAGGCGCGCGCGGGCAATGGCGCCGTCGGCCGCGCGCGTCAACACCGCCACCGCGCCCACCAGCGCGAAGTCGCCGTGGCGGCGGGAGACCTCCGCGAAGCCCCAGCCCGCGCCCGCCGCCGGCAGCGTGAAGCGCACCGCGGTGGCGAGCTCGTCGGCGGCGAGCGCGGTGGTGAGCGGCGCGCGGTAGAAGCGGTCGGCCGGGATCATGCGCTCTCCGCGGGGGCCGCGGGCGACCACCACGCCCTCCAGGCACAGGAGGAGGGCCGGCAGCTCGGAGGCGGGATCGGCGTGAACCACGTTGCCCACCACGGTGCCGCGGTTGCGGATCGGCGGATGGGCCACCTGCCGGAGCACCTCGGCGAACAGCGGCGAGCGGGTGGCGGCCCAGCGCTCGAGCGCGCGCTGCCGGACGAGGGCGCCGATCTCGAGCATGCCCGAGGCCTCGCGGATGCCGTCGAGACCGGGCAGACGGTTGATGTCGACCAGCACCGTCGGCCGCGCCAGGCGGAGGGCCAGCATCGGGACGAGGCTCTGGCCACCCGCGAGCACCTTGGCGTCGCCGCCGCCGGTGGCCATGGCGGAAACGGCCTCGTCGAGGCTGGCCGGCGCCACGTAGTCGAACGGGGCGGGCTTCACGCCTTCCCCAGCAGGCCCAGCACCACCGACGGGCCGAGCGGCGTCCGCGTCACCCGGACCTTCCACGGCGCGAGCGCGTCCTCCACCGCGTTGGCGATGGCCGCGGGCGGCGAGATGGCGCCGCCCTCCCCGATGCCCTTGATGCCGAGCGGGTTGCGCGGCGAGGGGTACTCCAGGTGAACCGTCTCGATGGCGGGCAGCTCCATCGCGGTGGGCACGAGGTAGTCCATGAAGGTCCCGGTCAGGAGCTGCGCCTGCTCGTCGTAGACCATCTCCTCGAGCAGACCGCCGCCCACGCCCTGCGCCACCCCGCCGTGGATCTGACCCTCCACGATGACCGGGTTGATCACCTTGCCGCAGTCGTGCGCGACCAGGTAGCGGCGAAGGGCCACCGCGCCGGTCCCGGTGTCGACGTCCACCACCGCCACGTGCACCGCGCTCGTGTAGGTCACGGTGGGCTGATGGTGGTAGACGGTGGCCTCGAAGTCGAGCGCGGTCACCCCGGGCTTGGCGAAGGTAGGGATCGCGGCCCGGATCACGGCGGCCAGCGGCGTGACCGAGCCGGGCGCCCCCCGCACCGCGACCGTGCCGTCGCTCACCTCGATGTCGGCGGGAGCGGCCTCGAGCAGGGCCGCCGCCGCCGCGACGATCTTCTCCTTCACCCGGCCGGAGGCCTCGTGGATCGAGCTACCCGCGTTGACCGCGCTGCGCGAGGCGAAGGTGCCGACGCCGAACGGGATGGCGGCGGTGTCGCCGCCCACCACCGTCACCCAGTCGAGCGGGATGCCGAGCGCGTCCGCCGCGATCTGGGCGAACGACGTCTCGTGCCCCTGCCCCTGGCAGCAGGCGCCGGTGGCCACCACCGCGTGGCCCGATGGGTCGAGCCGGACGGTGGCGCCCTCGTAGGGCCCGATCGCGGTGCCCTCCACGTAGCCCGAGATGCCGATGCCGCGGTGGATGCCCCGCTCGCGCAGGCGGGCCTGCTCGGCCCGCAGGGCCGGATAGTCCACCGCACCGAGCGCCGCCTCGAGCCCAGCCCGGAAATCACCGCTGTCGTACACCAGCGGGTTGCCGTCGCGGTACGGGATGTGAAGCTCGTACGGCATGTCCGCCTCGGTCAGGTAGTTGCGCCGTCGAAGCTCGGCCGGATCCATCGCGAGCTCGCGGGCGAGGCAGTCGACGATGCGGTCCATGGCAAACACGGTCTCGGGGCGGCCGGCACCCCGATAGGGCGCGTTCGGCGTCTTGGTGGTGACCACGCCGCGGCACTCCACGTCGAGAGTCGGCACCCGGTGCGGGCCGAGCAGGTGCGCCACCGTGTTGTACGGCAGCACGATGCCCCACGAGTTGTAGGCGCCGAGATCTACCCAGATGCGATCGCGCACCGCGAGCAGGGTCCCGTCGCGCCGGGCCGCGATCTCGATGTCGTGCACCTGCCCCCGCGCGTGGGCCGAGCCCATCATGTGCTCGCGCCGGTCCTCGGTCCACTTCACCGGACGGCGCGACGCGATGGCCGCGGCGGGGATCAGCAGGTCCTCCGGGTAGCCGTTGGCCTTGGTGCCGAAGCCGCCGCCCACGTCGGGGGCCATCACGCGGATCTTGTGGGGCGGCAGGCCGAGTGCCGCGACCAGGCCCTGCTGGACGAAGTGGACCACCTGGGTGCCGTTCCATGTGCTCAGCGTGCCGTCGCGCGCATCCCACTGGGCCACCACCCCGCGGGTCTCGATCGGCATGCCGACGTAGCGGGGAATGACGAACCGCTCGCGCACCCGGGCGTCGGCCTGGCGCAGCGCGGCCTCCACGTCACCGAAGCCGGTCTTGAACGAGAGCGCGATGTTGTCGCCCCACTCGGGGTAGAGCACCGGCGCGCCCGGCTCCGCGGCGGCCAGCACGTCCGCCAGCACCGGCAGGGGCTCGTAGTCCACCTCGATCAGCTCGCAGCCGTCCTCGGCCACCGCGCGGCTTCCGGCCAGCACCATGGCGACGATCTCGCCCACGTGGCGCACCTCGTCGCGGCACATTGCGAGCTGCCCGATCTGCCGCATCGTCACCGCGACCCGGGCCGAGAGTCCCGGCGGGATCGCGCCGAAGAGCGGCAGCGGCTTCATCCAGCGCTCGAGATCGGCGAACGCGAACACGTGCGCCACTCCCCGCAGGCGCTTCGCGGCCTCGGTGCGGATCGCGGTGATGCGGGCGTGGGCGTAGGGGCTGCGCACGAAGGCCGCGTGCAGCATGCCGGGCAGCTTGATGTCGTCCACGAAGCGGCCCTCGCCACGCAGGTAGCGCGGGTCTTCCTTGCGGCGAACCGAGGCTCCGAAGTACTTGGCGCCCATCTCAGCAGCGATCTCGTTTGGGGTCCTGCGGACTACCGTTTAGTTCTTCAGAGCTCTTCATCTGCGGGGGCCCCGAAATGGCCCCCGCACTCCCCCAGTCGGCGGACAACCGTCTTCCCCTGGCCCCCGCACTCCCCCAGTCGGCGGACAACCGTCTTCCCCTGCCCCCCGCACTCCCCCAGTCGGCGGACAACCGTCTTCCCCTGCCCCCCGCACTCCCCCACTCGGCGGACAACCGTCTTCCCCTGCCCCCCGCACTCCCCCGGTCGGCGGACAACCGTCTTCCCCTCGCCATTGTTCAGCCTCCCAGATAGGCCTTCTTCACGTGGTCGTTCTGCATCAGGTCCTTCGCGGGGCCTTCGAGCGTGATGCGACCCGTCTCCATGACGTAGGCGCGGCCGGCGAGCTGCAGCGCCATGTAGGCGTTCTGCTCCACCATCAGCACCGTGGTGCCCTCGCGCTGGATGCCGGCAATGATCTGGAACACGGCCTCGGTCACGGTCGGAGCCAGGCCGAGCGAGGGCTCGTCGAACAGGATCAGCCGCGGACGGGCCATGAGGCAGCGGCCGATCGCCAGCATCTGCTGCTCGCCCCCCGAGAGCGTACCCGCCGCCTGACCCCGTCGCTCGGCCAGGATCGGGAAGTGGCCAAACACCCGCTCGCGGTCCTCCGCCACCGCCGCGCCGTCTGAGCGCACGTAGGCGCCCATCAGGAGGTTCTCCTCCACCGTCATGTGCGGGAACACCCGTCGGCCCTCCGGGCAGTGGGCGATGCCCCGGCGGAGGATGTCCTGGGGCGCCAGGCGCTGGATCTCCTGCCCGTCGAACACGATGCGCCCGGCCCCCGTCCGCACCAGGCCCGAGATCGTCTTGAGCGTCGTGGTCTTGCCGGCGCCGTTGGCCCCGATGAGACAGACGAACTCGGCCGCGCCCACGGTGAGCGAGACGTCGTGGAGCGCGGCGATGCGCCCGTAGCCCGCGGCCACCCGCTCAAGCGTGAGCATGGGCTCCCGATCCGAGATAGGCGCGGATGACCTCGGGGTCGCGCTGCACCGCGGCCGGGTCGCCGTCGGCGATGAGCCGACCGTAGTTGAGCACCAGCACGCGATCCGAGATGCCCATGACCAGGCGCATGTCGTGCTCCACCAGGAATACCGTGATGCCCTGCTCGCGGATGCGGCCGATCAGGGCCGCCACCGCGACCTTCTCCGAGGCGGTCATGCCCGAGGCGGGCTCGTCGAGCAGGAGCAGGCGCGGGCCCGCGGCCAGCGCCACCCCCAGCTCGAGCAGACGCTGGTCGCCGTAGGACAGGCCGCTCGCCGGCTCGGCGCGGCGCGGGCCGAGCCCGACGAAGTCGATCACGCGATCGGCCTCCGCCTCGAGCCGCCGCTCCTCCGCGCGGACGCGACCGCGGGCCAGCAGGGCGGCGCCCACGCCGACCCGCCCGCGCAGGTGAAGCCCGGTCAGCACGTTCTCCCGCACCGTGAGCCCGGGGAACACGCTCGTCTTCTGGAAGGTGCGCACCAGGCCGCGCGCCGCGATGCGATGGGGCCGCCAGCCGGTGATGGGCTCGCCGTCGTGCCGTACCGTCCCCTGCGTCGGCCGCTGGAAGCCGGTGATGACGTTGAAGGCGGTGGTCTTCCCGGCGCCGTTGGGCCCGATCAGGCTGGTCACGGTCCCGGGCGCGACCGTGAAGCTCACGCCCGCGAGCGCGGCGACGCCGCCGAATCGCACGGTGAGGTCGCGGGCCTCGAGGGTCACGACGCGCGGGAGCGGCGCCGCGCGGCGAACCCGGCCGACCGCAGGGCCGGCACGATCCCCTCGGGCATGAAGAAGAGCACGCCGACGAGCAGCACCCCGTAGAGCAGCATCTGCCACTGCCAGGAGGTGGCGGCGCGCAGCGCCTCGGGCAGCACCGTGAAGAGCACCGCGCCCACGATGGGGCCGGCCAGCGTCCCCTTCCCGCCCGCCACCACCATGATCACCATGGTGACGGTGTAGGTGAAGAGAAAGACCTCCGGGCTCACGAAGCGCGTGTAGTGCGCGTAGAGACCGCCACCGAACCCGGCCATCGCCGCGCTGACCACCGCGGCCAGCACCAGGTAGTGCGTGCCGTCGATGCCCACCGAGGCGGCCAGCGTCTCGTTCTCCCGCAGCGCGACCAGCGCGCGCCCGACCCGCGACCGGATCAGGGCCAGGCACACCAGGTACGAGAGCGCGACCGCGCTCAGCACCACGTAATAGAAGGCGGGCTTGGTACGCAGCGACAGCGCGGGCAGCCCGGGCAGCGCGATCTCGAGCGGAGGCACGCCGGGCAGGCCGAGCGGGCCGTTGGTGAGATCCATCCAGTTCACGCTCACCAGCGACACGCAGCCCGCGAACGAGATCGTCAGCAGCACGAAGTAGGCGCCGCGCAGCTTGAGGGCGAGGCGCCCGATCACGTAGCCCGCCGCCCCCGGCAGCACGACCGCGGCGAGGAGCCCGATCCAGGGCGACCACTCCAGCTTCACGGTGAGGAGCCCGGTGGCGTAGGCGCCGATGCCGAAGAACGCGGCGTGACCGAGCGAGAGCTGCCCGGTGTAGCCCAGCAGCAGGTTCAGGCTGAGCGCGAGGACCGCGAAGATGCCGGCCATGATCAGGGTGTGCAGGTGGTACGGGTTCCAGACCCAGGCGGGCGCGGTCGCCGCCATCGCCAGCGCGAGCACCAGCGCGGCCCGGCTCATCCGACCCGCTCGGCGCGGGCGAAGAGCCCGGAGGGACGCAGCAGCAGCACCGCCACGATCATGAGGAAGCCCACCGCGTCGCGATATCCGGAGGACACGTAGCCCGCGCCGAGCTCCTCGGCCACCCCCAGGACCAGGCCACCCAGCGCGGCGCCCGCGAAGTTGCCGAGCCCGCCCAGGATGACCACCGAGAAGGCCTTGAGCGAGGCGAGATCGCCCATCGAGGGATAGAGCAGGAACACCGGGCCCAGGAGCGCCCCCGCCGCCGCGGCCAGCCCGGCCCCGAACGCGAAGGTGATGGTGTGGATGCGCTCGATGCTCACGCCCATGAGGGCGGCGATCTCGCGATCTTGGAAGGTGGCCCGCATCGCGCGGCCGAGCTTGGTGCGGGCGAGCAGGAGGTGGGCGCCCAGGATGAGGCCACCCGACACCACGAAGACGAAGACGCGCAGGGGGGCCACCGAGACCGGCCCCAGCACCAGCGGCCGGGTCGGGAACGGCGTCGGCACGCTCTTGGCGACCCCGCCCCAGCCGAGCAGCTCCGCGTTCTGCATGGTGATCCAGACCCCGATCATGACCAGCATGACCGTGTCGATCGACTGGCCCCGGAGCGGGCGCAGCAGGCAGCGCTCGCAGACCGCGCCGGCCAGCGCGCCCGCCCCGATGGCGAGCGGGATCGCGAGGAAGAAGTGGACGGACGCGAGCGAGAGCGCCGCGAACGCGGCGTAGGCCCCCAGCGTGTAGAACTCGCCGTGGGCGAAGTTCACCACGTTCATCAGGCCGAACACCAGCGTGAGGCCGATCCCGAGCAGGCTGTAGGTGGCTCCCAGCAGCAGCCCGTTCAGCAGATGCTGGAGAAGCTGGTCCAAGCGCCCGCGAGCGCCGCCCGCGCTACTTCTTCGCCGCGAACGAGGGCAGCGCGACCTTGCCGTCCTTCACCTGGACGATGAAGATGCTCGGCTGGGACTGGCCGCTCTCCTTGCCGGCCGGGCCGTCCTTCTCGAACTTGATCGGCCCGTTGAGCCCCATCACGCTCACCTTCCAGAGCGCGGCCTGCACCGCCTTCGGCTCGGCCTTGCCCGCGATCCGGATCCCCTCCACCGCGGTGAGCACCCCGTCGTGGCCCCGGAACCCCTCGGTCAGCCCCTCGAAGGGGTGGCCGCGCTTGGCCCATTCGTCCACGAAGGCCTTCGCGAGCTTGCCGTCCGGCATCGCCTCGGGGAACCAGGGCAGGAAGAACAGGATGTGATACGTGCCCTCGGCGGCCGCGCCCGCCTGGTTGATGAGCTGGCTCGGCGAGGAGCTGCCGCCGGTGGTGATGACCTTGAGAGCCAGCCGCTGCTCCTGCGCCTGCTTGAGGACGAGCGTGATCTGCTCGACGCTGGTGGTCAGGAACAGGGTGTCGGGCGAGTCCGCCTTCACCTTGGTGATCTGGGCGTTCATGTCGGTCGCGGACTGGTCCATGAACTCCGCCGTCCCGACCGCGACGCCCGACTTCTTGAGGATGTCGCCGAACGCCCCCACCGCGCCGCGGCCCCAGTCGGTGTTGACCGCGAGGAAGTCGGCCCGCTTGATCCCGAAGTCCTTCAGGTACTTCTGGAGACCGAGGGCCTCCATCTCGCTGGGCGGGCTGATCCGGAAGATCCACGGGTTGCCGCGCTTGGTGATGGTGGACGCGCTCGAGGTCTCGACCACCATCGGCACGCCGTACTCCTCGAGCTTGGGCATCGCGGCCAGGGTCATCGAGCTGCCCCAGGCGCCGACGATCACCGGCACCTTGTCCCGCACGATCAGCTTCTCGGCGGCGGTCGCGGCCTCCTTCGGGTCGGACTTGTTGTCCTCGATCAGCAGCTCGACCTTGCGGTTGAGCACGCCTCCCTTGGCGTTGATCCAGTCGCGCGCGATCTCCGCGCCCATCCGGACGTAGTTGCCGGAGGCGGCCACCGGGCCCGAGAGGGGCTGGATCACGCCGACCTTCACCGACTCCTGCGCCTGCACGGCCGGGGCGCCGAAGGCGAACACGATTGCCAGCGCAACGGAAAGGGCTCGGATTGCTCGCGTCATGACCGATCTCCTCTGGCCCTGCACCTGTTTTGAGTTCGCGCCGCCACGTTGCGGTGGTTTGGGGAATCGCGCACTTATCCTACATTTCATGTCACGTGTCAAATGAAAACCCGATTGACAACGCCGGCGCGCGCGCCAAGAATACGGCTCCATGCCGCCCGCCAGATCCTCCGCCCCCCGCGCCGCCATCGCCCCGCTCCTGCACGAGAGTCTCGGCGAGCGAGTATACCGGACGGTGCGCGACCTGATCCTGAGCCAGGTCTTCCCTCCCGGCTCCAAGCTCAACGTCGAGCAGATCTGCCGCGATCTCGGAGTGAGCCGCACGCCGGTATGGGACGCCATGCGCCGACTCGAGAGCGAGGGCCTGGTCAACACGGTGGCCCGCCACGGAGTGTTCGTGCTGAACTACGGCGCCGACCAGATCCGCGATCTCTTCGCGGTGCGCGGGGCGCTCGAGGCGCTCGCGGTCCGGCAGGCCGCCGAGCACCTCGACGCCGACGCGCGCGCGGGCCTCGAGGTCACCATGACCGAGATGGAGCGCTCCGCGGGCGCCGGCCTGATCGAGCAGTACTCGCGGGCCGCCATCGACTTCCACGACCGCATGCTGGCCGCGGCGCGGAACCAGGTGCTGAGTCGCCTCCTCGAGAACGTCTACGCGCAGATCCTGGTCCTGCGCCTGCGATCGCTCTACCTGCCCGAGCGGGTCGAGTCGAGCGTGGCCGAGCACCGCGCCCTCTTCGAGGCGGTGCTGGCCGGCGACGGCGAGCGGGGCGAGCGGCTGGCCCGCGCCCACGCCGACCACGTGCTGCAGGACGCGCTCGAGTTCACGCGCCGCGCCGAGCAGAACCGGTGACCGGCCGACTCGAGGGCAGCGCGGTGCTGGTCACCGGCTAGGCGAGGCGCGCCCCGTGCCCACCAGCGTCCCGGTGATCGACATCGCGCCCTTCGGCGCCGGCGAGGACGGCGCCCGGCCGATCGAGCGGGTCGCGGTGGTCCGCGCGATCGACGCGGCCTGCACCGATATCGGCTTCTTCACCATCGCCGGGCACGGCGTCCCGGCCGCGCTGGTCGAGCGCATGCTCGAGACCTCGCGCGCCTTCTTCGACCTGCCGGCGGCCGAGAAGCAGCGGGTGGCCCGGCCGCGCCCGGAGCAGAGCCGCGGCTACATCGCGCTGGGCGCCGAGAACCTCTCCTACAGCCGCGGCGACGCCTCCACCACCGATCTCAAGGAGTTCTTCGCGATCGGCCCGGTCGACGTCCCCGACGAGGCCTACTACCGCCGGTCCGAGGCCTATCCGTCCTTCGCGCCGAACCTCTGGCCGGAGCGGCCCGCGGAGCTGCGGGGCGTGTGGACCGAGTACTACCGGGCGATGGAACAGCTGGCCGCGCGCCTCATGCGTTTCTTCGCGGTGGCCCTCGGCCTCCCGGAGACGTTCTTCCGCCACAAGACCGACCGGCACATCAGCGGCATCCGCGCCAACCACTACCCCGAGCAGGTCGAGCCGCCCGCCCCCGGTCAGATCCGCGCGGGGGCGCACACCGACTACGGGGCGGTCACCATCCTGCTGCCCGAGAACGTGCCCGGGCTGCAGGTGCTGAACCGCCAGGGCGCCTGGGTCGACGTGGTCGCCCCGCCCGGCACCTTCGTCTGCAACATCGGCGACCTCATGCAGCACTGGACCAACAACCGCTGGATCTCGACCATGCACCGCGTGGTGAATCCTCCGCGCGCGACCACGGCCGGGAACCGCCGGCTGTCGATCCCCTTCTTCCACCAGCCCAACTACGACGCGCTGATCGAGTGCCTGCCGACGTGCTGCGGCCCGGACAACCCGCCGCGCTACGAGCCGGTCGCCTCGGGCCAGCACCGGCTCACCAAGTTCCTGCGGGGCGTCGGCGCGGTCGCGCCGGGCCCGCGAGGCTGACACCATGAGCGCAGAGACCACGCCCCAGTGGGATCGCTACGCGGCCGCGCTGCCGTCCATCGCCGCCGCGGTGGGCCGCACGCCGCTCGTGCGCCTGAACCGCATCACCCGCGACGTGAAGCCCGCCCTCTACGTGAAGGTCGAATGGTACGGGGCCACCGGCAGCCTCAAGGACCGCATCTACCTGCACATGTTCGAGCGCGCCCTCGCCCGCGGCGATCTCAAGCCGGGCGTGCAGGTGCTCGAGTGCTCGACCGGCAACGCGGGGATCGCCTGCGCCTGGGTCTCCGCGGTCAAGGGCTACCCCTGCACCATCGTGATGCCGGAGGGCATGAGCGAGGAGCGCAAGAAGATCATGCGCGCCTACGGGGCCGAGCTGGTCTTCACCCCGGGCGGCGAGAGCGACGTGGACCTCTCGCTCGAGCGTCTTCGCCAGATCCGCGACGCGGCGCCCGGTCGCTACTGGGTCCCCGGCCAGTTCGACAACCCCGACAACGTGGAGGCCCACGTCCTCACCACCGGCCCCGAGCTGTGGGCGCAGGCGGGCGGCCGTATCGGGGCCTTCGTGGACTCGCAGGGTTCGGGCGGCCTCCTCACCGGAGTGGGCCGCTACCTCCGCGGCCGAGACCCCGGCGTCAAGCTCTACGCGGTCGAGCCCGCCGAGTGCGCCCTTCTCTCGCGGCGGGCCTGGGGCCACCACGGCATCGAGGGCATCGGCGACGGATTCGTCCCCCGCAACCTGGACGTCTCGCTCCTCACCGGGGTGATCACCACCACCACCGAGGAGAGCGTCGACATCGCCCGCCGGCTCGCCCGCGAGGAGGGCATCTTCTGCGGCATCTCGAGCGGCTGCAACGTGGCCGCCGCGCTCAAGCTGGCCCGCCGCCACCCCGAGCTGCCGTCGGTGGTGACGATCATCAACGACACCGGCCAGCGCTACTTCACCACCCCGCTCTGCGGCGAGGCGAAGCACGTCGACATCCCCGAGCGCGAGCACCCCCTCGACGCCTACACCGTCGAGCAGCTCGACCGCTACCAGAAGACCTGGGAGGTCCTCGCGTGACCATCGCCCCGCGCGAGTACGACTTCGTCGCCGCGCGGCGGGTCCTCGAGGCCAAGCCCAAGTCGGCGGGCCCGAAGCTCGGCTCGCTCGAGGACGCGGTCGCGCTCGTGAAGGACGGCGATCACGTCGCGCTCGGCGGCTGCCTCTACTCGCGCACGCCCCTGGCCCTCGTGTGGGCCCTGCTGCGGCGGCGGCCGAAGGGCCTCACGCTCTCGCGCAATCTCATGTGCTACGAGGGCGAGTGGGGCATGGTGGCGGGCGCGGTCGACAAGCTCGTCACCTCGTGGATGGGGATCGGCCTGCCGTGGGGGCTCTCGCGCATCCAGCGCGAGTTCGTGGAGGCCGGGCGCGTCGAGTTCGAGGAGTGGAGCCACCTGGGCCTGGGGCTCCGCTACCGCGCCGCCGCCATGGGGGTGCCGTTCCTCCCCTCGCTCACCATGCTGGGCTCGGGGCTGATGGACGTCGGCGGCTCGAAAACGGTTGCGTGCCCGTACACCGGGCAGACCCTCCACGCGGTACCCGCGCTGTTCCCCGACGTGGCCCTCATCCACGTGCAGAAGGCCGACCGGCTCGGCAACTGCCAGATCGACGGCTACCCGCACATGGACGCGGACATCGCGCGGGCCGCCGCCACCGTGCTGGTGACCGCGGAGGAGATCGTCTCGGAGGACGAGATCCGTCTGCACGGCGACCGCACCGTGATCCCCGGCTTCATGGTGGACGCGCTCGCGCACGTACCGTACGGGTCCTACCCGCACGAGTGCTACGGCACCTACGATTCCGAGCCCAAGCACTTCACGGCCTACGTCGACGGGATCCTGGCCCGGGGCACCGCCGCGGTGGCCGACTACCTGGAGCGCTACGTCTACGCCCCGCCGGCCCACGCCGACTACCTGGCCCTCTTCGGCGACGCGCGCCGGGTCGACGCGGCCGGCCGCGCGCGGATGCTCACCACGTGAGCGTCACCGCCAACGAGCTGCTCGCCGTGATGGGGGCGCGCGAGCTGCGCGACAACACCACCGTCTTCACCGGCGTCGGCGCCCCCATGATGGCCTCCGTGCTGGCCCAGCGCACCCACGCCCCGCGACTCACCATGATGGTCGAGGGCGGCGTCATCGGGCCCATGTGGAAGCCGGGGGAGCTGCCGATCTCCACCAACGAGATGCGCGCCGCTTACCGGGCCCAGATGCTGCCCGGGATCACCGACGCGTTCCTGCTCGCCCAGCGCGGCTTCTTCGATGTGGGGTTCATCGGCGGCGCCCAGATCGACCGGCACGGCAACCTGAACACCAGCGCCATCGGCAGCTACGCCCGGCCCAAGGTGCGGCTGCCCGGCAGCGGCGGGGCGAACGACATCATCTCCCTGTGCCGGGAAGTGATGATCCTCACCGTCCACGAGAAGCGCCGCTTCACCGAGCGCGTGGACTTCGTGACGAGCCCCGGCTACCTCGAGGGCGGCGACTCCCGTCGCGAGCACGGCCTGCTCTTCGGCGGCGTCTCCCGCGTCGTCACCACGCTCGGCCTCTTCGGCTTCCACCCGGAGAGCCGGCGCATGCAGCTCCTGGCCCTGCACCCGGGCGCGACGACCGAGCAGGTGCGCGAGAACACCGGCTTCGAGGTCCTGATCAGCCCCACCCTCACGACCACGCAACCGCCCACCGAAGAAGAGCTCGCCATCCTGCGCATGCTCGACCCCAAACGCCAATTCATCGGATGAAAACGGTTGCCCACGTCCAAACGGTTGTCCGCCGCTGGGGGAGTGCGGGGGCCCTCTCGAGGCCCCCGCAGCTGAAGAGCTGAGGAAGTAAACGGTTGTCCGCCGCTGGGGGAGTGCGGGGGCCATCTCGGGGCCCCCGCAGCTGAAGAGCTTACAGAGCTCTAAACGGCAAAACGGGGGTACACGCGTGACCGACTTCGGCCTGGCGATTCGCAACTTCGTGGGCCCTGGCGAGGTGCCGGACATCCAGGGCCTCTACGCGTACTCGGAGCGCGCCGAGGCGCTGGGCTTCGAGTCGCTCTGGGCCTGGGACCACGTGCTGCTGGGCGTGGAGCCCTCCTTCCCCATCGTGGACTCCATCACGATGCTGGGCGCGGTGGCCGCGCGCACCCGCACGATCAAGCTCGGCACCGGGGTCCTGGTACTGCCGCTGCGGAACCCGGTGGTGGCGGCCAAGGCCCTCGGCAGCCTCGACGTCATCTCGGGCGGGCGCCTCGTCCTGGGCGTGGCGGCGGGCTGGTACGCCCGCGAGTTCGACGCGGTGGGCGTGCCGTTCAAGCAGCGGGGCCGCCAGTTCGAGCGCAACCTCGACATCCTCATGCGCCTGTGGACCGAGGAGCGGGTGACCCTCAAGGTCGACGAGTTCAACCTGCGCGAGGCGGTGATGGTGCCGCGCACCGCCCAGCGCCCGCGGCCGCCGATCCTGATCGGGGGCTACGTGGACGCGGTGCTCAAGCGCGCGGGCACGGTGGGCGACGGCTGGCTCACCTACTTCTACACGCCGGAGAGCTTCACGAAGTCCTGGGAGAAGGTGAAGACCTTCGCCCGCGAGGCGGGTCGCGACCCGGCCCGGCTCACCGCCACCAACCAGCTCGCAGTGTACGTGGGCCGATCGCGGGAGGAGACCACCGCGGACATGCGGAAGTGGCTCTCCACCGAATGGGACACCGCGGCCTGGAGCGAGTCCACCATCGACCACGCCGTTCACGGCTCGGTGGCGGAGTGCATCGAGCAGCTGCGCGCCCACGTGCGGACGGGCGTGCATCGGATTATCCTCATCCCGTACCGCTATCAGCCCGAGCAGGTCGAGCGCATCGCCAAGGAGGTCTTGCCCAAGCTATGAGCCAGCCCGTCTACATCGACATCAACTGCGACATGGGAGAGAGCTACGGCCGCTGGACCCTGGGGCACGACGAGGAGGTCATGCCCAACATCACCTCGGCCAACATCGCCTGCGGCTTCCACGGAGGCGACCCGCACGTGATGCGCCGCACCGTGCAGCTGGCCATCCAACACGGGGTTGCAGTGGGGGCCCATCCCGGCCTGCCGGACCTGATGGGCTTCGGGCGGCGCCGCATGGACGTCTCCCCCGCGGAGCTCCAGGACTACCACCGCTACCAGATCGGCGCCCTCTCCGCCTTCGCCCAGGCCGCCGGGACCCGCGTGCAGCACATGAAGCCGCACGGCATCCAGTACCACATGCTCGAGGAGAACCTGCCGCTCGCCCGCGCCACCGCGGAGCAGGTGCTCGAGCTGGATCCCGAGATGATCCTGATGACCATGGCCATGACAAAGTACGACGTCGAGGCCCGAAAGGTGAAGGGCCTGCGCATCGCAGCCGAGGGCTTCGCCGACCGGGTCTACGCCGACGACGGCCAGCTGGTGACGCGCAAGCTCGGCAAGGACGCCCTGATCACCGACCCGGCACGGGCTGCCGAGCAGGCCGTGCGCATGGCCATGGAGGGCAAGGTGCGCACCATCACCGGCAAGGTGATCGACGCCCGTGTCGAGACCATCTGCATTCACGGCGATAGTCCGGGCTCGGACAAGATCGTGGCCGCGGTGCGCGAGGGTCTGGTGAAGGCGGGCGCGACCGTGAAGCCGTTGCGCGACTGGCTGCCGCGCTGAACGGTCGGCAGGGCTAGGCGCAGAACCTGCGGGGTCGGACCGGGGCGTCCGAAATGGGTACACTGTCTGGCGCTCCTCGTCACCGGACATCGGAGCTCCGACCGACCCGTCTCACGTAACTCTCCGACACAACAGTCCTTTCCCCCCGTCCGAAAACTGGCACCGAGTTTGCCCTAGAGAGGCTCGGCACAAGCCATGGCGGACTACACGGACGGCAGGAACGTGAAGGGCACGAAGACGAGCGGCGCCCGGCCCGGCGAAATCAAGCCGAGCGCCGGCCCCCGCGGCCATCGTCTCGTGGGACTTCACGTGCCTCGCGGGGACTTCCGGCAGCGGCACGCCCTGGAGTCCCGACCGCACGAGCATCCCGGTCAGCTCGCGCGGGCTCATCGCCTCCCGCATCATCCGCGAGGTCACGGGCGATGAGTGCAACCGATCCGGCCGGAATCGCCACAGGGGAGGAACGGACCATGATGCTCACAGAGCGCACCACTGGCACGACGCTTCGACTGCTCGTCGGGTCGGGCTACCGTCGCGAGAGCAGCTCCATGCCCTCGGACTCGCAGATCGCCCACGCCCTCTTCGACGCGCAGAGCGCTCCGAGCCTGCCGTCGCGGAAGAGCTTCGACGAGATCCTGTTCATGGGCCAGCAGAGCTCCGGCTGGACGCAGGTGTTCAAGCAGCTGAAGTCGGAAGGCCTGATCGAGGAGCAGACGCTGGGGCACGTGGTGGCGCGGTGGACGAACCGCACGCTCCGCACCCGGCGGCCTTACCTCGCTCACGCCGACGTCGAGACGGTCGGCGCCTCCGCCTAGTCCGCTTCCACTCCGGCGCTACCGCGCGGCCAGCAATGCCTCGAGCCGCGCGGTAGCGCGCTCCCAGTCAAACTGAGTCGTCACGAAGTCCTGCCCACCCCGGGCGAGTCGCCGTCGCAGCTCCGCATCCTCCACCAGCCTCGAGAGCCCCCACGCCAGCGCGTCCACGTCCCGCCGGGGGGCCACTACCGCGGTGCGGCCGTCGATCGCGTAGTCGCGGCAGCCACCGTTGTCGTAGGTGCAGAGCGCCGCCCCGCAGGCCATCGCCTCCATGGCGGGCATGCCGAGCCCCTCGTCCCAAGACGGGCAGAGATAGATCGGACAGCGGCTGTAGAGCCACGCCAGGCGCTCCTGGGGCAGGTTCTCGTGGAACTCGGAGAACGGGAGCTTGCGCGGCGGCCGTTTCACGCCGAAGCCCACCAGTCGCAGCTCGGAATGCCGGGCCCGCACCCGGGCGAAGGCCTCGAGGCCGTCGACCACCCCCTTCCACGGGTACTCGTGGAAGAGCATCAGCACCCGGAGCTTGCCGTCCTCCTCGGCGGGAACCGGGTGGAACAGGCCCGGCTCGACCGGGGTGACCACGACCGCGGCCGGGGTGTCGAACCGCTCGGCCATCATGTCGGCCAGCCACGTCGAGATCACGATCTTCCGCAGGGGGGCGCGGTAGGTGGCGTCCACCCGCTCCGGCTCGCCGTGGTAGAGGCTCTCGTAGTGCTGGATGAAGTAGAACTTCCGCCCGCAGCGCGGCGGAGCCGCCGCCGCCGTCTCCACCGACTGCCACGAGGTGGCGACCACCACGTCTCCCTCGGGCACGCCGGCCGCGCTCCACTCCGGCACCCAGCGGATCCGCGCCTCGAGCCCCGGCATCCAGTCGGGCCCGCGGTGCAGCCGGTTGCGCCACCAGGCGGTCAGCGTCCCCTTCACCGGCACCAGCACCGTCACCTCGTGGCCCCGGCGGGCGAGGCGGTCGGCGTGGATCAGGATCGCCCGCACCCCGCCCGCGATGCGGAGATGCGGGCAGAGGAAGGTGATCTTCATATGGCCATGGACACCTGGCCGGTGCGGCGGTAGGCGGCCGGGTCCAGGACCACGTTGATGCAGTAGACCTCGCCCGAGCCGAGGGCGCGGTCGAGCGCGGGGCGGAGCTGGGCCGGCTCGGTCACGTGGATCCCCTTGCCCCCGAGCGCCTCGACCATCCGGTCGTAGCGCGTGAACGGCAGAGAAGTCGCCACCGAGCGCTCCGCCCCGAAGAACGACAGCTGCGGGTTACGGATCTGGCCCCAGCCCCCGTCGTTGCCGATCACCACGGTCATCGGCAGCTTGAAGCGCACCGCGGTCTCGATCTCCATGCCGTTGAGCCCGAAGGCCCCGTCACCCGCGATCAGGAGGACCCGCTGATCGGGTCGCAGCAGCTTGGCCGCGATGGCGAACGACGGGCCTACCCCGAGGCAGCCGAACGGGCCCGGGTCGAGCCACTGGCCGGCCCGGGAGAGCGCCACGATCTTCGACGCGCACCCGACCACGTCGCCGCCGTCGCCGACCACGGTGGTGCCGGCGTCCACCACCGCTGCGATCTCGTGGGCGAGCCGGTAGTGACTGATCGGCACGTCGTCGGACCGCCGCTCGGCCATGAGCCGCGCCTGGGCGTCGTCCTCCTTCTTCCGCACCGCGCCCCGCCAGCGCTCGAAGCGCGCGGCCAGGTCGCGTGGCAGGGCATCGGCCAGGGCCCGCAGCGTCAACCCGATGTGGCTGGTGAGTCCCACCGCCAGCGGGCGGTTGCGCCCCAGCTCGACCGGATCGCAGTCCACCATGGCCACCTGGACGCTCTCGGCGAAGGACGGGGCCCGACCGTAGCCCAGCCGGAAGTCGAGCGGGGTGCCGAGCACCAGCACCACGTCCGCCTGGCCCAGCGCGAAGCCGCGCGCCTGGGCGAATGCCTGCGGATGGTCGTGCGGAAGGCAGCCCCGGCCCGCACCGTTCGTGAACACCGGCACCCCGGCGCGGTCGGCCAGCGCACGTAGATCCGCGGCCGCGTCGTCCCAGTAGACCCCGCTGCCTGCCATGATCACCGGGCGCTCCGCGCGCGCCAGCAGCGCGGCCAGCTCCTGGACCGACGCCTCGTCCGGCGCGGTGGGCCGCCGGTGCGCGTAGCCGGTCGGGATCGGCGCCAGCCGATCCTCGACCGTGGTCATCAGCAGATCGACCGGGATCTCGACGAAGACCGGCCCCGGCCGCCCGGTGAGCGCGTGCCGGATGGCGGTGGTGAGCACTTCGGGAATCTGGCGCGTCTCCGACACCGTCCACGAGCCCTTGGTGATCGGCCGCAGGAGATCGACTTGCTCGACTTCCTGCAGCGACCCGAGCCCGCGCAACCCGAGTGGCGCCGCGCCCCCGATCAGCAGCACGGGGCTGCGGGCGGAGTGGGCGTTGGCGACGCCGGTCACCGCGTCGGTGACGCCCGGCCCCGCGGTGACCAGCGCCACCCCGATGTTCCGGGTCAGGCGCGCGTAGGCGTCCGCGGCGTGCGCGCAGGCCTGCTCGTGGCGCATGTCGACGACCCGCACGCCCTCGGTGATGCAGCCGTCGTAGATCGGCAGGATGTGGCCGCCGCACAGCGTGAACACGTGCCCCACGCCCGCCTGCCGGAGCGTGCGCGCGACCAGGTGCCCGCCGTTCAGATCCGCCACGCTAGTCGCCCGGCCCGCTCGGGATGTGCACGACCTCGAGCTTCAGCCGGTCCGGGTCCTCGAAGAAGACCGCGTAGTAGCCGGGCCGGTACTCCGGGAACTCGCGCGGCGTCTCGTAGAGCGGCGCGAGCCGATTTGGCACCATGAACTCGTCGCGGAAGCGCTCCACCTCCTCCCGCCGCTCCACGCGGAACGCCACGTGGTTGAGGCCCGGCCGCTTGCGGTGGAAGCCGTGGCCGGCGTGAACCGGCGCGGCCGCGAGCACCCAGATGTCCGCCCCGCGCCCCGAGAAGCCGGCCACGGTGTCGGTCTCGTAGACGGTGCGGTACTCGAGGTAGCCGAGGAGGGCCTTGTAGAACGGGAGCGAGCGGGAGGCGTCGCGGACGTTGATCTGCACGTGGTAGACCTGGGCCTTCACCAGAACTTCTCCCACTTCACGCTCTTGCGGTCCATGCCTTTCTTCGCGAGCACGTCCCGCACCCGGTTGATGGTCTCCCCGCCCCCGCAGACGTAGACCACCAAGCGGTCGACCCCATACACGAGACGGTCGACCGCCTCCGCGGGCTCGCCCTTGTCGCCACGCCAGGTCGCGGGCGGCTCGCGCAGCACCGGCAGGTAGGAGAAGCCGGGATAGCGCCGCGCGAGCGAGCGGAAGTCGGCGTCGTAGACGAGCCAGCCCGGGTTGCGGGCCCAGTAGATGAGCGCGGTGGGTCGCCCGTAGCCGGTCTCGTAGAGGTGGCGCAGGATCGAACGTACCGGCACGATCCCGATCTCCTCGGCCACGAAGACGGCGCGCCGCGTGTCGGCGCGGTTGAAGACGAAGCCGCCCGTCGGCCCCTTGAAGCGGACCGGATCGCCCGGCTGGAGGCCCCGCACCCACTGCGAGCCGATGCCGCCCGGGGCCACGTCGATCGACAGGGTGAAGACGCCCTTGCGGGTGGGCGAGGAGACCATGCTCCAGGCCCGGACGTTCTTCGGCCCGAACGGCACCGAGATCCACTGCCCGGCGTCGAACGTGAAGTCGGCGGGCTCGATCACCGCGAGATCGATCTCGATGATCTCGGGGGTGATCGCCCGCAGGGCGGTCACGTTCGCCCGGCACTCCCGCGGCTTCATCGCGGCTGGAATCGCGGGATGATCTCGCTCGCGATCGTCTCGAGCTGCGCCGCCTCGTCCGCGAGATCGCCGATGGGGTTCATCACGAAGTAGCCGCAGCCCGCCTGCCGGAAGCGGTCGATCTGCTCGCCGCACTGCTCGGGGGTGCCGATGACGCCGTACTTGCGCGCGAGCGGGCCGAAGTCCTGCGCGTAGCGATTGGACAGGATGCGCACCCAGGTGCGCTCCGCGCTCTCGTAGTCGCGCCCGACCGTGACGAAGGTGAGGTGCGCGGCCACGAAGCCGTCCAGGCTGCGCCCCACCTCCTCCGCCGCCCGCCGGATCTTGGCCAGGCTCTGGGCGTAGCGCTCCGGCTGCACCACGTAGGAGACCCAGCCGTCGCCCTGGCGCCCGGCCCGGGCCAGCGCCGCGTCGGAGCGGCCGCCGATCCAGATGGGTGGGCCGGGCCGCTGGGCCGGCTTGGGATCGATGCTCACCCCCTCGAACCGGGTGAAGCGCCCCTCGAAGGAGGCCGGGGTGTCGCGCCACAGGGTCCGCACCACGTCGATGCCCTCGGTCACGCGGGCGCCGCGCTCCCGGTGAGGCACCCCGCAGGCCTCGAACTCCTTCGGGTTCTCGCCACCCACCCCCACCCCGAAGATCAACCGGCCGCCGCAGAGCGCATCGAGGGTGGACGTGATCTTGGCCACCACGGTGGGCTGGCGGAGGGCCAGCAGGTAGACGCCGCTCCCGAGCTTGATCCGCCGGGTGATGCCGGCGTAGGACGCGAGCAGCGTCAGCGACTCGTAGAGCGGGTTGTGGAACGACACGTGATCGCCCGTCCACAGCGAGTCGAGCCCGAGCGCCTCGCAGCGTCGGGCCAGGGCGAACTGCTCCTCCGGCGGGTGCATGGACAGGAACGCGCCGAATGCCGGGCGAGCTGCAGCCGAAGGCGAGGCGAGCGAATCCATGATCGCGCTTACCTCGGGAAGGCGTCCTTGACGCCCCCGTCCACCGTGATCGTGCACCCGGTGGTCTTGGCCGACCGGTCCGAGGCCAGGAACAGCACCGCCTCCGCCACGTCCTCGGGCAGGATCGGCCGGGCCAGGATGTTGCGCTTGCGGTAGAAGTCCTCGAGCTCGTCCACCGTGATGCCCTGGGCCCGCGCGCGCTCGCGCCGGACGTCCTCCGACCAGAGCTTGGAGTCGCGGAAGACCGCGTCCGGGTTCACGATGTTCGAGCGGATGCCGTCGGGGCCGCCCTCCAGCGCGAGCACCTTGGCGAGCTGTGCCTCCGCCGCCTTCGAGGCCGAGTACGCGGAGAAGTCCTTGCCGGGCGACATCACGTTCTTGGTCGCGACGAAGACGAAGGCGCCGCCGAGGCCCTGGGCCTTCAGCACCCGCATGCCCTCGCGCGCCACCAGGAAGTGGCCGGTCGCGTTGACCGCGAACGAGCGCTCCCAGTCCGCGAGCTCCATCCGGTCCACCGGCGCGGAGTGCGCGGTGCCCGCGTTGGACACCACGATGTCGACGCCGCCGTACGCCAGCACCGCCTCCTCGAAGGCGGCCCGCACCGAGGTCTCGCTCGTGACGTCCATGCCGAGGCCGACCGCCCGCCCCGCCCCGTGGGCGCCCGCGATCTCCTCGGCCGCCTTGCGCGCCCCCGCCGCGTCGAGATCGCCCACCACCACGTGGGCGCCCTCGGCGGCCAGCCGCTGGGCCGTGGCGCGCCCGATGCCGCTCGCGCCGCCGGTGACGAGCGCGACGCGCCGGGCCAGCTCCTTCTCGGGCGGGGCCAGCGAGAGCTTGTAGAGCTCGAGGGGCCAGTACTCCACGTCGAAGGCGTCGCGCGCCGAGAGCGAGACGTAGCCGCCGAACGCGGTGGCGGCGCCCAGCACCGAGATCGTGTGGTGGTAGATGTCGTCCACGATCCCGGCGGTACGCCGGTCCTTGCCGGTGGCGAAGAGCCCGAGCCCGCCCACGACGACCACGCGCGGGAACGGATCGGTGAGCTTGGCCCCTCCCGTGTTGTGGGCCTCGAAGTACGCGGTGTAGTCGGTCACGAAGCGCTCGACCGCCGCGGCGACACCGGCCCGGACCGCCTCGGGATCCGACGGGTCGGCGACCGGCGCGAAGCACGGCAGCCGCTTGGTGAAGATCGTGTGGTCCGGGGTCGCGGGGCCGATCCGGCAGAGGGCGTCGGCCTCGCGCGAGGCCGCGAACTCGAGCACGTCCGGCGCGTCGTCGAAGAAGAGCACCTGCCGCCGGCTCTTGCCGACCAGCCCGCGCAGATGCGGCGCCACCGCGAGGGCGATCCGCCGCCGGGTCTCCGCGGACGGGCTCGTCAGCGCCACGCCCCCGAACCGCACGCGCCCCTTCGCGCGGTGGGCGATCGCCTCCTCGGCCCGCCTGATCAGCTCGATCGTGGCCTCGTAGGCCTCCTTCACCGAGCCGCCCCAGCAGATCGTCCCGTGCTTCTCGAGCAGGATCGCGCGCGCCTTCGGGTGCGCCGCGAACACCCCCGCCACCTCGCGGGAGATCAGGAACCCGGGCCGGCGGTAGGACAGCGCGATGACCTCGTCGCCGTACACCTCCCGGAGCACGTCGCGGCTCCGGTCGTTGTTGGTGAGCGAGACGACCGCGTCGGCGTGGGTGTGGATCACCGCCGGCGCGGGCAGGAAGCCGTGCAGCAGCGTCTCGATGGACGGGCGCGGGCTCGCGGGCTCCTGCAGCGCGTGGGCGAGATAGTCCACCATCTCCTGGTCGCCCATGTCCTGGCGGTCGAGCAGCGCCAGCACGTCGTCCATCCGCACGCCCGGGAAGTCCTTCTTCTGGATGCTCTTGAGGTCGGACCCGCTGCCCTTCACCCGCAGCACGCGGGTGGGCCGGCCGCGGTGGTCGCGCTCGTCCTGCTTGATGGACGTGTTGCCCCCGCCCCAGACGACCAGGGTGGTCTCGGCCCCGATCAGGCGCGAGGCGTAGACGAGGAGATCGAGATCGCTCTTGCCCTGCGCGTCGGCGTCGCTCCAGCGGGAGTTCATCGCGCCCTCACCATACCCGAATCGGCCATGGCGGTAAAGATTGCGGGACGCTATGTAGGGCGCGTGAGCGCGTGACTTCTGGCTCGACCGCAACAAGGTGACCACTCGCACCCCGCGGTGGACGTCTCTTGGCTCGAGCCCGGCGACCTCCGCCCGGCCGACGCCGGGCCCACCGGGGCGCCGGACCTGCTCGGCAACCCGCGGGAGTGGACGGCCTCGGCCTACCGGCCCTACCCCTGCCGCCCCGGACGACCGGCGCGAGCGGGCCGTCCGCGACGCCGATTGCGTGGTCCGGGGCGCGAGCCAAGGCGACCCCCGGACGCACTGCGCGTGACGATCCGGCGCCACTCCTCGTATGATGGGGGGCGTGGTGGGCTGGCCCGCGGCCACCACCACACCGGCTTTCGCTGCGCCACCTCGGAGGACCTGGGAGGACGACGACGTCATGAGAGGCCTGATGATGGACTACCCCCTCACCCTCACCCAGTTCTTCGAGCGCACGCGCCGGCTCTTCCACCGCAAGCGCATGGCGACGCGGGTCCCCGGCGTGGGCCTGCAGTGGTACACGTACGCGGACTACGCGGACCGGGTCTGCCGCCTGGCCGGCGCGCTGCGCGGCCTCGGCCTCGAGAAGGGCGCGCGGGTCGGCACCTTCGCCTGGAACTCGCACCGCCACATGGAGGTGTACTTCGCCGCGCCGCTGATGGGCATGGTGCTCCACACCGTGAACATCCGGCTCTCCGCGCAGGACATCACCTACATCGTCAACCACGCGGGCGACGAGGTGCTGATCGTCGACGCGAGCCTCTGGCCCATCCTCGAGCCGATCCGGAAGGACCTCACCACCGTCAAGCACATCATCGTCATGAAGGACACGCCGGACGCGACGCTGCCCCCGGGCGCGCTCGACTACGAGCAGCTCGTGATGAGCACCGCCCCGGTCACCGAGTGGCCGCGCATCGAGGAGACCGACGCGGCCGGCATCTGCTACACCTCCGGCACCACCGGGCACCCCAAGGGCGTCGTCTACACCCACCGCGCGATCTATCTCCACTGCTTCGCCTCCTCCACGGTGGACGTGCTCGGCATCTGCGAGCGCGACGTGATCCTGCACATCGTGCCGATGTTCCACGCCAACGCCTGGTGCGTGCCGTTCGCGGGGGTCATGAACGGGGCGACCCAGATCTTCGGGGGGCCGAACCCGCAGCCGCGGGACATCATCGAGATCGTCCACCACGAGAAGGTCACCCTGGTGGGCGCGGTCCCGACGGTGTGGATCGCGATCCAGGCCATCCTCGAGAAGGAGCCGCAGTGGGACATCTCGTCGATCCGCTGCATCCCGATCGGCGGGTCGGCCGCCCCGCGGACCCTCATCGAGCTGTTCGACAAGAAGTACGGGGCCTACATGCTCCACGCGTGGGGCATGACCGAGATGACCCCGCTCGGCAGCGTCTGCCGGCCGCGCTCCTACATGGACGCGCTCACCGAGGACGAGCGCTACGCGGTGCGCGCCAAGCAGGGGGCGCCGGTGGCCGGCGTCGACATGAGGATCGTCGACGACGCCGGGAACGTGCTGCCGTGGGACGGGCGTAGCGCGGGCGAGATCCAGGTGCGCGGGCCCTGGGTGACCAGCGGGTACTACAACAACCCCGAGGGCGCGGCCCAGTTCACCGCGGACGGCTGGTTCCGGACCGGCGACGTGGCCGCGCTCGATCCGGACGGCTACATCCAGATCACCGACCGCACCAAGGACCTGATCAAGTCGGGCGGGGAGTGGATCTCGAGCGTGGACATGGAGACCACGATCATGGGCCATCCGAAGGTCCTGGAGGCGGCGGTGATCGCGGTGCCGCACGAGCGCTGGGTGGAGCGACCGCTCGCCTGCGTCGTGCCCAAGCCCGAGCACCGGGGCAGCCTCACCACCGAGGAGATCTACGAGTACCTGAAACCCCGCGTGGCCAAGTGGTGGCTCCCGGACGAGATCGTCTTCATCGAGGCGGTGCCCAAGACCAGCGTGGGCAAGTTCGACAAGAAGGTCCTCCGCGACCGCTTCAAGACCTGGAAGCCGAGGTAGCCGGGCGGCCTAGCAGCGCTTCACGAGGGCGGGCCAGTCCTCGGCGGGGAGGAGGGGCTCGAGCGTGCCCTTCCAGGCGGCGGCCATGGCCCGGAGGCGGGCGATGCGCTCGTCGGCGAGCGGGTGGGTCGAGAAGTAGCTCAGCGCCTTCGGCTGGCTGCCTTCCTCCCGCCGGATCGTGTCGAAGAAACCGATCATGCCGGCCGGATCGACCCCCGCGGCCAGGAGCATCTTCATCCCCTCGATGTCCGCCTCGTCCTCCGCCCGCCGGGAGTAGCGCAGCTCCCCGAGCGTGCGCGCGGTCTGCAGCCCATACGCGAGCGGGCCGGTCACGTCGCCGGTCAGCGCCATCAGCAGCAGGCCGGTCGAGGCGTCCTGGATCACCGCGCGGGTCGTGTGCCGCCGCAGCACGTGCTGCAGCTCGTGGGCGACTACGCCGGCCAGCTCCTCCGGGGTACGCGTGCGCTCGAGCAGGCCCGTGAAGATGACGACGCTGCCGCCGGGCAGCGCGTGCGCGTTCACGATCGGCCGGTTCACCACGTACACCCGCAGCGTGTAGGGTGACGGCGGCGCGGGCGCGGTGAGCCGGCGCACGATCTCGTCCATCGTCGCGGCCAGACGTGGGTCCCCGCAGCGGCGGTCGATCGGCGCCAGGTAGGCGATCGCCGATCGGCCCACGTTCTCCTCCCAGGCCACCGGCACCCGCGGCGCGGCCAGGGCGGCGAGTGCCGGGATGCCCCAGAGGTAGATCGCACCGGTGACCGCGAGCACGCCGGCCGCGGCCGCGATGGTCCAGCGTACCCGCGCCCGGCGCCGGCGCGGATCGTGGAAGCGCAGCCGCAGGCCGGGGGCCACCTCGTGCAGGCTCTCGAGGAACGCGCTGTCCGCGATCAGCAGGGTCTCGGGCAGGTCCCCGCCCCGCTCGATCCGCACCTCTTCGCCCGCGTAGAAGCCCTGGGTCTGGCGCAGCTCCCGGTAGGGCCAGAGCCGGGTCCCGCCGCCGACCGGGCTGATCTCGAGCGCCTCGCGCATGAGCCGGATGGTCGCGGGGTGACGGGCGGCGGTCTGCCCGTCGAGATAGATCCCCTCCCAGTCGGTCCGCATCAGGGCCGGAGTTGGCTACGCGAGATCGAAGCCGGAATCGAAGAAGCCCGAGAGCCCCTCGCCCATGCTGCCGACCTGCTGTGCCTCCTGGCGGATGCGGGCGAGATCGAGCGCGCCCACCAGGGCCAGGTTGCGGAAGGCGAAGTGGATGTTGCGCACCCGCACCCAGGGCCAGGCGATCCCCAGCGTACCGACGAGGATCAGCGCGTTGACCACCCAGAGCCCCAGCAGGGCTCCGCCGGTCACGCTGCAGGAGAAGCGGCCGGAGCCGAAGATGGTGTGGTCCCAGAAGTAGCGGCGCTTGAACGCGACGTACCAGACCCAGCACAGGCCGAGCGTGGGCACCGTGAGCAGGAGCGCCAGGAGGAAGCGTCCGAAGAGGTCACGGCCGCGACCGGTGAAATCGAACCGCTCGCCCCCGAAGTAGGAGTGCGAGACCAGGAACGCCTGGCGCGAGACGAGGAAGAACGGGTAGTAGAGCCCGAGCGTGAGGCCGGTCAGGAAGCTGCCCAGGATGAAGATCTTCAACAGGTCTGCCACCCGCCCCCGGAAGGAGAAGCGGATGCCGCGCCAGGACGTCCGGCTCAGGCGGTAGCGCCGCGCGCCCACCATCGCGATCGGGAAGAAGGCGTAGGCCAGCACCGCCACCACGAGCGCGGCCACGCGGCGCAGGAGCACCGGCGCGTCCAGGACGTCGCGGACGAACTGCAGGAGCAGGATCGGCACCCCGAAGACGAGCACCGCCTTGATCGTGCCCAGCAGCAGCTCGCGAGCCGTCCCGTGATAGGCGAAGCGATCGCCCTCGATCTCGGTCTGCCCGGAGAGATACGCGCGGATGCGCGTCTTGGCCCAGAAGTAGTAGATGCCGAGGGTGATCAGCGTCAGCAGGACGTTGACGACGTGGATGCCGAAGAGAGTGCCGCCGTTGCCGTGGAAGGTCGGATGCCGGACGCTCGAGACCGGGGGCGGCTCCCATCCGGGAGCGGACGGCGGCGCCACGTAGACCGGCGGCGGAGGCGGGACCGGAGAGCCCGGCGGCGGGGCCGCCGGTGGCGGCGGCCGCCGGGGCGGCGGCGCACCGGTCGCGCCGGGAGAAGCAGGCTTGCGGAAGAATGACGGCCGGTCCGCAGGTTCCTGCCCGTCCATACGAAATGACTATAGGGGCAGAAGCCGCAAGCGAGTCAACCTTTTCGCGGTCAGGCGGAGCTGTCGGCGGCGGCGTACCGCTCCAGGTGGTGCTCGGCGTCCCCGAAGGTCTGGCCGATCATGGTGAGCCGCCGGAAGGTGTGGCTCACCTTCAGCTCCTCGGTCATGCCCATGCCCCCGTGGAGCTGCACCGCCTCCTGGCTCACGTGCCGGCAGGCGTCCGCCACCTTGATCTTGGCCGCGGAGACCGCGCGGCGCCGCTCGGCCGGAGGCGCGGTGTCGACCTTCACGCACGCCAGGCAGGCCATGGAGCGCGCCTGCTCGTAGCTGATGACCATGTCGACCATGCGATGCTGCAGGGCCTGGAAGCTGCCGATGGGCACCCCGAACTGCCGCCGCGTCTTGATGTACTCGAGCGTGGCCTCGTTGGCGAAGCGGATCGCCCCCACCGCCTCCGCGCAGAGCAGCGCGGTGGCGTAGTCGGCGGCGTCCTCGATCAGCGGCAGCGCCCGGCCCTCGTCACCCAGCCGTGCCTCGGCCGGCACCGATACCCCGGACAGCCACACGTCGGCGGCCCGCAGCTCGTCGATGGTGCGGTACTCCTTGAGGGTGACGCCGGGAGCGCTCCGGTCGACCAGGAATAGGTTGATGCCGGTGGCGTCGGCGTCGCCGCCGCTGGTGCGCGCCGAGACGATCAGGGTGTCGGCGGCGCCTCCGTGGAGCACCGCGCGCTTCTCCCCGTCGAGCGTGTAGCCTGCCCCGGCCCGCTTGGCCCGGGTGCCGACGTGGGCCAGGTCGTACCGCGCGGTGCGCTCGGTGTGGGCGAAGGCCAGGCGCTGCGTGCCCTGGATCAGGGCGGGCAGGATGCGCTTCTGCTGGGCCTCGGAGCCGGCCCGGGCCACCAGCCGCCCGGCGAGCCCCACGTTGACCCAGTAGGGCTCCACCACCAGGCCCTCGCCGAGCGCCTCCATGACCAGCATCACGTCCACCGCGCTGCCCCCGAACCCACCATGTTCCTCGGCGAACGGCACCCCGAGCAGCCCCATCTCGGCGAACGCGGCCCACACCTTCTCGCTCCACCCCGAAGCCGACTCCACGATCTTCGCCCGCGCATCCAGCGTGTACTCGTTCGCCAGATACCGCTTCAGCGAATCCGCCAGCAGCTGCTGCTCCTCGCTCAAATCGAAATTCATCCAGTCACTCCTCGCGAGAGTTCGTCATGCCGCCGCAACACCGCGACGCCGGCGGGGCCGGGGGGTGGCCCTGGGGGGTCAGGCTGACCCGTTCCTGCCAACGGAAACGTAAACGCCAACCGCCCAGGCTGGGAACTCCTGACCGGGTCGCCGCCAAGAAACGCGGCGTGGTCAGACGACCCCCCAGGGCCACCCCCCGGCCCCGCCGGACATCGCCACGCGCGCGCCACTACAACCCGAGCGTAGCCTTCGCGATGATGTTCCGCTGGATCTCGTTGGAGCCAGCGTAGATCGTGGCCTTGCGCAGATTGCAGTACCGCGGCGCCAGCCGCGCGGTGAAGTGGTCGAAGTCCATCGCGTCCACCGGACGGAAGGCCTGGGCCAGCGGGCCCGCGGCCTGCATCATCAGCTCGGTGATCGCCTGCTGGATCTCGGTGCCCTTGATCTTGAGCATCGACACGTCGGCGCCCGGGGGCCGGCCGCTGCGCCGCATCTGGTCGAGAAAGCGCAGGTTGGTGATCTCCAGCGCCATGAGCTCGACCTCGACCCGCGTGAGCCGGTCGCGGAAGCGCGGGTCCTCGATGATCGGGCGGCCGTCCTTCATCTGCTCGCCGGCCAGCTCCTTCAGCTTGGCCAGCTCGCGCTTGGAGGCGCCGATGCGGCCGGTGCCCATGCGCTCGTAGCCCAGCAGGTACTTCGCCACCGTCCAGCCCTTGCCCTCCTCGTGCACGAGGTTCTCGGCCGGCACCTTGACCTCGTCGAAGAAGACCTCGTTGACCTCCTTGCTGCCGTCCAGCAGGACGATCGGCCGGACCGTGATGCCCGGGCTCTTCATGTCGATCAGAAGGAACGAGATGCCGTCCTGACGCTTGCCGCTGGCATCCGTCCGCACCAGGCAGAAGATCCAGTCCGCGTGCTGCGCCATCGTCGTCCAGATCTTCTGGCCCGTGACCACGTAGTGGCCGTCCTGACGCACCGCCCGCGTCTTGAGCGAGGCCAGGTCCGAGCCCGAGCCCGGCTCCGAGTAGCCCTGGCACCAGAAGTCCTCGCCCTGGTAGATGCGAGGGAGGAAGCGCTTCTTCTGGGCCTCGGTGCCGAACTGCAGGAGCACGGGCGCGCACATGCGCACGCCGAAGGGCACGATCATCGGGGTGGCCGCGAAACCACACTCCTCCTCGAAGATGTAGCGCTGCACCACGTTCCAGTCGGTCCCGCCCCACTCCTTCGGCCAGTCGGGGGCCACCCAGCCCTTCTCGGCCAGGATCTTGTGCCAGCGCAGGAGCTCCTCTTTCGACAACTCCTGGTAGCTCTCCATCTTCTGGCGCAGGTCGGCGGGCAGGTTGGCGCGGAGCCAGCCCCGCACCTCGTCGCGGAACGCCAGCTCCTCGGGCGAGTAGTTCAGGTCCATGGTCGGGCTCCTTAAGGGCGTCGTCGTCGGGCCCCGGTCGGGGCCGAGGGCCATGCTATCCCAGGGCGCGGATGAGGTCCAGCAACCGGCCCAGGGTGGCGAGCCGCGCGGCGAGCCCCTCCCCCGCCGGCTCCACCCGCAGCGTGGTGATCCCGGCGTGGCGGTAGGCCTCGAGGCGGGCGCGGATCATGGCCTCGGTGCCGAGCAGGTTGGTCTTGAGCACCAGCTCGTCGGGCACCCGCGCGGCGGCCTCCTCGCGCTTGCCGCCGAGCCAGAGCCGCTGCACCTCGACGGCAACGTCCTCGTAGCCGGCCCGGCGGAAGGCCTCGTTGTAGAAGTTGTGCTGGCGTGAGCCCATGGCGCCCAGCGTGAACGCGAGCCCCGGCTTGCGCGGCGGGATCAGACGCTCCACGTCGTCGGAGAAGGCCACGAGGCCGCCGGCCTGGAGGTCGAGCTGGCCGAGCGAGCGACCGGCCCTGGCCGCCCCGGTGGCCAGGTGGTCGGTGAACACCTGGGCGTGCTCGGGCATGAACGAGGTCCCGAGCCAGCCGTCGGCGATCTCACCCGTCATCTCGAGGCTCTTCGGGGAAAGCGTCGCCAGATAGATCGGAATGCCGGGCTGCGGCCGAGCCGCCGATCGGATGGCCTTTCCCTCACCACCGGGCAGCGGCAGCTCGTAGAGCTTGCCCTTGTAGGCGAGGTGCTCGCCGGTGATGGCGCGCCGGACGATCTCCACGATCTCCCGCATGCGCTGCACCGGGCGGTCGAAGCGGATGCCGTGCCAGCCCTCGATGACCTGGGGCCCGCTCACGCCAAGCCCGAGCACGAAGCGGCCGTTGGACATGGAGGCGAGGCTCATCGCGGTCATCGCCACCAGGGCCGGGGTGCGGGTGCCGGCCTGGATGATCCCGGTGCCCAGGCGGATGCGCGAGGTGCGCGCGGCCATGAAGGCTAGCGGAGTGACCGCGTCGTGGCCCCAGGCCTCCGCGGACCAGACGTCGTGCACGCCCAGGCGCTCGGCCTCGGTGACGTAGGCGCTCGCCTCCGCCCAGTCGGTCTGAGCGAGCCGCAGCGAGATCGAGACGCGCATCAGGCCGGGCGAGCCGCGCTCGCGCCGAGGGCCGCCGCGATCTTCTGGAGCTGGCCCGCGTGATCCAGGTCGTGCAGGCGGGTGAAGAGCAGGGTCTCCCGCCAGGAGAGCGGCCCGAACATCGGGTGATCGATCCGCGCCTCGGGGGCGATGGCCGGGTCGACGGCCAGCACCCTCGCGAAGAGAGCCTCGCGCTGCTCCACGAGGATGCGGTACCAGGCCTCCGCCGGGCGTACCGGCGCGTCCTCGATTCCCCGCGCGCCCGACCGCGGGATCGGCGGCTGGTCGTCGAATATGCCCACGATATTCCCGCCGAAGTACTGGTCGGCGGCCACCACGTGGGCCATCACCTCGTTACCGCTCCACTCCTCGGGCGCGGGGCGCTCCGCGAACCGCCCGGGAGGCACCGCGGACGCGGCCGCGCGCAGGTCGGCCATGGCCGCCCGCACCTTCTCGACGATGGCGGCCGGCGTGAGCTTGGCGCTCTGGGCCACCAGATAGCTCCGGATCCGCGCCTGCTCCTCGTTCATCGCGTCCTGGACTTTATCAGATGGGGTCAGGTCTTACATTCCGACATTTTTGGCGCTTGGCGACTCACGAAGCCATCCGGACAATGTCGGAATGTAAGACCTGACCCCGTCAGAGGGCGATGGTGTCGAAGAAGGCGGCGATCACGCGCTGGACCTCGGCGCGGTGGGAGCGGTTCGGGAAGTGGGGGCCGCCCTCGACCACGTGCAGGCGGGCGCCGGGGATGGCCTCGGCCACCCGGCGGGACATGGCCACCGTGGGGAAGCTGTCCTCCGAGCCCGCGATCACCTGCACCGGGCAACGGATGCGGCGGCACTCCTCGAGCCACTCGGTGCGACTGTAGGTCTCGTCGAGCAGCGCCAGCAGCGAGGCCACCGAGTGGCGCCCGAGCGCCCCGGTCAGCGCCGCGTAGCGGTCCGGGCGCGCCCTGAGCCGGGCCAGCGCCTCTTCCCCCATGCGCAGGCGCACGTTGGCGTCGAAGTACTCCGCGAAGCGCCCGGCCTCGACCAGCGGGCGGTGGCGCGCCCACCACGCCTTGTCCTCCGCGGTCGGCTCGAACGGGGGCCCGCTGATCGACACCACCGCCCGCGCCCGCTCGGGCGCGTGGGCCGCGATCCAGAGCGACAGCGCGCCGCCCATCGAGGCTCCGCCCCACACCGCCTCGCGGATCCCGAGGGCGTCGACCCAGTGCAGGAGGTCCTCGCCCTTGCGCGCGTAGGTGTAGTCCGTCACCCGCTCGAAGCGCGTGGAGAGGCCGTGCCCGCGCGTGTCCGGGAACAGCGCCCGCACCCGGTCGAAAAACGGCTCGATGTCCGGCACCATGACCGACGAGTCCTCGACCGAGCCCCCGTGGATCCAGACCACCACCGGCGGGGCGACGGGGGCACTCGAGTGGAGCCCGGCCTCCCGCCAGTGCAGGCGGACGCCGGTGGGCAGGACGACCTCAGGCAGGGCCCATCCTCTTCTCCAGGTAGCGCGCGTAGCGGGACATGGAGTACGTGCACACCCAGTAGACCACCGCGATGAAGAGGTAGATCGGGAACGGGCGGATCTCGCGGTTGTTGACGACCTGGGCGGCCTTGGTCAGGTCCATGAAGCCGATGATGGAGGCGAGCGAGGTGTCCTTGAACAGCACGATGAACTGGGTCACCAGCGACGGGATCATGTTCTTGAGCGCCTGCGGCAGGATGACGAAGCGCATGCCCTGCGCGCCGGAGAGGCCGAGCGCGGTGCCCGCCTCCACCTGGCCGCGCGGCACCGACTGGATGCCCGCGCGCACGATCTCGCCGAGGTACGCGGCCTCGAAGATCACGAAGGCGGCGAGCGCGACCCCGAACTCGGGGATCGCGGTGTGGAGCACGATCGGCATGATGAACCACATCCAGAAGATCACCATGACCAGCGGGACACCCCGGAAGAACTCCACGTAGAGCACGGCCGGCATGCGGATCCACCACTGCGGGGCCAGCCGGGCGATGCCGATGAAGATGCCGAGGACGAAGCCCAGGACGATCGACGGGATGGCCAGGCGCAGGGTGCCGCCCACGAAGTTGCCGATGCCCAGGAAGCCCTGGAGCATCAGGAACGGGAAGTTCCGCCAGATGACGTCCAGATCGAGCATGGCTAGCGCCGCTGCCGCCCGCCCACGATGAGGCCGGGGATGGCGGTGCGCCGCTCCACCCACGACATGATGATGGCGATCGAGACGCACAGGATCAGGTAGATCACGGTGCCCGCGGTGAGCGCCTCGATGGCCTTGGCGGTGTAGGTCTCGATCTGGCGCGTCTGGAAGGTGAGCTCGGCCACGCTGATGGTCAGCGCCACCGACGAGTTCTTGAGCAGGTTGAGCGACTCGTTGGTCCCGGGCGGGATGATGAGGCGCAGCGCCACCGGGAGGATCACGTAGCGGTAGGCCTGGAAGGTGGTGAGCCCGGAGGCCACCGAGGCCTCCAGCTGGGTGCGCGGGATGGACTGGATGCCGGAGCGCAGCACCTCGGAGAAGCGCGCCCCGCTGTACACGCCGAGCGCGCATACCGCGGCCCAGAACTCGAGCCCGTGCGCGAAGAGCCAGTCCTGCGCGAACCGGGGCAGGAGCGGCGGGATCGCGAAGTACCAGAAGAACATCCAGACCAGCAGCGGGACGTTGCGGAAGAACTCCACGTAGAAGGTGGCTGCCGCGCGCAGGGGCCAGAACCGCACCGTGCGCAGCGCGCCCGAGACCACCCCCAGCGCGGTCGCGAGCAACCAGGCCACGATCGACAGCTCGAGCGTGGTGATCAGGCCGCTCAGCAGCCACAGGCCGGACTCCCCGGTCCAGAGCACCGACCAGTTGAACTGGTATCGCATGGAGGCTCCCCCTCACCCTACCCTCTCCCCCTCGAAGGGGGAGAGGGTGTCGAGGGCGTTACTTCGGGACGACCTGCAGGAGCATGAAGCTGCGCACCTGGGGGCTCATCGGATACGGCAGCTCGCCCTTGGGCCCGAACCACTTCTCGTAGATCTCGAAGAACTTGCCGGACTCGATGCCTTCCATCAGGCCCGCGTTGACCACGTTGCGGAAGTCGGACTCCCCCTTCCGCATGGCCATGCCGTAGGGCTCGTAGGAGTAGAAGTCGCCCACGATGTCCCACAGGGCCGGGTTCGGGGACTTGGCCTTGAGGCCGGCGAGCTGGATGCCGTCGTTGGTGTAGGCGTCCACCTGGCCCTGCACCAGCGCCTGGAAGGCGGCGGGCTGGTCCGGGAACTCGCGCAGGACGGCCTTGGGCGCCTTCTCGCGGATGATCCGCGCGTTGGTCGAGCCCTGCTGGGCCGCGATGCGCTTGCCGTCGATGTTCTTGATGCCCTTGATGGGGCTGCCCTTCTTCACCAGGAACTGGGCGCCGGTCACGAAGTAGGTCAGCGTGAAGTCCACGCTGTCGCGCCGGGTCCGGGTGTCGGTCATGGTCTCGGCGACCAGGTCGACCGCCCCCGAGGAGAGCAGCGGGATCCGGGTCGGCGGGGTGCTCTCCTTCTTCTCGACCTTGATCGGCTTGCCGAGCTTCTTCTCGAGCGCGGGCTTGATCAGCTCGTCGACCAGGTCGATCGAGAAGCCGACCCACTCGTTCTTGGCGTTGACGTAGCCGAACGGCGGCGACCCGGTGCGGGTGCCGATGGTCAGCGTCCCGGTCTCGCCGATCTTGTCGAGCGTGCTCTTCTGCTGGGCCAGCGCCGGGGTCACCCCGGCGAGCAGCGCCAGCGCCATCACCAACCCCATCCATCGCCTCATGCACATCCTCCTTGGTGAGTTCTCAGTGGGACAGGATCTTGGACAGGAATTCCTTCGCGCGGTCCGACTGCGCCGCCGCGAAGAACGCCTCCGGCTTCTGCACCTCCACGATCTTGCCGTAGTCCATGAAGACCACGCGGCTCGCCACCCGACGGGCGAAGCCCATCTCGTGGGTCACCACCATCATGGTCATGCCCTCCTTGGCCAGATCGGTCATGACGTCCAGCACCTCGTTGATCATCTCCGGGTCGAGCGCCGAGGTGGGCTCGTCGAACAGCATGATGCGCGGCTGCATGGCCAGCGCGCGGGCGATGGCGACCCGCTGCTGCTGGCCGCCCGAGAGGTTCGCGGGGTAGTAGTCGGCGCGGTCCGGGATGCGCACCCGGTCGAGCAGGGTGCGGGCGATCTTCTCCGCCTCCGCGGTCCCCAGCCCCTTCACCTTCCGGGGCGCCAGCATGATGTTCTGGAGCACCGTCATGTGGGGGAAGAGGTTGAAGGACTGGAAGACCATCCCCACCTCGGTGCGGAGCTTGACCAGGTCGACCCCGTCGCCGGTGATGCTCTGGCCGTGCACCGAGATCTCGCCCTGCTGGACCGGCTCCAGCCGGTTCACGCAGCGGATCAGCGTGCTCTTGCCCGAGCCCGAGGGCCCGCACACCACGATGACCTCGCCCGCGTCCACCTGGAGGTCGACGTCGGTCAGCACGTGGTGCTGACCGAACCACTTGTTGACGCCCTTGAATTCGATGGCGACGGCCATGGCCTACTCGATCACCACGAGCACGTCGCCGGGGTTGACGGTCTGGCCGGCCTGGGCGCGGATCTCCTTCACCGTGCCCGTCACCTGGGCCTTGAACTCGTTCTCCATCTTCATCGCCTCCAGGACGATCAGGCCGTCGCCGGGCACCACCGCCTGCCCGACCGTGACCTCCACCACCGTGACCTTGCCCGGCATCGGCGCCTTGAGCACCTGGCCGCGCTCGCCGCCGGTCGCCCCGCGGGTCCGGATGAGGTAGCGCGACTCCTCCTCGACCCGGATCGTGTAGCGCTCGCCGTCCACGTCCACCGCGTAGCCCGCGTCCTGCTCGGTCACGTCGGCCACGTGAGAGGCGCCGTCGAGCAGGATGGACCAGATGCCCTCCACGGTCTGCCGGGCGTCGACCGCGACCGTCGCGCCCTCGATCGTGATGGTGTACCGGCCCGCCTCGCCCGTCACCTCGATGGGGACGACCACGCCGGCGTGCTGGGCCTCGAACTTCACCGCTCCCTCCAGCCCGGCCGCAGCGCCTGGCGCCACCTGCTCGACGCAGGCGGCGTCGCCGGCGGCGCCTGGCGGCCGGCGCGGTCGTAGGCGGTGAGCGCGGCCGCGATCAGCGCCACCTTCCGGTGCCGGCCGGCCCCCTCCGGCCGGTCCGAGGCGAGCAGGCGCTCCATGAAGGCGGTGGAGAGGCGCCCGGCCACGAAGTCCGGGTGCGCGACGATACGCTGGAGGATCGGGATGGTGGTCTGCACGCCGACCACCTGGTACTCGGCGAGCGCGCGCCGCATGCGCGCGATGGCCGCGTCGCGGTCCGGCCCCCACACGATCAGCTTGGCCATCAGCGTGTCGTAGTAGCGCGGGATGGTGCAGCCCGCGTAGACCCCGGTGTCGTCGCGCACCCACGGGCCGCCCGGGGCGCGCAGCCCCGACACCCGCCCGGGCGACGGGATGAACGAGGCGAACGGGTCCTCCGCGTTGATGCGGCACTCGATGGCCCAGCCGTTTGCGACGACTTCGTCCTGGTCGAAGCCGAGCTTGTCGCCCGCCGCGATGCGGAGCTGGTCCTTCACCAGGTCGCGCCCGGTGGTGAGCTCGGTGACCGGGTGCTCCACCTGCAGGCGCGTGTTCATCTCGAGGAAGTAGAAGTTCCGGTCGCGGTCGACCAGGAACTCGACGGTGCCCGCGTTGACGTAGCCCACCGCGGCGGCCACCCGGCAGGCGGCCTCGCCCATGCGCCGGCGCATCTCCGGCGTCACGAACGGCGACGGGCTCTCCTCGACCAGCTTCTGGTGGCGCCGCTGGATCGAGCACTCGCGCTCGCCCAGGTGCACCACGCCGCCGTGGGCGTCGGCCAGGACCTGGATCTCGATGTGGCGCGGCTCCTCGACGTAGCGCTCGATGTAGACCGCGGCGTCGCCGAAGGCGGCCCTCGCCTCGGCGCGCGCGGCCCGCAGCGCGGAGACGAGGTCGCCCGGCGCGCGCACCAGGCGCATGCCCTTGCCGCCGCCGCCCATCGCCGCCTTGATCATGACCGGATAGCCCACCTGCGTGGCCACCCGCGCCGCCTCCGCGTCGTCGCTCACGGGCTGCTCGGTGCCCGGCACCACCGGCACGCCCATCTGGATCGCCACCCGACGCGCCGCCATCTTGTCGCCCATGGCGCGGATGGCCGCGGGCGGCGGCCCGATGAACGTGAGCCCGGCCGCCTGGCAGGCGGTGGCGAAGGCCGCGTTCTCGGCGAGGAAGCCGTAGCCCGGGTGCACCGCCTCGGCGCCGGTGGCGCGGGCGGCCGCGATCAGGCGGTCGATGACGAGGTAGCTCTCGGTGGCGGGCGCGGGCCCGATCGGCACCGCCTCGTCGGCCGCGAGGACGTGGAGCGACTCCCGGTCGACCTCGGAGAACACCGCGACGGTGGCGATACCCAGCTCGCGGCAGGCTCGCATGACCCGGACCGCGATCTCGCCGCGATTGGCGATGAGGATCTTCTTGAAGGGGGCACTCACGACGCCCGGATCATAGCAGGAGTGGCGCCTGAGGAGCAACGCTCAAACCCGCGCCCCGCCTGACCAATCTAGCGATCGAGCCCCCGCACCGCCTCCTCCACGAAGGAGGTGTCGACCACGGCCTTGAGCGGCAGTGTCTTCTTCATGAACCCGTTGGCCGCCCACCAGCTCATCTGCCGCTCGATGTCGGGGACCAGCAGCCGCCCGTTGCGGTCCTGGAACGGGAACCCGAGCTTGATGATCTCCGGCCGGGCCCCGGTGTACTTCGCGGTGATCTCGACGACCTCGTCGTAGTTGGCCCCGTGCGCCGCGTGGCCGTCCTTCTGCACCAGCGCGGCATCGAAGTAGTACCGCGAGGCCTTCACGTAGCCCTTCATGAACGCCACCGCGCGCGCCCGGTCGGTGGCGAGCTTGTCCGAGTAGAAGACGGTGGCGATCTGCCAGGGATAGAGGTCTCCCGCCCACGCCAGGATCTTGCCGAAGCCTTGCGCCTCGGCCGCGCCGGGGAAGGGCTGCGGCACCAGGATCGCGTCGACCTGCTTGCCCTTGAGCGCCTCGACGGTGGCCGGCATGGCCTGGAGCGGGACGATCTTGACGTCCGACAGGTGGAGCCCCTCCTTCTCGAGGATGTTGCCGATGTGGTAGTGGAACGTGGAGCCGAGCTGGGTGACGCCGATGCGCTTGCCCTTGAGGTCCTTGATCGAGCGGAGCCCGCCGTCCCACGCCTCCTTCTGCACCACGATGGCCACCAGCGGGTAGCCCGGCCACTCCCGGCCCTTGTCGGCCACGATCCAGAGCTTCTCGCCTCCCAGCACGATGTTGTAGAACGCCGCGGTGAGCCCGGTGGCCCCCACGTCGAGCTGGCCCGCCGCGAGCGCGGTGGCGATGGGCGCGGCGGCCTGGAAGTAGACCAGCTCCGGCTCCACGCCGAACTCCTTGAAGAAGCCCTTCTCGACGCCCACGAAGATCGGCGCCGAGGAGGTGAGCTTGAGCACGCCGACCTTCACCGCAACCGGCTTGGGCTGGGCGCCCACCGCGGGCGCGGCGGCGAAGCCGGCCGCGACCGCCAGGGCCAGCAGGGCAAGTCCACGAAAACGGGTCGGTGACATGCGCAGCGTCCTCCTATCGATCAGGTGTGCCGCCAGCGGATCACCGCGCGCTCGAGCGCGCCGATGGCCCAGTACGAGGCCACCCCGAGCAGCGAGAGCACGACGATGCCCACCATCAACCGGGTGGTCTCCATCAGGTTGCCGGACTGCAAGATCAGGAAACCGATGCCGGCGTCGGCGGCGATCTGCTCCGCCGCCACCAGCAGCAGCAGCGCGGTGCCCGCCCCGAGCTTGAGGCCCGCGAAGACCATCGGCAGGGCCGAGGGCAGGACCACCTTCCGGATGACGCTCCAGCGCCCCGCGCCGAATGAGACGGCCGCGCGGATCAGCAGCGGGTCGGCCTGGCGCACGCCCGCGTAGGTGTTGATGGCCATCGGGAAGAACACGCCGAGCGCCACCACCGCGATCTTGGAGGCCTCGCCGATGCCGAGCCAGAGGATGAGCAGCGGCAGCAGGGCGATCTTGGGGATCGGGAAGGTCGCGGCGATGACCGGCTGCACCACCGCGTCGGCCAGCGCGAAGAAGCCGACCGCCACGCCCACGCCGACGCCGGCCACTGCCCCGACCCCGAAGCCCCAGGCCAGGCGCTCGAGGCTGGTGGTCAGGTGGACGAGGAGCTGGCCCGAGCGCGCCATGTCGAGCCCCTCCGCCAGCACGCCGGACGGCGCGGGCAGGAAGAGCGAGGAGACCCAGCCGGTGCGCGTGAGCAGCTCCCACAGGACCACCAGCCCGAGCAGGGCGAGCACGCGCGCCGCCCGGTAATCCGGGCGGCGCAGGAACGCGGTGCGATCGGCGACGACCAGGCGCTCGACCGCCATCAGCCTTCCCGCTCCGCCACCGTCTGGTCGTCGAGCAGGGCGGCCTGGGCCTGCGACTTGATCAGCCCCCAGATGCGGTCCGCGGTCTGCACGAAGACCGGGTCGGCCTGCTGGCTCTCTCGCCGCGGGCGCGGGAGCTTGATCGGCACCACGTCCAGCACCTCGCCCGGGCGCCGCGACAGCACGATCACCCGGTCGGCCATGAACACCGCCTCCTGGATGTTGTGCGTGACGTAGAGGATGGTCTGCCGCGTGCGCTCCCAGATGCCGAGCAGCTCGTCCATCATCAGCGTGCGGGTCTGCGCGTCGAGGGCCGAGAAGGGCTCGTCCAGCAGCAGCACCGCCGGCTCCACCGCCAGCGCCCGCGCGATGCCGACCCGCTGGCGCATGCCGCCCGAGAGCTGGTGCGGGTACTTGCCCTCGAACCCGGCGAGCCCGGTCATATCGAGGTAGCGGCGGCTCCGCTCCGCGCGCTCGGGCCCCCGGATCCCCAGCTCCTCGAGCCCGAACTCCACGTTGGCCTTCACGGTGCG
>JBGQHJ010000025.1:0-40846 GCA_041497895.1 Methylomirabilia bacterium
AGGACGACGAAGGCCCACGGCTCCTGGTGCACCGCGGTCGGCGCCCGCACGGCGGCCCGGAGCAGCGCGAGGACCGTGGCGCGGTCGACCGGCTCGGGACCGTACGAGCGCACCGAGCGTCTCGCATGGATCGCATCCAGCACGGACATCTGGACTGTCGTCGTGGCCATGCCCCGGTTTCCGTGCAACCGCGGTGCCATCGAGGACGGCCATCGATTCACGGAGTTGAGCGCTCCCCGGTCCAAGGCGCCCGGGGCAGCGATGCCTCCGTGTGGCGCGGAGGCATCAACGCCGGACCGGAAGCGTCGCGCGCCGCGTGAGACAATCCCGGCGATGCCGCACGAGGGCCCGACGACGGATACCGCGGTCCCGCGCCGCGCCCTGCTCGCGGCCGGGCTCGCGCTGCTGGGCGGAGCGCTCCCGATGGCCCGGGAGGCCCGTGGGCAGGAGTCCGGCTCACCGCCCCGGACGGTCAAGGGCCTGTACCTCTCCTATCACGGCGTCGGCGACCGCACGATCCGGGGACGGGTCTTCGACCTGCTGGACCGCACGGAGCTGAACGCGGTGGTGATCGACGTCAAGGGAGACGAGGGATACGTGCCGTACGACAGCCAGGTCCCCCTCGCCCGCGAGGCCGGAGCCACCGCCAGGGTGCGCGTCCGCGACTTCGACGAGATCCTCGCCCGGTTGAAGGCAAAAGGGATCTATCTCATCGCCCGGATCGTGGTGTTCAAGGACAACGTGCTGACCCGACACCAGCCCACGTGGGCCGTCACCGACACCGGGACGGGCGCCCTCTGGCTCGACGCGGAGCGGCTGGCGTGGCTCGACCCCTTCGAGGAAGCGGCGTGGCCCTACGCGATCGCCATCGCGACCGAGGCGGCCCGCAAGGGATTCGACGAGATCCAGCTCGATTACCTGCGGTTCCCCACCGAGGGACACCTCGCGGCCGCGCGCTTCGGGCGACCGAACACGCCGGCAAGCCGCGGGCAGACCGTCACCGCGTTCCTCGAGCGCACCCGCGCCGCGCTCGAGCCCACCGGCGCCTTGCTGGCCCTGGACGTGTTCGGGTATACCGCGTTCAACTTCGACGACACCGGCATCGGCCAGCGCATCGAGACCCTGGCGCCGCTGGTGGACGTCCTGTGCCCGATGGCGTATCCGTCGAGCTATCACCTCGGCATCCCGGGTTACCGGAACCCGGTGACCCACCCGTACGAGATCGTGTTCGAGACCGTCCGGAGGGCCCGCGAGCGGACCGTGGGGACTCGGGTCCAGGTGCGCCCGTGGATCCAGAACTTTCGCGACTACGCCTTCGATCGCCGTCCGTTCGAGACGGCCGAGGTCCAGGCGCAAATGAGAGCGGCGCGGGATGCGGGGGCCGCCGGCTGGATGCTCTGGAATCCCCAGAACCGCTACACGGTCGAAGCGCTCGATCCCAAGCCCACGCCCATACCGCGGTAGAAGGGACCGCGAGCTCTCGATGCCCGGTCCGGGGGCACGCTCGCCGTCGTAGAGCGACTCCGCATAGCCATCCGGGGCGAACCTGCCACAGGTGTGGGTAGGAATCCCATCACCGGGGAAATCGGCTGGACTACAACTTGCCGAAGAGTCGGCGTTTCTGCCTGGCACTCGGAATGCATCCTCTCCGTGTAAGCAATTCGACCAGACTGAAAGGAGGAAGGCACACAACAGATCCCACCGAATGTCGATCCCTGATTTGGCTCCGCGCGCCACCCAGCCGCGGAGAAGGAGAGTAGTCATGCCCCAGGCCATCAAGAAGACGGATACCCAGATCCACCATGACGTGCTCGAGGAGCTCAAGTGGGACTCCCGCGTCGACGAGACCGAGGTCGGGGTCCAGGCGGCCGGCGGCGTGGTCACGCTGACCGGCACGGTGACGAGTTGGGCAAAGCGCGTCGCGGCCCAGGAGGCGGCCCGCAGGGTGATCGGCGTGCTCGACGTGGCGAATGACATCAAGGTGAAGGTGCCGGGGGGATTCTCGCGCAGCGACACCGAGATCGCCCAGGCAGTGCGGCGGGCGCTCGAATGGGACGTGTTCGTCCCTCAGGAGAAGATCACGTCCACGGTCACGGACGGCTGGGTCACGCTCGAGGGCCCCGTCGAGCGCTTGAGTCAGCGCGAGGCCGCGGAGCGCGCGGTCCGCAATCTTACGGGCGTGAAGATGGTCGTGAACAAGATTACCGTGACGCCGACGAAGCCGGTGACCGGGGACGTCCGCAAGGCGATCGAGCAAGCTCTGGAGCGGCGCGCCGAACGCGAAGCCCGGCAGATCGGCGTTGACGTCAAGAACGGCACCGTGACCCTGACGGGGCCGGTCCACTCGTGGGCCGAGCGCAAGTCTGTGCTGGCGGCGGCTCGCTTCACTGCCGGTGTCCGCACCGTCGAGGACCACCTCCGCACAGAGCCGGTCTGACCGGGTCGTCAGGGCACCCGAGGGCGCTGGGCCGCCTGCCGGTTCATCCGGGGGCGGCTCACGTCCAGCGGCTCATAGCGGGTGCGTCTGGCCGCTGGGGTTACATCGTGTTGCGGTCGCCAGGTAGTCCACGCAGGCATCGAGCGTGGCGAGCTTGGGATAGTCCGCCTCGGGAATCTCCACCTGGAGCGCGGCGTGCAGCGCGATCACGAAGTTGAGGTGATCCATGGAATCGAGATCGAGCTGATCACGGAACGGCACGTCGGGGGCCAGCGTGGCCGGGTCCGCCTCGGGCGCAATCTCGCCGAGGGTGCGCAGCACCGCGGCCCGGATCTCCTCGCGGGTCATAGCCGGCCCGGCTCCTGCAGCAGGCGGTCCACCGCGGCCAGGAAAAGCCCGCCCCGGTGCCCGTCGCTCACCCGATGGTCGGCGGCGAGCGTAGCGGTGAGGAGAGGACGGACGACGACCTGTCCCTCCACGGCCCACGGGCGCTCGACGATCTTGCCGAAGCCCACGATCGCGACCTGCGGCGGGAAGATGATTCCGAAGACGCTCTCCACGCCCTGCTCGCCCAAGCTCGTCACGGTGATGGTCGGGTCGGAGAGCTCCGAGCTGCGCAGCCCGCCGCTCCGTGCGCGCTGGACGAGGTCGCGAAAGCCCCGCATGAGGTCGCCCAGACTCTGGCCGGCGGTGTCGTGGAGCGCCGGGGCGACGAGCCCCCCGCCCCGGAGTGATATGGCCACCCCCACGTGGACGGCGTCGCTCCGGACCGGCTCGCCCCCCCGCCACACCGAGTTGAGCTCGGGCGTCTCCCGCAGGGCCAGCGCCACCGCCTTGATGAGGAGCACGCCGTAGAGGAGCCGGTCCGGAACCGGCCGCCTGAGGTTCTCCTCGGCGAGCCAGGTCATCACCCGGTGCATATCGACCGTCGTGGCGAGGTAGTAGTGGGGGATCTCGCGCTTGGAGCGCGCCATGGCGGCTCCGATCGCCTGCCGCGCCCGGGCCTGCCGGTCGAGCGGCGCGCGGGGCTTCTCGGCGGGCGCGGCAACCTTCGCGGCCGCCGCCTGCTCGATGTCCTCACGCCGGACCGATCCACCCGGGCCCGTCCCGCGGACGCTCGCGGGATCGATGCCCAGTAGGGCGGCGCGCTTCCTCGCCAGCGGCGAGATCCGGAGCCGACCGGATGGGGCCGCCGCCGGCACGACGGCAGCCGGTGCCCGACCGACGGCCGGCGCGGGCGGCGGCACCACCGCGGGGGCCGGGGCGGCGGCCGGCCTCTCGTCCCGGATGATCGCGAGGACCGTGCCGGTGGGCACCGTCGCGCCCGGCTGAACGACGATCTTCTCGAGCACGCCGGGCACGAAGACCTCGATATCAATCAGTCCCTTGTCGGTCTCGACCACCGCGATGGTGTCGCCCCGCTTGAGCGCGTCCCCCGCCTGCTTGCGCCACTCGACGAGCGTGCCCGCGCTCATGTCCGCGGTCAGGATCGGCATCAGGAACTCAGCCATGGGCGACCAGCATCTCCCTGACCGCCTCCACGATGGCCGGAACCTGCGGCAGCGCCGCGTCTTCCATGTGCTTGGCGTACGGCATCGGCACCTCGGCGCTGCACACGCGCGCGACCGGTGCGTCCAGGCTGTAGAAGCCGCCCTCCATGATCCGCGCGCTCACCTCGGCTGCGAAGCTGCCGGTGCGCCATCCCTCGTCCACGATCACCGCCCGGTGGGTCTTGGCCACCGAGGCGAGAACGGTCTCGGTGTCGAGCGGCCGCAGGGTGCGCAGGTCGACCACCTCGGCCTCGACGCCGTCCCGGGCCAGAAGGTCGGCGGCCTGGAGCGTCATGCCGAGGGTCCCGCCGTAGGTGATCAGGCTGACCGCGTCGCCGGGGCGCCGCACCAGGGCCCGGCCGATCTCGGCGGGCCCGGCCCGCTCGTCGACCTCCCCTTCCACCGGGTAGAGGGTCGCGTGCTCGAAGATGAACACCGGGTCCGGGTCGCGCAGGGCCGCGAGCACGAACCCCCGGGCGTCGGCCGCGACCGCGGGGGCCACGATCTTGATCCCCGGGATATGGGCGAACCAGCCCTCGAGGCTGTGCGAGTGCTGGGCCGCGAGCTGTCGGCCGCCGCCGGTGGTCATGCGCACCACGAGCGGCACGCTGAGCTGCCCGCCCGACATGTGCCGCAGGGTGGCCGCGTTGTTGACGATCTGGTCGAGGGCCAGCAGGCTGAAGTTGACGGTCATGATCTCCACGATGGGACGCATGCCGCCGAGAGCGGCGCCGATGCCGGCCCCGAGAAAGGTGTTCTCGGACAGCGGCGTGTCGCGCACCCGCTCCGGACCGAACTCCTCGAGCAGGCCGAAGCTGACCTTGAAGGCGCCGCCGTAGCCGCCCACGTCCTCCCCCATCAGGAACACGCGCGGATCCGTCCGCATCGCCTCGCGCATCGCCGAGCGGATCGCGTCCCGGTAGCTCATCGTGGTCATGGCGTCTCCGTGTAGACGTCCCGGGTCAGGTCCTCCACCGGCTCCCAGGGCCCGGTCTCGGCCACGCGCACCGCCTCGTCGATCTCTCCGCTGACGGCGGTCTCGAGCGCGGCCAGATCCGAGTCGCTCACGAGCCCAATCTCTCGCAGCCGCGCGATGAACAACCCGATCGGATCGCGCTGCTTCCACTCCGCGACCTCCTCCTTTCCCCGGTAGAGCTCCGGATCGGCGGTGGAGTGGGCGCGGAATCGATAGGTCCGGAGCTCCAGCAGGAAGGGGCCGTCGCCGCGTCGGACGTGCGCGGCGGCTCGCCGCGCGGCCGCTTCCACCGCCACGACGTCCATGCCGTCGGCGGCCTCCGACGGCATCCCGTAGGCGTCCGCCTTCCGCCGGATATCGGGCTGCGCCTGGTGGCGGGCCAGCGCGGTGCCCATCGCGTACAGGTTGTTCTCGCAGAGGAAGAGGACCGGCAGCTTCCACAGCGCGGCCAGGTTCAGCGACTCGTGGAACTCGCCCTCGGCCACCGCCCCGTCGCCGAAGAAGCACGCGGTCACCCGCGCGCGGGATTGCAGCTTGTCCGCCAGCGCCAGCCCCACCGCGACGGGCAGGCCGCCCCCGACGATGGCGTGGCCCCCGTAGAACCGCCGCGTCACGTCGAAGAAGTGCATGGAGCCGCCGTGGCCCCGGCTGCAGCCGTTGGCCTTGCCGTACATCTCGGCCATCAGCGAGCCGGCCGGGATCCCCCGCGCCAGCGCCTGGCCGTGCTCCCGGTAGGTCGCCACGATACCGTCCTCCGGCGTGAGCGCCTGCATGGCCCCCACCGCCACCGCTTCCTCGCCGATGTAGAGGTGGAGGAAGCCGCGGATCTTGCCCACGGTGTAGAGCTCGGCGGCCTTCTCCTCGAAGCGCCGGATGAGCAGCATCTGGCGGAGCAGGGTCACCGCGTGCGATCGATCCAGGGCGCCCGGGACACTCATCGCTCCGCGTCCGCGCCTTCGAGCGTCGAGATGTCGCCCTCCGGCAGGCCCAGCTCGCGCGCCTTGAGCAGCCGGCGCATGATCTTGCCACTGCGCGTCTTGGGGAGGCTCGGCTGGAACTCGATCTCCTTGGGCGCCACCACCGCCCCGAGGCGAGTGCGGGCGAAGGCGAGCAGGTCGCGCCGCAGCGCCTCGGTGGGCTCGTAGCCGTCCTTGAGCGAGACGAAGGCCTTGACCACCTCCATCGCCACCGGGTCCGGCTTGCCGATCACGCCGGCCTCCGCGACCGCCGGGTGCTCCATCAGCACGCTCTCGACCTCGAACGGTCCGATGAGGTGCCCGGAGCTCTTGATCACGTCGTCGGCGCGGCCCACGAACCAGAAGTAGCCGTCGCGGTCCCTCCGCGCGAGGTCGCCGGTGAGGTAGAAGCCACCGACGAAGCACTTGCGGTAGCGCGCGGGCTCCTGCCAGTAGCCGCGGAACATGGAGGGCCATCCGGGCCGGAGCGCCAGCTCGCCTTGCACGTCGGGTTCCTGGACGACCTCCACTCGGTCGTCGGCGATTGGCCGGACGATGGCGGCCTCCACGCCGGGCAGCGGCCGGCCCATGGAGCCCGGGCGGATGTCCATCGCCGCGTAGTTGGCGATCATGATCCCGCCGGTCTCGGTCTGCCACCAGTTGTCGTGGAACGGCCGACCGAAGGCCTCCTGCCCCCACACCACCGCCTCCGGGTTGAGCGGCTCGCCGACGCTCGCGAGGAAGCGCAGCGCCGCGAGATCGTACTTGCGGACGAGATCGGCCCCGGTTTTCATCATCATGCGGATGGCGGTCGGCGCGGTGTACCAGACGCTCACGCGCTGGTCCTGCAGGACGCCGTACCAGCGCGCGGCGTCGAACTCGGCCTCGTCCACGATGCTGGTGATCCCGCAGCTCAGCGGCGCGATGATCCCGTAGGACGTCCCGGTCACCCAGCCGGGGTCCGCCGTGCACCAGAAGATGTCCTCCGGGTGGAAGTCGAGGGCGAGGCGGCCCGTGATGTGGTGCGCGACGACCGCCTCGTGCACGTGCACCGCGCCCTTCGGCTTGCCGGTGGTGCCGCTGGTGAAGTGCAGCAGCGCCACGTCCCCGGGATCGGTGGACTCGATCGCGAAGCGTCCGTCGGCCCGGGCCATGAGCGTGTGGTAGTCGTGGGTGCCCGCCACGTTCGTGGGGCCGTGGTCGTCGCCGACCAGCAGCACGTGCTCCAGGTCCGGCAGCGCGGCCCGGATGCCCGCGACCTTGCGCCGGTAGAGCGACTCGGTGGTGACCAGCACGCGTGCCTGGCCGGTCGTCATCCGGACCCGGATGGGCTCGGGACCGAACGCCGAGAACATCGGGCAGAACACGCTGCGGTTCTTCAGCGTGCCGAGCGCCGCGACGTACAGCTCCGGGATGCGTCCGGCCAGGGAGTAGACGCGGTCGCCCGGACCGACCCCGAGCGATCGCAGGACGTTGGCGAAGCGGCCGGTCAGCTCCGCGAGCCGCGCGTAGGTGTAGTCCACGATCTCGCCGCGCTTGCCGAGCCACCGCAGCGCCAGGTGCTCGCCGCGGCCGTGCGCGAGGTGCCGGTCCACCGCCTCGTGGGCGATGTTCAGTCCTCCACCCGCGGGAAGCCCGTCGAGCTCGGTGCGGGCCGTCTCCCACGAGAAGGCGGCTCGCGCCGCCTCGTAGTTCCGAAGATTCGGCGAGATCGGCCCCGACTCTCCCGACTTCCTGATCGGCTCCCAGGTCACGGCCGGCCTCGTCTCCCTTCACGGCGGATCTGTGCCTTCGTGAGATAGAGCAACCGAAGTGCCAACGGGGCCGCCGCGGGAACTCGCACCGAATCAGAGCCTTGCGGCTGGGCTCGGCCGCCGGCCGGCCGCGCGGCGCGGAGACGCCGCCCCAGGCCGGGGCAGCGGCGTCCCACTCCGGCCGCCCTCAGCGCGCCAGCCGAGCGAAGCGGCGGACCGAGATGCCGAAGAGAATCACGCCGAGGGCGAGGATGCCGAGCACGTCCGGCCAGACGTACGCGAGGCCGTTTCCCTTGAACAGGACCTGGTAGCCGAAGTCCACGTAGTGCCGCACCGGCGAGAACAGCCCCGCGTACCGCATGAGCGGCCCCATGGCCTCGGGCGGGGTGAAGGCGCCCGACAGGAGCATCATCGGGTACAGGATCAGGAGCAGGAGGAGCATCGCCTGGCCGAGGTTCCGGGCCACCATGGCGATCGCGAGGCCCAGGCTCGCCATCGCGAACACGTACACAACGGAGACGGCGTAGAAGAGCGCGACGCTCCCGCGGATGGGCGTCCCGAAGACACCGTGCACGATGCCGAACACCGAGCCGAGCGCGGCGAGCGGCACCAGGGCCACCACCGGGACCACCTTGGCCGCGAACAGCTCCCACGGCCGCAGCGGGCTCACCAGGAGGTGCTCGAGCGTGCCGTGCTCGCGCTCGCGCACCATGGCCGCCGCGGCCAGCAGCATGGCGATCATGGTCACCTGGTTCAGCACCTCGAGTAGACCCGAGAACCAGGTCTCGACCAGGTTCGGGTTGTACTCGACGCGCACCCGGGCGTCCACCTGGGGCAGGCCCGCCCGGCCCGCGGCGCCCAGCCGCGCCTCCAGCAGCTCCACGCCGTAGCGGCCGGCGATGCTCGCGATGTGGGCGCCCGCGATCGTGGCCGACATGGACTGGCTGCCGTCGGAGATCACCTGGAACCGGGCGCTCCCTCGCTGCAAGCGGCGCTCGAAGTCGGCGGGAATGACGACCGCGAGGCTGGCCCGCCCGGAGTCGAGCCAGCGCACCACTTCCGCGTCGCTCCCCGCGTAGCCGACGATCTTGAAGTAGGGGGCGCGGAATCGGGAGAGCAGCTCGCGGCTCGCCGGGCCGCGGGAGAGGTCGAGCACGAGCGTGCGGTAGTTGCGGAGCTCGGAGCCGATGCCATGTCCGCCGGTGTAGACCGCGCCGGTGAAGGCCCAGACCACGAACAGCAAGATGGGCACGTCCCGGAAGAGCTGGCTCCACTCCTTCCGGATCATGGCCGCGAGCCGGCTGCCCATCAGCCGAGCCGCTTGCGGAGGGCGAGCCAGGCCGCCACGTACACGACCCCGCAGTAGAGCGCGAGGATCATCAGGCTCGGCGCGTACGGGGCGAGCCCGCCGCCCTTGAGGTAGCTGCCGCGGACGACGTCCATGAAGTAGGTCGCGGGGATGAGGCGGCTCACGAATCGCCCCACCGCGTCCAGGCTCCCCGCCGGCGTGAAGATGCCGGAGAACGTGAAGGCGGGGGCCACCGCGCCGAGGAACGTGGCCAGCATCGCGGCGAGCTGGCTGCGGGTCGACGCGGAGATCATCAGACCGACACCGACCGTGCACACCGAGTAGAGCAGCGCGCCGGTCGACAGGATCCACACCGCGCCCACGAAGCGGACCCGAAAGAGCCAGATGCTGGCCGCGAAGATCACGAGGAAGTCGAGGAAGGAGACCGCCACGTAGGGCAGCGCCTTGCCGACGAGGATGTCCCACCGCCCGGCGGGCGAGCAGTAGAGATTGAGGATGGTGCCGCTCTCCCGCTCCCGCACGATCAAGAGCGCGCTGAGCAACGGAGGGAAGATCATCAGGATCACGACCAGCAGGCCCGGCACCACGAAGTTCTTGCTCTCGAGCGTCGGGTTGTACCAGACCGCCAGCTCCATCTGGACCGGCCACGGGGAGGCGTCGCCCGCGCCGTGGCGGGCCAGATACTCCCGAAGGAGCTGCTGGTTGTAGAGCGCGCTGATCGCCTCCACGTAGCCGGCCCCGATCTGGCCGCGGGTCGGGAACGAGCCGTCGACGGTCACCCCGACCGAGGTGGGCAGGTCGCCGCTCAGCCGACGCCCGAAGTCGGGCGGGACATCGATGACGACCCGGGCCCGCCCGGACCGGATCCACTCGCGGGCCTGCTCGGCGCTGTCGAGCACGCCGACGAGCTGGAAGTACTCGGAGTGGACGACCCCGTCGATGTAGGCGCGGCTCCACGGGGAGCGGTCGTGATCGACCACCGCGACGAGCAGGCCCTTGACGTCGAGCGAGAGCTGGTAGCCGAGGAGCAGGATGAGCAGCAGCGGCACCACCACCGCGAGCCCCAGGTACGCGGGATCCCGGAGGAGCTGCCGGGTCTCCTTCCGGGCGATGGCAAGCGCGCGATCGAGGCCGAGCCTACGCACGGCCGAGCCCCGCGGCGCGCAGCACGCTGACGAACGTGTCCTCCATCGACAGGGGCCGGGTCTCCACGGTGGCGGCGAGACCGGCGCCGGCGAGCGCTTCCATCGCGGCCCGGCGATCCTCCTCGGGCCGCCCGGTCTGCCAGCGGACGTGGCGGCCGTGGAGCATGGCGTCGGGAAAACGCGCCTGCAGCAGCGTGAACGCGCGGCCGAACTCCCGCGCGTCCACCGACAGCATCGGCCCCCCGGCGGTCTCGGCGCGCGCGCGCAGCTCCGACGGGGTTCCCAGCCCGACCAGCCGGCCCTCGTGCATGAAGCCGAGGCGATCGCAGTGGGTGGCCTCGTCCATGTAATGGGTGGAGACCAGCACCGCGACGCCGTGCTGGTGCGCCAGGAGGTGCACGAGGTCCCAGAACTGGCGACGGGCCAGGGGGTCCACGCCGGCGGTGGGCTCGTCGAGGAACAGCACGGGCGGCTCGTGCAGGATCGCGCTGGAGAGCGCCAGCCGCTGGCGCACGCCCAGCGGCAGCGCCGCGGGCGGGCGGTCCGCGAGGCGCTCGAGACCCAGGCTCGACAGCAGAACGTCGATCCGGACCCGCCGCCGGGCGCGGGGAATCCCGTACAGACCGGCCGACAGCCGGAGGTTCTCGAGCACCGTCTGGTCCCGGTACAGCGAGAACCGCTGGGACATGTAGCCGATGTGGCCGCGAAGCTCGGCGCGGGCCCGCCGCACGTCGAGGCCGGCGACGACGGCGTTGCCGTCGGCCGGGACCTGGAGCCCGCAGAGCATCTTGATCAGCGTCGTCTTGCCGGCGCCGTTGGGACCGAGCAGGCCCAGGATCTCCCCGTCGTCGACGGTCAGACTGACGCCGTCCACCGCGGTGAAGGCGCCGAAGCGGCACGTGAGCCGATCCGCGACGATCGCCCCGCCCGCAGACCGGGGCCGCGCGGCCTCGACCAGCTCCGGCGGGGCGCCGGCCGGACCCAACCCCTCCCGGGTGACGCGCTCGACGAAGACGTCCTCGAAGCCGGGACGAACGGGCTCGACCGTGAACCCGGTGAGACCGGCGGCGGCGAGCGTCCCGGTGGGGTCGCCGTCCGTGTCGCCCGCGAGCACGCGGACCTCCCCGCCCGCGATCGCGATCGACCGCACGCGCGCCTGCGCCCGGAGCGCGGCCACCACGTCGTCGGGATGGTCGCTGCGCACGCTCCAGACCTGCCCGACGAGCCCCGCGGTCAGCTCGTCCGGGCTCCCGGCCGCGATGACCACGCCGTCGTGCATGAGGCTCACCCGGTGACACCGCTCGGCCTCGTCCATGTACGCGGTGGTCATGAGCACGGTCACGCCGCGGCTCGCCACCAGCGCGTGGATGATCGACCAGAAGTCGCGGCGGGAGATCGGATCCACGCCGGTGGTGGGCTCGTCCAGCAGGAGCACGTCCGGGAGATGGATGAGGGTGCAGATGAGGGCCAGCTTCTGCCGCATCCCGCCCGAGAGCGTGGCGGCCGGGCGCTCGAGAAATCGCTCGAGGCGCGTCATGCGAAGGAGGCGCTCGCGATTGTCGGCGTACTGCTCCCGCGGCACGCGGCGCAGGTCGCGGAAGAACTCGATGTTCTCCCGGACGGTGAGCGAGTCGTAGAGATTGAGCCCGAGCCCCTGAGGCATGTATCCGATGCCGGCCTTCACCGCCTCGGGGTCCCGCCGCACGTCCACGCCCGCCACCCGCGCCGCCCCCGAATCGGCGCGGAGCACGCCGGCCAGCACCTGGAGCACGCTCGTCTTCCCGGCCCCGTCGGGCCCGATCAGGCCGAACACCTCGCCGCGTCCCACCTCGAACGAGACGTCGCGCACCGCGCGGATCCGACCCCGGCGGTAGCTCCGGCACAGCGCCTCCACCCGGATCCGCGGCGGTCCCTCGGCGAGATCTCCCGCCGGGCGCCCGGGTGGATCGGGAGCCGTCACCTCCACGGCGCGTCGGGCTGCCAGCGGATCGTCGCGTCGGCGGGCATCCCGGGCTTGAGCACGCCGCCGGGGTTCTCGGTGAGCGCGACCTCGACCGCGAACACGAGCTTGACGCGCTCTTCCCGCGTCTCGACGTTCTTGGGCGTGAACTCGGCTTCCTGCGAGACGCGGCTGACGCGGGCGGGGAACGCGCGGCCGGGATAAGCGTCGACGTACACCCGCGCCTCCTGCCCGAGAGCCACCTTGCCGATGCTCGGCTCGGGCACGTAGATCTTGACGTAGAGCCGATCGAGATCGACGAGGGTGAAGAGCGGCGTGCCGGGCTCGACCCGCTCGCCTCGCTCGACGGTGCGGGTGAGCACCCGGCCGTCGATCGGACTCTTCACCGAGAAGTCCGACACGTGGCTCTGCTGCTCGGCGAGCTGCGCCTCGGCCTGCCCGCGCTGCCGCGCGAGCGCGTCGCGCTCCGCGCGCAGGATCTCGACCTGCTCGAGCCCGAGGCGCGCCAGGGCCACCTGCTTCCGGCTGCTCTCGAGCGCCTCCTCCGCCTCCTTGACCGAGTGCACCTCGACGTCGGCCTTGAGCCGGGCGTGCTCGCCCTCCTGCGGGGCGATGAGCTCCTTCGCCACCAGCACCGCGGCCCGCTGCGCGTCCCGCTCGGCCTGCAGGAGACTGGCGCGGGCCCGTCGCAGCCGGGCTTCCGCCTCGCGCTGCGCCGCCGTCGTCTGCTCGATCTGGAGGGTCACCTGCCGCTCGGTCATACCCAATTGGCTGTTCGCCGCGACCAGCCGCTGGCCGAGTCCCTTGACCTGCTCCTCGACCGCCCGCACGCGCTCGCGCTGGGCCTGATCGTCCAGCGTCGCCAGGAGCTGTCCCTGGCGCACGGCCTGCCCCTCGTCCGCGTGCAGGGTCACGACCCACGCCGACGTCTTCGGGGTGAGGGTCGTGATCCGGCCCTCGATGCGACCGCTCGCGAGGACCAGGCCCGTGTCCGCGGGCGGGCGGAGCCACGAGACGAGCCGCGGCGCGAGGAGGCTCGCGACCAGCGCGAGCACGAGCGCGATCGCCCCCCCGGCGAGCCACCGGGGAAGACGACGCTTGGGGCCGGGCAGGGTCGTGGCCATCGTCTCCATCACCCGCAAGTGATGTGCCACGGACAACCGACCGAGAAACAGCGCTTTCCCCACTCCCGGGCCGGCTGGCGGTGGGGTCCGCCAACCCCACTCCGGCTCGGATGGGGCGCATGGTCCCCAGCGCCGGCCCTTGAACGCGATGCCGGGAAAGCGGAGAATCTGCGCGCCATGCCAGTCGGGGGCTAGTCATTCGGATCCTGCGCACGCTCGCCCCGCTGATTTTGGGCGGTGTCCTCCTGCTCGTCCCCACGCCCTCCGGCCTGACCCCGTCGGCTTGGCGCTACTTCGCGCTCGTGGCCACCGTCATCGCGGCCCTGATCACCGAGCCCCTGCCCGGGCCGGTGGTGGGCTTGCTCGGCATCACGGTGGCCACCGCGCTCCGCCTGGTCGGCTCCACGCCGGACGAGGCCATTCGCTGGGCGCTGTCCGGCTTCTCGCACAGCACGGTCTGGCTCATCTTCGTCGCGTTCATGTTCGGCCGGGGCTACGAGAAGACCGGCCTCGGACGGCGGATCGCGCTGGGCCTCGTACGGAGCCTCGGCCGGCGTACTCTCGGCCTGGGCTACGCGGTCGCGCTGGCGGACTTGGTGCTGGCGCCCTTCACCCCGTCCAACACCGCGCGGAGCGGCGGGATGGTCTACCCGATCATCAAGAGCATCCCCGCGCTGTACGACTCCTCGCCCGGGCCGACCGCGCGTCGGGTCGGCGCCTACCTCATGTGGACGGCCTTCGCCGCGACCGCCGTCACCAGTTCCATGTTCCTGACCGCGAACGCGGCGAACCTCTTCGCGGTGTCGCTGATGAGGGAGACCGCGGGCATCGACGTGGGGTGGCCCGAGTGGTTCACGGGCTTCCTCCCGGTCGGCGTCGTGCTCTTCCTCTCCCTGCCGATTCTCGTCTACGTCGTCTACCCGCCGGGCCTGACGATCAGCCGCGAGGTCCCGGTCTGGGCGCGCCGCGAGCTCGAGCGGATGGGGCCGATGAGCCGGCGCGAGATCCTCATGGGCGGGATCGCCGTCCTGGCCCTCGGGCTCTGGATCTTCGCCGGCCGGTGGCTCAACCCCACCACCGCGGCGCTCGTCGCCTTCTGTCTCATGATGCTGGTAGACGTCCTGTCCTGGCGGGACGTCCTCGGGTATCGCGACGCCTGGCGGGTGCTCGTCTGGTTCGCCACGCTGGTGACGCTGGCCGATGGCCTCCAGCGGGTCGGCTTTCTCTCGTGGTTCGCCACGCGGGTGACCGGCGGCCTGTCACCGGTGCCGGTCACGACCCGGCTGGTGCTCCTGGTGACGGTGTTCTTCGTCGCCCACTACCTGTTCGCGAGCCTGACCGCGCACGCCACCGCCCTGCTCCCGGCATTCCTGGCCGCGGGCGTCGCCATGCCCGACATGCCGGCCCGCCCCCTCGCCTTGCTCCTGTGCTACTCGATCGGGCTCATGGGCGTGCTCACGCCCTACGCGACCGGTCCGGCGCCGATCTACTTCGGGAGCGGGTTCATCGGCCGGGGCGCGTTCTGGACGCTCGGGGGCGCCACCGCCGCCTTCTTCCTCGCGGTCCTGCTCGGACTCGGGGTGCCGTGGCTCCTCTCCGCGATGCCGTAGGCCGCCTCGCACTCGCTCTCGCGGCCGCGGACCACCCGTCGGCCCTCGAGGGCTCCCGACGTCTCGGTCACGATCGTCCGCTGGCCTTCCGGGCGCGCATCGGCGTGGAAGTACACGACGACCCAGTCGCGCGTCCGGTCGAGCGCGTGGGCGCGGAAGGTGTTGGAGAACAGCGCCGTGAAGTGCCAGTGGTCGCGCTCGGTGTGGAGGATCGGCAGCCAGGCCTCCCCGGTCGGGTTGAACCGGCGCGGGGCGATCCGGGGTAGCCGTCCGGCCGCGGCCGCGTCGCGATACTCGCGATCGACCTCGAGCAGCGTCTCGACCCGCGGCTCCTCCATGGGCTCCCGAAGCCGGCCCCGCGCACGCCCCAGCATCTGGGCGAGCCCAGCCCGGAGGCCGGCGGCGCGCCGACGGCTGATACCGGGCACCGCGGCCAGCCGTCCGTCGTGGGCCGCCAGCTCGAGCGCCTCCAGCGTGTCCACGCGCAGGATCTCGTGGAGTCGCCGCGCGAGCGTCGGCCCCACTCCGGGGATGCTCTGGAAGAGCTGCTCGGCGTCGAGGCTCCCGCGCAGCCGCTCGAGCTGGCTCCAGCGCCCGGTGCGGAGCAGCTCGGCGATCGCGGCGGCGATGCGCGGACCGATCCCCGGCAACGCTTCCAGGCCCTCGACGCCGTCGCGCTCGTAGATCTCGTCGAGGCTCTCCGCGAGGCGGCCGACGGTCCGCGCCGCGTCGCGGTAGGCGCGGACGCGGAACGGATTCGCCCCCTGCTGCTCGAGGAGGTCGGCCGCCTCGCCGAGCCGGTCGCCGAGGAGCTGGTTGCTCGCGCTCACGACGGCGCGGTCGTCACCCGCCCGGCGTCCCGTGTCCGGTGGCCGCCCGCCTCCAGCGCCCGGAGGGCCGGACGCGGATCGATGGTCGCCAGGCGCAGCACGACTTCCCGCTGGCCGGTCGAGTCCTCGAGGGTCATGACGCTCGAGATCCGGGTGCCGGTCGCCTCGATCGTCCGCACGACCTCGCCCAGGCTCGCCCCCGGCTCCTGCAGCACCACGTCCACCCGGCTCGAGGGCTCGAGCGCGCCCATCGCCCGCACGAACAGGTGGAGCACGTCGGTCTCGGTCACGATGCCGACGAGCCGGTCGCCCTCGGTGACCGGGAGCGCGCTGATCTTCCGGGTGGCCATGAGCCGGGCCGCGTCCTCGACACCGAACATGGGCCCGATCGTGATCACGGAACGCGTCATGATCGCGCCCGCGGTCAGCCCCTCGATGAGCCGATCGCGCTCCCGCCCGTCGGCGCTCTGCGCCGCGGAGGCCATGGCCTGCTTGACGTCGCGGTCGGACACGATGCCGATCAGCCGGTCTCCGTCCACGATCGGGACGTGCCGGAACCCGCGCTGCTGGAGCACCCGCAGCAGGTGGGACAGGCGCGTCTCGGCCATGGCGGTCACCGGGTGCGCCTGCATCACGTCCCGGACGAGCATCAGTCGGCCTCGTAGCCGTGCGCGCCGGCCGGCTCCTCCTTCTTCTCGGGCACCTCGGTCAGCGTGGCCTCGGTGAGCAGGAGCAGGCTCGCCACCGATACCGCGTTCTCCAGCGCGACCCGGACCACCTTGGTGGGATCGATGATGCCCGCCTCCACCAGGTCCACGTACTCCTTGCGCGCGGCGTCGAAGCCCATGTTCCCCTTGCCGGTGCGCATCTGGTTGACCACCACGCCGCCGTCCACCGACGAGTTCTCCGCGATCTGGCGGGTCGGCGCCTCGAGCGCGCGCCGGAGGATCTGCAGCCCGGTGCGCTCGTCGCCCTCGCACTTGCCCTCCTCGCGCTCGACCGCGTCGATGGCGCGCAGCAGCACGAGGCCCCCGCCCGGCACGATGCCCTCGGCCACCGCGGCCTTGGTGGCGCTGATCGCGTCGTCGAGCGCCTCCTTCTTGCTCTTCATCTCCGACTCCGACGGCGCGCCCACCCGGATGACCGCCACCCCGCCCGCCAGCTTGGCCAGCCGCTCCTGGAGCTTCTCGCGGTCGTAGTCGCTCGTGGTCTTGTCGATCTGGGCCCGGATCTGCTGCTTCCGTCCGTCGATCCGCGCCTTGTCGCCGGCCCCGCCGATGAGCGTGGTGGTGTCCTTGTCCACCACCACCCGCTTCGCCCGGCCCATGTCCTCCATGCTGAGGCTCTCGAGCTTGATCCCGAGCTCCTCGGTGATGACGCGGCCGCCGGTCAGGATGCCCATGTCCTCCAGCATCTCCTTGCGCCGATCGCCGAACCCGGGGGCCTTCACCGCGACGCACTTGAGCGAGCCGCGGATCTTGTTGACGACCAGGGTGGCCAGCGCCTCGCCCTCCACGTCCTCCGCGATGATCAGGATCGCCGCGCCGGTGCGGGCCACCTGCTCGAGGATCGGGAGCAGGTCCTTCATCACGCCGATCTTCCGGTCGGTGAGGAGGATCAGCACGTCTTCCAAGACCGCCTCCATCTTCTCGGGGTCGGTCACGAAGTAGGGCGAGAGGTAGCCGCGGTCGAATTGCAGGCCCTCGACCACCTCGAGCTGGGTCTCGGTCGTCTTGGACTCCTCGACGGTGATCACGCCCTCGTTGCCGACCTTTTCCATCGCGTCGGCGACCATGTCGCCGATGGCCTGGTTGTTGTGGGCGGAGATGGTGGCGATCTGCGCCTTCTCGAGCCGGCTCTTGACCGGCCGCGACAGCAGCTTCAGCGCCTCCACCGCCGCCTGGGCTCCCCGGTCGAGGCCCCGCTTGAGATCCACCGCGCTGGCGCCGGCCACCACGTTCCGCACTCCGTCGGCGAAGATGGCGTGGGCCAGGATGACCGACGTGCTGGTGCCGTCGCCCACCGCCTCGCCGGTGCGCTCCGCGGCCTGGCGGATCATCTGGACCCCCATGTTCTCCACGTGGTCCCGGAGCTCCATCTCCTTGGCGATGGTCACGCCATCGTTGCAGACCACCGGCGTCCCGAAGCGCTTCTCCAGGAGCACGCACTTGGACTTGGGCCCGAGCGTGACGCGGACCGCGTCGGCCAGGGCGGTGACGCCTTTCAGGATCCGCTCGCGCGCTTCGGACCGGAAGAATACCTGCTTGCTCGCCATGTCGTCTCTCCTCCCGCTAGGGGCTGGTTCGCGCCGCCCGGGACCCTGCTCCCGGGTGGACGGGGAATTCCTGTGATTCGTGAACCGCGAAGTGACCCGGCCGCGCCTCGGCGAGGGTCGCGTAGACGGCAGCGCGCAGCCGGATCGCGGTTCGATGGTCGCCGGCCGGGACGACCATGTCGCGCTGCTCGGTGAGCGACTCGTCCATCACGGTGGGGATGCCCCAGATCGGGCCGATCGGCGGGATCGCGCCGAGCTCGCAGCCCGGAAATCCGGCCAGCATCTCCTCCACGGTGGCCAGCCGGACCTCGCCGCGGCCGATCAGTCCCTTGACCCGGTCGAGATCGGCCATGCAGCAGGCTGGCAGGACGGCCAGCGCGAGCCCGACTGGATCCTTGACCACGACGGCCTTGGCCCACGTCCAGCCGGAAACGTGGGCGCCGGCCGCCTCCTCCTGTGAGGTGAAGGCCTCCGGATGCTCCACCACCTCGTACCGGACGCCCCGCGCACCCAGGAACTCTTCGAGCTGTTTGAGCATGACGCCCTGATGTGCTTGCAAGCGACGTACCCCCGCCTAGGCGACTGAAAACAAAGAAATCGAGGGCCCGGCGGGGCCCGGCCGGCGGAGCACGGGTGCCTCAGGTGGGGCAGCCTCACCCCGACGGGCACCGATCAGCAGACGGGGTGCTCGCCCCTGATCAGCTCGGCCCGGAAGGCGGGGAGACGGACCATCTCCGCCTCGACGACATCGCGGACATCCCGTTCCACGTCGGCAAGCGCGACGCCCACGGGCAGGCGGACCTGGACACCCGTCCACGGTCGATCCACCGGCTCGCCGATCCGCGCGACCAGGTGCACGTAGACATCGCGAAGGCCCGGACACCGGGCGTGGATGAGGCGCGCCAGCCGGTGGCTCAGGACACTGTAGATCTTGCCGGCGTGCGCGGCGGGGTTCTTGCCCGCGGTCGCTTCACCCCCGGTCGGGCGCGAGAACGCGATGAGCCCGTTCGCCCGGTTCCCGCGGCCCACCTGCCCCGAGTCGGCGTCCTCGGCCGAGGTTCCGGTCAGCGTCAGGTAGACGCCCTCGGTCCCCTGCCCGCGCCGGTCGAGGCAGTTGAGGCGCCAGTCGATCTGGAACGGGGTCGAGCCGAAGCGGCCCGCGAGGGCGTGGAGGATCTCCTCCTTCCGCGCGAAGTACGCGGCCTCGGATCGGGTCAGGAGACAGGCGAGCGGCATGGCGACCGTCAGGGCCAGCCGGTCGTCCTCGCGGACACCCATCACCTTCACGTCCTGGCCGGTGTCCAGGAAGGTCGCCTTGAATCCGGCCGAGTTGAGGTACCGCTCGACCGCGAGCACCAGGTCCTCGGTCGGGCTCAGCGGCGCGTAGCCGGAGGCGCCCGACGTGTCGTTGGAGGCGATCTCGACGTCGCCCTCCCGGTAGATCCGCCGCAGCTCCTCGGAGCCCGGCGCGAACGCCACCCGCGTGATGAAGCCCGTTCCCGGACGTACTCCCGGCAGGTGCGCAGCCAGCCACTCTTCCACCGCGCCACGGACCGTCTCCTCCACCGGTACGGGCTGGCCGTCGAGGACGTCGGTCGCGCGATCGCCGATGATCAGCTCGATGGGCCGCGTCACCTCGCCGCCGCCGAAGCGCTTGACGCACTGGCCGGCCACCAGCAGCGCCTTGTCGACGTTGTAGTGGGCGATGGCGCCGACGCGGGCCCGGTACATGCGGGCGAGCGCGACCGCGGCCGCCTCCGCCACCGAGTCGCAGATGGTGTCGGGGTGGCCGATGCCCTTGCGCTCGACCACCTCGATCCGCCGCTCGGCGACCGGGGTGCCCCCGATGGCCTCGATCACGAGGCTCATGGGCGAACCCGCGCCGCCTCGGGTACCGTACCGCCATGCAGGCGATCGATGCCTCTCACGGCGAGGGCGGCGGGCAGGTCCTTCGCACCGCGCTGGCGCTGTCCGTCGCGCTCGGCCACCCGGTGACGCTCCGGCACATCCGGGAACGTCGGCCACGCCCCGGGCTGCAGCCGCAGCACCTCACGGTGGTCCGGGCCCTCGCCGCGATCAGCGAGGCCGAGGTCGTCGGCGACGCGCTCGACTCCACCGAGGTCGCGTTCTCGCCGCGGACCCTGCGCGGCGGCACCTACCGCTTCGACATCGGCGCCATCCGCGGCAGTGCGGGCTCCGTGCCTCTCCTCCTCCAGGCGCTGCTCCTGCCGCTCGCCCTCGCCCCGCAGCCGTCCCGGCTCCAGCTCCGCGGCGGCACGCACGTCCCCTGGAGTCCCCCGGTGTCGTATCTCACCGCGGTCTTCGTGCCCGCGCTGGGCCGCCTCGGGGTGCGCGCCGCGGTCACGCTGGAGCGCTGGGGCTGGTACCCCGCCGGCGGGGGAGAGGTGGGCGTCTCGATCACGCCCGGCCGTCCCCGGCACGGCATCCGCTGGGAGCGCCGGACCGGGACCCTCGCGATCGAGGGGCTCTCCGCCGTGTCGCGCCTGCCGCGGTCGATCGCCGAGCGCCAGCGGGCGCGCGCGCTCGATCGGCTCGCCGCCGCCGGGCTGTCGCCCACCATCGCCGTCGTGGAGGACCACACCGCGCGCGGACCCGGAACGCTGGCGATGCTGACCGCCACCGGCGAGTCGGCGGCGGCCGGATTCTCCGCCCTCGGCCGGCGGGGCGTCAGGGCCGAGACGGTCGCGGACGAGGCGGTGGATCCCCTCCTCGAGTACCTCGAGACCGGCGCCACCGTGGACGACCACCTGGCCGACCAGCTCATCCCGTTCCTCGCGCTGGCCGACGCCCCGTCGGCCTTCACCTGCCCGCGGATCTCGACGCACCTTCGCACGGTGGCGTGGCTGGTCGAGCAAATGCTCCCCGTGCGCGTGACCCTCCACGAGGGCCGGCCGGGCCGGGTAGAGGTCGCCCTCTAGCGCGCGACCCATGTCTCAGCCCTCCTTGTGGCCGGCGTGCGCGGGCGACCAGGGCTCCACCGGCTCCGCCGTTGCCGGGATGATCAAGCCGGGCTTCTCCACGCGCATCTCCTTGAGGCGCTCGACGTTGGCGATCAGGGCGCGCTCCACCGCCGCGTTGACGCTGCCCTCCGGGAAGCGGCCGTCGGCGCCTCGCTCGCCGGCCTCCCGGCCGGTCAGCAGGGCCAGGCCCTCGTCCACCGTCTTGATCGCGTACACGTGGAAATGCTCCGCGCGTACCGCCTCGACCACGTCGCGCCGGAGCATCAGATGCCGGACGTTGGCCTCCGGGATCAGCACGCCCTGACAGCCGGTGAGGCCGCGGAGCTGGCAGACGTCGAAGAACCCCTCGATCTTCTCGTTCACGCCACCGATCGGCTGGATCTCCCCGCGCTGGTTCACCGAGCCGGTGACCGCGACGGCCTGATCGAGCGGCATCTCGGTGAGGCTCGAGAGCAGCGCGTACAGCTCGGCGGAGGACGCGCTGTCGCCCTCGACCTCCTCGTACTGCTGCTCGAAGGCGATCGAGGCCGACAGGGCCAGTGGGCGCTCCCGGGCGTAGCGTCCCGCCACGTAGCCCGCCAGGATCATCACGCCCTTGGAATGGATGGGCCCTCCCAGCTTGGCTTCACGCTCGATGTCGACCACCCCCGGCTCGCCCGCGTAGGTCCGCGCGGTGATGCGCGAGGGACGGCCGAAGACGTGGTCGCCCAGCGCCAGCACCGAGATGCCGTTGAGCTGTCCCACCGCGCGGCCGTCGGTGTCGATGAGCAGGGTGCCCTCGGTGATGATCCGGCGCGTGCGCTCCTCCAGGAGGTTGGCGCGATAGGTCTTCTGTTCGATCGAGTGATCCACGTCGTCGGCCCCGACGAGCGGGTGGCCGCGCTGGCCGGCCCAGAAAGAGGACTCGCGGACCAGGTCCAGCACGTCGCCCAACCGCGACGTGAGACGCCGTTGATCGCCGATGAGCCGGCTGCAGTGCTCGATGAGCCGGGCGATCCCGTCCGGGGCGAAGGGAAGCAGCCCGTCGTCCCGGCACACGTTGCCGACGAACCGCGCGTAGAGCAGCTCGAACTCCGGCGTGCGCGGCAGCGAGTCGTCGAAGTCCACCTTCACCTTGAACAGCTCGTGGAAATCCTCGTCGAGCGCCGACAGCAGGTAGTAGAGGATCGGGCTGCCGATCAGCACCACCTTGACCGAGAGCGGAATCGGCTGGGGCGCGAGCCCGGCGCTGGTGGCCAGCCGCCACTCCTCCAGGGGATCCTCGATCCGGATCGACCGTGTCTTGAGCGCCTTCTTGAGCGCATCCCAGACCAGCGGGTTGCGGAGCACGTCGAGCGCGTCGAGGACCAGGTAGCCCCCGTTCGCGCGGTGCAGCGCCCCCGCCCGGATGAGGCTGAAGTCCGTGACCAGGGTGCCGAAGTGCACGCGGTGCTCGGTGCGCCCCATCAGGTTGCCGTAGGTCGGATTCGGCTCCAGCACCACCGGCGCGCCGGTGAGCCCGTGGCGGTCGACCAGGACGTTGACCTCGTAGCGGTCGAGGAAGCGGCCGGGGGCCGGCATGAACGGCAGTGCCGGCTGCGTCTCGGCGGGGGCGCGGAACTCCTCGGCGTGGGACACCAGGTCCTGCTCCACCTCGGCCAGGTATCGCTCGACGTCGGGGAGCCCCGCGAACTCCTCCCGGAGCTCCTGGAACAGCGGCCGCACCGCCGCCGCCGCCACCTCGTGGACCAGTCGCTCGTGCGCATCGCGGGCCTCCCGCTCGAGCTGCCGGACCCGCCGCAGGGACGTCTCCATCTGCTGCTCGACGACCGCTCCCGCGCGCTGCATCTCCTGCTTCGTCGACTCGGGCAGCGCCGCGTACTCGGCGGGGCTCAGCGGCCCGCCGTTGGGCGCGGGCGCCAGGGCCATCCCGGCCGGGGTGCGGAGCACCGCGAAACGCTGGGCGCCGGCGACCTCCTCCAGCTTCGCCATCTCCTCCCGCTGACGCCGGCCCAGGTCCTCGAGGATGCGGGCCTTCTGCTGCTCGAACTCCTCGCTCTCGAAGGCTCGCGGCAGCCGCGTCCGGCACTCCTCGGCGAGCCGCCGCATTTGCTCGCGGAGCCCGCGCCCCCGTCCGGCCGGTATTTCGAGCGCGGTGGGTCGGTAGGGATCAGATCCGCGAAGTTGTGGACGTAGCAGTAGTCGGGCGGCACCGCCTCGCGCTCGGCGGCCCGGGCCAGCACGCGCTTCATCGACGACGTCTTGCCGGTCCGCGAGGGCCCGAGGACGAAGAGGTTGTAGCCGGCGTGACGCATGCCGACACCGAACGCGGTGGCGGTCGCCGCGCGCTCCTGCCCGATCAGCCCGTCCACCGGCGGCAGCTCGGCGGTGGACCGGAACGGGAGCGTGGCGGGATCGCAGATCGCGCGCAGCTCGGAATGGGTCAGCCGACGGGTCATGGCCGGTGGCCTACCACTCCCGGGTCCCCACCGGCTCGACCAGGGCCCGGTACGATCCGGCCGCCGCGACGTGGGCGAGCGGGTTGCCCGCCAGGAAGGGGACGGGGGCGCCCCGATAGGAGACGACGTCGAACGGGAAGAGCGGGCCGCCCGCGGGAGACGTGATGCGGCCGCCGGCCTCGAGAAGGATCGCCGCCCCCGCGGCCAGGTCCCAGAGCGCGGCCTTGTGGTCGAGGATCAAATCGATCGCCCCGAGCGCGGCGAAGGCCAGGTGGAGCGCGACCGAGCCGAAGCTACGGAGCTTGTACTCGCGCAGCCACTGCGAGACGAGAGGCTCGCGTTCGGGCTCCAGCGGGACTCGCACGCTCACGTTGGAGGCGGGACCGAGTGCTCGCGGCATGAGCACGAGACGCCGACCGGCCGAGAAGGCCCCGTGTCCTCGGAGTCCGCAGCAGCGGAACCCGGTATTCGGGTCGTGGATGACCCCCGCGTACGGCTCGCCGCGGCGGAAGATCCCCAGCGACACCGCGAAGCAGGGGATACCGAGCGCATAGTTGTTGGTACCGTCCAGGGGGTCGACGATCCACGCGAACTCGCGGTCCACGGTGCAGCGAGGCTCGTCCTCTTCGGCCACGATGGCGTCGGCGGGAAAGCGGCTCCGTATCGCCGAAACGATCTCGGCCTGCATCCGGAGATCCATCTCGGTCACCCGGTCGCCGGGCCCCTTCCAGCGGACCGCCGTCTCCCACTGCCCGGCGACCGCCCGACGCCCGGCGTCCTCGGCGAGCATCAGGGCGAGAGATACGCGGGGGTCCCCAGCGATATCCGCCGGGAGCCCGTCCGAGGCGGGGGTCACAGCGGGTAGCGAAGCTCGGCCGCGACCCCGCCTGCCGCGGCAAGCGGCTGGTGGACCTCGATGGTCTCCACGGTTCCTCCGCTGGCGACGACCCGATCGGCCATCGCCTCGCCCAGCTCCAGCGTCTCCGCCTCTCCACCGCAGGCCGGGCAGGTCCAGGCGAAGCTGCCCTGGAGCGTCCCACAGCCACCGCAGCGCCGGCCCGGCGCGCTCCACCCCTTGAGGAGATAGAGGCGGTGCACCGCGCCGCGATTGACGGCCTCCAGGGTGGCGTCGAGACCGGCGGCCGCCTTGCCGTGCTTGGCCGCCGCGGTCAGGACGCCGTCGACGCCCTCGGCCTCGCGCTGCCCTTCCACGTGTGGAAGATACGCGGCCGCCCGCGCGACGATGCGCCCCATCCCCTCGTGCTGCGCTCCGGCCACGATCCCCACGATGAAGGCGGCGAGGCGCGGGGGGAGCTCCCGCCGGAACAGCGCCACGTTGCGCGGCTCGCCGGCGAGCACGATCCGCCGCACGCCGTGGCCGTCCACCAGCGCGGTCAGGGTTTCCACCACCGCATCGAAATGTCGCGCCCGGTGATCCTGGATGTGGCGGCGGTACCGTGATTGCGCCAGCTGCGCCCAGCCGCCCCGGCTGTGGTGACCCGGCACGTCGGACCGGAGCGCCACCTCCTCGCCCGCGCCGGCCGCGGTGAGCGTGACGAGCCGCGCGCTCTCCGTGTCGATGAACACGACCAGCGTGGTCGGCGCGCTCGCGTCGAGCTCCGTGAGCGGACGCAGGAGCGGGGTCTCGCCCACCGCGAACACGTTCTCGAACGGCACCCGGCTCGGCAGCATCTCGCGGAGCCCCAGCGCCTCGCACGCGAAGAGGGCCACGCCGCCCGCGTCGGGCAGCGAGGACTGGTCGAGCAGGGCCGCGCCCTGCGCTTCGATCCAGTCCAGATCCGCCTGGGCAGCCCGCGGACGGGAGGCGCGCCGGGCCTCCGCCAGCTCGTTCTTGAGAAAGATCCGGACACGGTCCCGCTGATGCTCGTCCGCCCACCGGGTGCCCAGATAGACGGTGACCACCGGCGTGGAGGCCGGTCCGATCCGTCCCAGCGCGGCCACTCGCCCGCTCAGGTCCATGGGTGGCCTCGCCTACCCGCGGCGCGGCCGCTTCGGGGAACGCGTCCCTCCACCCGCCAGCGCGCGACTGGCCGCGAAGTACTTCTTGGGATGACGCTTGTTCTCCCGCTCCCGCTCGTAGTACCGCTCGAGCTGGCGCTCGAGGACGCCAATGGCCGCGTCGAAGGCGAGCCGTGGGGTCACCGCGCTCCGCTCCACGCGGATGCTCGGCCGGTACGGCAGCCGCACGGTCAGCGCGCAGCGCATGGCCCGCCCGCCCTTCGGCCCGTTGTCGTCGAAGAACACGGCCTGGCTCCGGACCGGCCTCACCGTGATCCGCTCCACCGCGCCCGTCATGAGCTTCGCAACGCGGGCGCGGAGGACCGCGTCGCGCTCGATGCCACTGATCCGAACCGCTCCGACTTCCTCTGTCATATGGGCTCCTTGGTCGGCGGCGACATGCCCGCGCCGCCCTTCAAGAGGAGCAACCACGGTGCCAAAGAACTCGGTCAGCTTTTCCGCGGCGTTGTGGTGGGCGAGCCCTCGCGCGGCGGCGCCGGGGTGGGGCTCGGGAGACCCAATGAGGTGTAGCGGCCCCAGGCCTTGAGCGCATCCAGCACTGCCACCGGCCACAGGACCCCGAACGCGAGGACGAGCCAATCGGCGCCGGTCAGCGACGCGGTCCCGAGCAGGGACGCGAGCGGCCCGAGCTCCACCGCCATCCACTGCAGCCCCACGAGCGCGATGAGGGAGAGCGGGATCCAGGCATTGGGGGGCAGCTGCCACCAGTTCAACCGGGTGGACCGGCAGCTCATGGCCTGGAACGGATGAATCAGGACCAGGCCCATGAAGGCCATGGTGGCGGCCGGCGCGCCGGGTCCTTCGTTCCACACTACCCAGAGGTAGGTGCCGAGCACCCCCGCGGCCAGCAGGGCCCCCTCGCCCAGGATCCGGGCGCCGAAGCGCCAGGTGATCAGCGCCTCGGCCGGGTCGAGCGGCGGCCGCTCCATGATCGCCGGATCCGCCGGGTCCCGGATCAGGGCCAGCGCGGGCAGGATGTCGGTGACCAGGTTCACCCACAGGATCTGGAGTGGCAGGAGCGGGCTCGGGTACCCGAGCAGGATCGCCACGAAGATCGTGAGGATCTCGGACAGGTTGCACGAGAAGAGGAAGTGGATCACCTTCCGGAGGTTCGCGCGGATGACGCGCCCCTCCTTCACCGCCTCCACGATCGTGGCGAAGTTGTCGTCGGTCAGGACCAGGTCGGCGGACTCGCGCGCCACGTCGGTGCCGTGGCGCCCCATCGCCACGCCGATGTCGGCCCGGACCAGGGCGGGCGCGTCGTTGACGCCGTCGCCGGTCATGGCCACCACGTCGCCCCGCGCCTGCAGCTCCCTGACCAGGTCGAGCTTGCCCTCGGGACTGACCCGGCTCCGGATCGCCTCCGGCTCGAGCCCGAGCTGACGGCCGACCGTCTCCGCGGTGAGCTGCTGGTCGCCGGTCAGCATCACGGTACGGATGCCGGCTTCCCGGCAGGACGCGATGGCGTCCTTGACGCCGGGCCGGACCGGGTCGACCAGCCCGACGAAGCCGAGAAAGACGAGGTCGCTCGCCGCGCCGGTCGCGATCGTGTCGACCGGCCGCCAGGCCAGCGCGAGCACCCGCAGGCCCTCGGCGGCCAGCGCGCGGTTCTGCTCGAGCAGGCGTGCGCGAGTCGCCTCGGAGAGCGCGATCGGCCCGTCCGCGCTGTGGACGCGGTTCGCGAGATCGAGGATCGCCCCGGGGGCGCCCTTGGCCAGGAGCGCCGGCGTGCCGGCCCGCGCCGCCGTCGAGCCCGGCATGAGATGGAAGGTCACCATCATGCGCCGGGCGGGATCGAAGGGGATCTCCCGGTGACGAGGCCAGGCCCGCGCGAGCTCGGCCGGATCGAGCCCGGCCTTGCCGGCGGCCACCAGCAGCGCCGCCTCGGTCGGATCGCCGAGGAGATGGAGCCCGTCGAGCGCGGGCCGGATGCTCGCGTCGTTGCACAGGGCGCCGGCCGCCAGCAGGAGCGTCAGGTGTGGGTCCGCGAGCGGAGCGAGGACGTCGTGCCCGTCCATGAAGCTACCGATGGTGGAGCGGCCCCCGCCGCCCACCTGGATGCGGCGCCCGGCCATCGCCACCGTGGTCACCGTCATCTGGTTCTCGGTCATGGTGCCGGTCTTGTCCGCGCAGATCACCGTCGTGGAGCCGAGGGTCTCCACCGCCGCGAGCCGCCGCACCAGCGCGCCGCGGCCGGCGAGCCGCCAGAGCCCGGCGGCGAGCGCCAGCGAGAGGACCGCGGGCAACCCTTCGGGCACCGCGGCGACCGCGAGGCTGATCGCGGTCTCCAGCATGAGCCCGATCGGCTCGCCGTGCAGGATGCCCGCGAGGCCCACCACCGCGCAGATCCCGAGCGCGAGGACGATCAACCGCCGCCCGAGCGCTTCCACTTCGCGCTCGAGCGGCGTGGCCCGGCGGCCGGTCGAGGCCACGAGCTGACCGATCCGCCCCAGCTCGGTCGCGGGGCCGGTGGCGGTGACGAGGGCGAGCCCGCTCCCCGAGAGCACCGCGGTGCCCAGATGCACCACGTTGGCCCGCTCCGCGAGCGGGCCGTCGGGCGCCGGCCGGGCTCCGGCATCCTTCCACACCGCGGCGCTCTCGCCGGTGAGCGCCGACTCGTCGACCTGCAGGGCCGCGCTCCGCAGCAGGCGCGCGTCGGCCGGGACCGCGGCACCCGCCTCGAGCACGACGACGTCGCCCGGCACCAGCTCCTCGGCCGCGACCCGCGCGAGCTGCCCGTCGCGGCGGACGGTGGCGTTGGGGACCGCGAGCGCGCGCAGCCGCGCCAGCGACACGCGGGCGCGCCACTCGGCGAGGAAACCGATCGCGGCGTTCAGCAGCAGCGCGGCGAGGATCGCGATCGCCTCGGCCCACTCGCCCAGCGTGGCGGCGATCGCGGCCCCGGCCAGCAGCAGGAGCACCACCAGGCTCCGGAACTGCGCCAGCGCCAGCCGCCACAACGGGGTCTCGCGCTGATCGGCGATCCGGTTGGGGCCGACCGCGCGCAGCCGTCGCTGCGCCTCCGCGGTGTCGAGCCCGGCCTCGGCGCCCGCCGGCGTATCGCTCATCGGCCGGACCCGCTACAATGGCGGCGCCGATGGCGGCGTACCCCAGCGAGCTCGAGCGCGAGGTGGTCCTGCGGGACGGGACGCATATCCGCCTGCGGCCGATCCGCCCCGAGGACCAGGATCGGCTGATCACGTTCTACGACCGCCTGAGCCGGCACACCGCCTACCAGCGCTTCTTCAGCGTCATGCGACGTCTGCCTCCCGACTGGGCCCACCTGCTCGCCAACGTGGACTACCAGACCCGGCTGGCGTTGCTGGCCGAGCACGGCGACCCCGCGACGCCCACGCTGATCGGCGTGGCCCGCTACGAGCCCACCGACCAGCCGGACACCGCCGAGATCGCCTTCGTGATCCAGGACGAGTGGCAGAACCGCGGGCTCGGCACCATCATGCTCGAGGCGCTGCTCGCGGCGGCGGACGCCCGCGGGATCCGGCGCTTCCGTGCCTACGTGCTCGCGAGCAACTCGCGGATGCTCGACCTCTTCGCGCGCTTCACCGACGTGCGCGAGCGCAAGACCGAGAGCGGCGTGACCGACCTGCTTCTCATCCGCCGGCGGGCGCCCGCGCCGGGCCGCCACCCGGCTTCCGGACGACGCTAGGGACCGGGAAAGCCGTAAGGATACCATCCGAGAGGACTCCAGCCGGCGGGATCGCGAACGAACCACGCGGGTCCGAAGTAGAGGTGCGGCGCGAGCCGGGCTTCCTGGACGTCCTGGTACCACCGGGCCTCGTCGTCGAGGCTCTCGCGCACGAAGTCGCGAATCTCCGCCGAAAGCGCGGCACCCCGCAGGAGTCCCAGCGCCCGACCCGCCTGCGCGGCGATCCGCGGATGCATGTCGAGCTCCAGCAGCGCCCCGAGCTGTCCCGCCGCCAGATCCTGGCTTCCGAGAGCCAGGTAGCCGAGGGCAAGGTACAGTCGCGTATCGGCGCGATCCGGAGCGACGAGCACCGCGCGCCCGAGCGAAGCGACCGCGGCGTCGAACGAGCCCTGGCGGTACCGGGCCAGCCCGAGGCCGAACAGGGCCTCGGGCCGGTCCGGATGCGCGGCGAGGGCCTCGGTGAACCTCGCGCTGGCCTCCTCGTAGCGCCCTTCCTGCAGGGCGACCTCGCCCGATCGGTAGGCGGTGGCGCATCCGGTGAGCAGCCAGATCAGGCCGGCCGCCAGGCCCGCCCGGTGGCGCCGGGCGCGCCAGCTCACGGGAACGAGACAATGACCTCCGCGCACGCGGGCGTCCGGCTCGTGTCGGCCCGGACGATGTGGCGAAGGACGTCGGCTTCCGTGATGATCCCGACCACCCGGCCGCCGTCCATCACCGGGAGCGAGCCCACCCGGTGCTTGCGCATCGTCCACGCCGCCTCCGAGACGGTCTCCTCCGGCGCGACCGTGATCACGTCGGTCGACATGATCTCGGCCACGTGGGTACCGGACAGCAGCACGTCGACCGGGGTCGAGCCGAGCGCGTCGAAGAGCCGCGGCGCGAAGAGGTGATGCCGCAGGTCGCGGTCCGTCACGATCCCCACCAGCAGTCCCTCGCGGCTCACCACCGGCAGATGTCGCACCCGGGCGCCCTGCATCCGCGTCACCGCCTCCAGGCACGACTCTCCCGTGCCGATCGTCACCACCTGCCGGCTCATCAGCTCTCTCACCTGCATGGAATCCTCCTTGGCTGGCTCAGCGCCGGTTCCTCCACCACACCACCAGCGCGCCCAACAGGACGACGACGCCCAGCACGATGATCCAGTGATCCCGGATCGGCTCGATCATGTCGCGGTCTCCGTGTTGTCGCCGTCGCGGAAGCTCGAGCGGACGGCGGCCAGCAGCCCCGCCGCCGCGAACGGCTTGGCCAGGAACGTGGTCGCTCCGGCCGCGAGGGCGGCCTGACGGGTCTCCGCCGACGGGTAGCCGGTCACCACGATGACCGACGGAGGCTCGGGCATGCTCCGCGCGGCCCGCACCACATCGAGGCCGCTGCCGTCCGGCAGCCGCAGATCCGAGATGACCAGGTCGGGCCGCTCGCGCACCACCGCGGCCACGCCGTCGGCCCGCGTCGTCGCCACGATCACGAGGAACCCGTGGCGCCGGAGCAGCCGCTCGTAGGTGGCCAGGAAGTCGCCCTCGTCGTCCACGACCAGCACCCGCCGGGGCGCGGTCCCGTCGGGCATCATGGCGTTCCGGCCCGCGCCGGGCTTCCGGCCAGCCTCTGGATCACGAACAGCACCCGCTCGGCGGCGGCGTGAGGATCGTACACGTCGGTCCGGATCGCCAGATCGGGCCGCACGGATTCCTCGTAGTCGAGCACGATGTCCGGCCGGGGTGCCGCCGGGGCCGCGGGCGCCTCGAACGTCAGGCCCCAGCGCACCGCGCGCTCCCGCTCGAGGCAGATCTCGATCGGGCAGAGCAGCTGCACCTCGGCGAAGCACGGGATCAGCTCACGCGCGGCCTCGCGCCAGGCACGGCGCCCCGCGGTGGCGTCCACCACGACCGACAGGCCGGCCTCGGTGAGCAGCTTCGCGGTGTAGGCCAGCACGCGATGGACCAGGTCCTGCTCGGCGTCGTCGCCCGGCCGGCCGTCCAGGAGAAACCGCTGCACCGGGCTCAGGTCGAGGAGACGCACGGGGGTGCCCCGCTCCCGCAGGGCCTGCGTTACCCGCTGGGCGAGGGTGCTCTTGCCGCTCCCGGGTCGGCCGGTGATCCAGATGGCCCAGCCGGCCTCCTTCTCCCGCGTGGCCCCGGTCCCGGCGGCCCGCGCGAGCCCTTCGACCAGCCGGACGACTCGCCCGGCTGCATCGTCGACGGTCAACTGGCTCGTGTCGATCAGCAGCTCGGGAGCCAGGGCCGGCTCGTAGGGAACGTCCACGCCGGGCACGGTGGCCCCCGGACGCCCGGCCTGCCGGTAGATGTCGCGGGGGGCGTGGCCGGCCGCTCGGGTGCGCTCCCGCTCCTGGCAGATCTCGAACGGACAGACGAGCTGCACCTCGGCAAAGCGCGGGACCGCGGCGCGTACCAGGTCGCGCCACGCGCGTCGGTGGGCGGTGGCATCGATCAGGACCGGCGTGTCCGCCTCGACCAGCGTGACCGCCATGTAGCCGAGCGCGCGGTAGACGATCTCGCGCTCGCGATCCGTGTAGGTGGGCGCGGGCGTGATGGCCTTCCGGATCTCGTCGAGCTCGAGCCGCTTGATCGGCTGCCCTTGCTCCTCGAGCCGGGCCGTGGTGGCCCGCGCGATGGCCGACTTGCCGCTGCCGGGAGGCCCGGTGATCCAGACCGCCCAGCTCATGTGCCGCTCTCGAGCAGCTCCAGCAGCCGCCCGGGCACGAGCGGACCACCCGCCATCAGAGCGCGGGCGAAGCCCAGCAGCGCGGCCCGGGTCCGCGGGTCGAGGTGGGGATACCAGCGGGGATGGCCGATGACCAGCGCGCGGAACGCGAGGAACGGCGGGATCACGTCCCAGAGCTCCTCGTCCCGGGTCTCCCCGAGATAGGCGTCGAGGAAGGCGTGGCACAGGGAGACGAACGGCTCCGCCACGCCGCGCCGTCCGTCCGCCGCCGCCTTCCGGAGGCCGAAGAACAGGTAGTTGATGCCGAGCGCGCTCACGTCGTCGGCCGGCTCGCCCCACTCCCCCCGGCTCCGGTCGAGCACCGAGAAATCGGTCCCGTCGCGGAACAGGAGGTTCCAGGGATGGAAATCGCCGTGCGCCTGGGCCAGCCGGTGGTTGCGCCCGCGCAGCCGCCAGCGCCACGAGATCGCGTCGTGCTCGAGCGCCTCGCAGACGTGCGGCAGGAGCGGAGGATAGGGATGCGGGTAGCTGTCGAGGATGCCCATGAGACACTCGCCGTGCCCCACCAGCTCGCGGATGCGGCGCTCGTAGAGCGTGGGCTCGTCCCGCTTGACCGCGTGCACGCGGGCGAGGAAGCAGCCGAGCTCCCGGGCCCGGGCCGTGTCGAGGCTCCGGAGCGGCGCGGTCAGCAGCCGGTCGAGGTCGAGCCAGTAGAGCTTCCCCTCCGCCTTCTCGACGAGCTGGAAGAACTCGGTGGCGTCCCCCGCCGAGACGAGCGCGCCCGACGGCCGTGCGAAGCCCACGTCGAGACTCCGCACGTGACCGGGAAAGCTGTTGTAGGCGACGTGTCCGTAGAGGGCCTGCCACGCGCGGTCCGCCGGGTAGTCGTGCCCGAAGCCCTGGACCACCCGGGTACGGGCGACCACGAGGCTCCGCACCGTCCCGCCGACCACGCACTCGACCTCGAAGGGCACCCCGTAGCCGAAGCCCTTCGGATCCTTGCCTCCTGCGTCGGGCCCGCCCAGCGGCCGCACGCCCAGCACTTCCACCGGCTCCGTGAATACCGAGGCCAAGTAGGACGCGAGGGCGGCTTCCACTCGGCTACTTTCCCCTGACCGTGAGCACCGGGCAGGGCGACACGGCGAGCACGCGGCTCGCCACGCTACCGAGGAACAGCTTGGCGAAGCCGGTCCGGCCATGCGTGCCGATCACGACGAGATCCGCCTTCCGGGATCGGGCCGCCTGGGCGATGCGCTCGTGGGCCACCCCCTCGAGCAGCAGTCCCTTGACCCGCGCGCCTGCCTGCTTGGCTTTGTCCACCAGCTTGCGGAGCTGCTTCTGCGCGGCGGAGCGGGCGGCGGCTTCCAGGTCCTCGTAGACCTTCGGCGACACGTACCCGTCACCCATCAGGGGCACCGCCGGCACCATGACGTGCACCAGCAAGAGCTCCGCGTGGTTGCCCTTGGCCATCTCCACCGCGCGCTTGAACGCAGGCGTCGAGGCCCGTGAGAAGTCGGTGGGATGCAGGACGCGCCGGATCCGGCTCATCGGAGAACCTCCTTGGGCTGGGTGGGTGCGGCAGGAAGCTCCACCGGAGCCTCGGACGGACGGAGCAGCAGGATCGGCACCGTGGTGCCGCGCAGGACCGACTCGGCCACGCTCCCCCAGACGAGCCGACCGAAGCCGGTGCGTCCATGGGTGGACATGACGATCAGATCGACCTTGTAGACGCGGGCGGCCTCGATGATCGCGGGCGCCGCCGGCCCGTACCACACGTGGGTCTCGACGTTGCGGAAGCCGCGCTTCTCGAGGTTGGCCTTGACGCCGGTCAGGTATTCCTCCGCGTCGTCGACCGCCTCGATCTGCGCGTTGATCGGATCGACCCCGGGCAGGACGCGAGCCTCGGTGGCCCGCACCAGCATGAGGGACGCGGAGTCGCGATTCGCCGCGTCAAGCGCGTCGGCGATGGCGGCCTCCGCCAGTTCGGAGCCATCGAGCGGAACCAGGATCTTGTTGGCTTTCATCGTGTCCTCCTCGCGAACGCCAAGATTGCAACCGAGGTGCCACGACGGAAAGCGAGCCAAAACGAGAACTTGAGGACCGAGCCGGCCGGGGCCCGTGAGGCGATGCCTCCCCGCTGGGTCACGGCCGCCACGGTCGAGCGGCCCGGCCCGAGGGGCGGATCAGGCCCGCAGGTCGTACTTGTTGATCAGGCGGTGGAAGGTCTTGCGATCGATGCCGGCGGCCTTGGCCGCGGAGGACACGTTGCCGTCGTGGCGGGCCAGGAGGTCGCGGAGATACGACACCTCGAGCACCTGCAGCCACTGCTCCTTGGCCGCCTTGAGCGTGAGATCGGTCCCGGTCCCGAGCTCCGCGGACGGCCCGGCCCCGGGCACGCTGGGCTCCGGCGCGGCCGAGCGCGCGCCCGCGTGGAGGACGTGCTCGGGCAGGTCCTTCATCGTGATCCTCGGCCCGTCGGCCAGCGCACAGGCCCGCTCGATCACGTTCTGGAGCTCCCGCACGTTGCCCGGCCACGGGTAGCGGTCGAGCGCCTCGGCCGCCGCCTCGTCCAGACCGGTCACCCGCTCCTGGCCGTACCGCTTGAGGAAGGTGTGGGCGAGGAGCCGCACGTCCCCCGCCCGCTCGCGCAGCGGGGGCAGGCGGATCGCGATCACGTTGATGCGGTAGTAGAGCTCCTCGCGGAACTGTCCCTTGGCGATGGCCTCGGCCAGGTTGCGGTTGGTGGCCGAGACCACCCGTACGTCCACGTCCACCAGGCCGGTCCCGCCCACCCGGCGAATCTGGCGCTCCTGCAGGGCACGCAGCAGCTTGACCTGGAGCGAGGCGGGCAGATCGCCGATCTCGTCGAGGAACAGGGTCCCGCGGTGGGCCGCCTCCACGAGCCCGGTCTTGGTCCGCACCGCCCCGGTGAAGGCGCCCTTCTCGTGACCGAACAGCTCCGACTCCAGCAGCTGCTCCGGCAGCGAGGCGCAGTCCACCGGCACGAAGGGCCCGCTCGCGCGAGGGCTGTTGGCGTGGATCGCGCGCGCGATCAACTCCTTGCCGGTCCCGGACTCGCCCAGCACCAGGATGTTGGCCTCGGACCGGGCCGCCTTCTTCACCAGCTCGAACACCTGGGTCATGGCCGGGCTGCGACCCACCACGTTCTCGAGCCCGAGGGTCTGCTGCAGCTGCTGGCGGAGGTTGCGGTTCTCGATCTGCAGCCCTCGGTGGCGGAGCGCCCGCTCGACCGCGACGCGAAGCTGATCCACCGAGAAGCTCTTCGGCAGGTAGTCGAACGCCCCTTCCCGGACCGCGGCCACCGCCGACTCGATCGACGCGAACCCGGTGATCATGATCACCGGCAGGGCGGGGTCCACCTCGTGGGCGCGCTGCAGCAGCGCCATGCCGTCCATCTCGGGCATCTTGATATCGGTCAGCAGGAGGTCCGGACGCTCCCGCTCGAGGATGGCGAGCGCGGCGCGGCCGTTCTCGGCGGTCAGGCACGCGTAGCCCTGCCGGGACAGGATGCGCGAGCAATTCTCGAGCATGTCCGGCTCGTCGTCGACGATCAGGATCCGGGCCGCGCTCATCCGAGCTGTTGCCGCGCCTTCCCGATCACCTCGACGGCGGAGGCACCGAGCTCGACATCGCGGTGGCACTCCCGCATCGCGACGGGCGCCCTCACCACATGACCACGCCGCCGTCGATGTTGACCGACTGGCCGGTCATGAACGCAGCGGCCGGGGAGCAGAGGAACGCGATCAGCCCGGCCACCTCCTCGTCGGAGGCGGCGCGGCCCATCGGGATGCGCTCGAGCTGCCGCTGCCAGCCGTCACCCCGCCCCAGAACATCCATTCGAGAAGTTTCGATGGTTCCCGGGCACACCGCGTTGACGGTGACCCCGTGGCGCGCCACCTCCATCGCGAGCGACTGGGTGAGCCCCTGGATGCCGAAGTTCGCCGCGTTGTATGCGGCGGTGTTGGGGCTGCCGCGCTTGCCCGCGATCGAGGAGAGGTTGACGATGCGGCCCCACTTCTGCCGGATCATGATCGGCACGACCTTCTTGCACAGGAGGAAGGCGCCGGTCAGCTTGACGTCGATCACCTTGCGCCAGACCGCCTCGTCGAGATCGGGCAGCGGCACGCGGTCGTTGCCCCGCGGGTAGGCCGCGTTGTTCACCAGCACGTCGAGGCGGCCGAAGGTCGTCATGACCTGGTCCACCAGGCGTCCCACCGGCTCGGCCTGGCTCACGTCGCCGGTCCAGGTCATGGCGCGCCGGCCGGTCGCCCGGATCTGCTCCGCGGTGCTCTCGACGTCGCGCCACCCGGCCTTCTGCTCGTCCTCCGGGTAGGTCGAGGGATCGCGCCCCGTCCCGGTGACCACCACGTCGGCTCCGAGCTCGGCCAGGGCCATCGCGGTGGCGCGCCCGATGCCCCGGAGCCGCCCGGCCCCGGTCACCAGCGCCACCCTGCCGTCCAGGACTCCCATGTCGTGTCCTCTCTCCGAGCGCCTTCCGTCGACGGCGCTCACGGAAATACTACCATCGGCGGACGCTCAAGCCCGCGCGGGCCCGATCCCCTCGAGATCGACCGCGAGCGAGCCCCGGCCGAGGAGCAGGACGAGCCCGGCGCCCGCCAGCATGCAGCCGGTGATCAGCACCGGGGCGGTCAGCCCGATCCGGTCGGAGGCAATCCCGATCAGCGAGGGCGACGCGGCGTCGCCCAGGAGATGCATCACCATGGTGGTCACCGCGAAGCCGCGGGCGCGGAGATCGGCGGGCAGCACGTTGGCCATCGCGGCGTTGAGCGGGCCGATGTTCATGAAGAGCAGGAACAGGGTCACGAACATGGCCGGCCAGAACACCACGGGCGACGGGGCCAGGACCGCGGGCAGCGTGAACGCGATCGACAGGACCAGGGTCGCGCCGGAGAGGGTGAAGTGGGCCGCGCGGTAGCGCCTGGCGAAGGCGTCGCTCAGCCGGCCTCCGACCAGGGTGCCGCCGAAGCCGGCCACCACCAGGATCAGCCCGAAGGTGGTGGCCGCGGTCCCCAGCGGAATCCCCCGCTCGCGGACGAAGTAGGTCGGCATCCAGGTCGCCAGGCCGCCCATCGCGAACGTGTAGATCACCTGGGCGCCGGTGTTGACCAGGTAGCTCCGTCGGGCCGCGAGCGCGCGGAGCGAGGCGCCGAGCCCGAGCGGGGTTGCCGCGCCCGCCCCCACCGGATCGAGGGCGCCGCGCGCCGGCTCGGAGAGCAGGAGCAGCAGGACCGCCAGCACCGCGCCCGGAGCGCCCGCCACCAGGAAAGCGGCGCGCCAGCCGAAGGCCTCCCCGACCAGCCCGCCGACCACGTAGCCGAGCGCGGTGCCGACCGGGATGGCGGCGTAGAAGATGCCGAGGACCCGCGAGCGCCGATCGGGCGGGTAACAGTCGGAAAGGACCGACGGCGTGACGACCGCGTAGCTCGCCTCTCCCACGCCGATGACGGCCCGCGCGAGCAGCAGGAGCGCGTAGGTCGGGGCCAGGCCCGAGGCCACCGTCGCCGCGCTCCACACGAAGACGCCGACCGCGGCCAGGCGCATGCGGGGCTGGCGGTCGCCGAGCCAGCCCGCGATCGGGCACGCCAGCGAGTAGGTCAGGATGAACGCCGACTGCAGAAGGCCACCGGCGGTATCGGAGATCGCGAGGCCGGCGAGGATGAGCGGCAGCGTCGCGGCCGCGACGTAGCGGTCGAGGTAGTTGAGACCGTTGAGCCCGGTGAGGACGGTGAGGACGACGCCGGGACGGCTGCCGCTCGCCGCCACTCGGCCGGCGGAGTCCGGGATCAGCGCGCCCGGCTCGCGCCGTGGTCGGCGAGCACCTGCGCCACGCAGGCGGTCACCTTCACACCGGTCGGCAGATCGATGAACTCGTTCGGGCCGTGCGCGTTCGAGCCGGGTCCCATCACCCCGGTGACCAGGAACTGGGCCCGCGGGAATCGCTCGCCCAGCATGCTCATGAACGGGATCGAGCCGCCGAGCCCGTCGAACATCGCGGGCGCGCCGAACTGCGCGGTCGAGGCGCGGCCGACCGAGTCGCGGAGCCAGTCCGCCATCACCGGGGCATTCCACCCGGTGCCCGGCCGCTCGCCGCCGGTGTAGGTCACGCGGGCCCCGTAGGGCGGCTCGGCCTCGAGCACTTCCTTCAGCCGGCGGCTGGCCCGGTCCGCGTCCGCCGTCGGCGGCAGGCGCAGCGAGAGCTTCACCGAGGTCTTCGGACGCAGCACGTTGCCCGCGTCGGCGAGCGCCGGCATGCCGTCGACGCCGGTCACCGCGAGCGCCGGCCGCCACGTGTTGTTGAGCAGGGCCTCGACCGCATCGTCCGTCACCGGGCGCATGCCGGGCACGAGCGGGAAGACCTTCGGAACCTTGCCCCCGATGACGCCCGCGACCGCGCGCACCTCGGCCAGCCGGCCGGGCGGGATATCCACGTGGCACTCGGGGATCAGGATCTTGCCGGTGCGGGAGTCCTCGATCCGGTCCAGCACCTGGCGCAGGATGCGGAAGCTCGAGGGCACGATGCCGCTCGCCGCGCCGGAGTGGACACCCTCGCTCAGCACCTCGACGGTCAGCGTCCCGCTCAGCACGCCGCGCAGCGAGGTCGTCGCCCACAGGTGGTCGTAGTCGCCGCAGCCCGAGTCGAGGCAGATGACCAGGTCGGGCCGGAGGCGCTCGGCGAGCTTCTCCACATAGGCCGGGAGATCCGGGCTGCCGCTCTCCTCCGAGGCCTCGATCAGCACCACGCACCGGGCGAGCGGGATCCCCTGGGCCTGCAGCGTCTCGATCGCGGTGAGCGCCGCGAACGAGGCATACCCGTCGTCGCCGGCGCCGCGGCCGAACAGCCGATCGCCGCGGCGAACCGGGGTCCAGGGCCCGCCGTCCGCGGCCCAGCCCACCATCTCCGGCTGCTTGTCGCAGTGGCCGTACAGCAGCACGGTCTCGCCGCCCAGGCCGGGCACCTCCATCAGGATGACCGGCGTGCGCCCTTCGAGGCGAACGACGTCGATGGTGAGCCCCTCGATCTTGCGGCGGCGGGCCCAGTCGGTGATGAACGTCACGGCCCGGTCGATGTGCCCGTGGTCGGCCCACTTGGCGTCGAACATGGGCGACTTCGCCGGGATCCGGATGTACTCGGTGAGAGCCGGGACGATGTCGTCGTCCCAGGCCCGCTGTACCAGGGCGCGCGTGCGAGAGGGATCGAGGCTCATGGGCCCGATAGTATGCGGAATCGCGCGGATCTGCCAGCGTGGCCGGCGTCGAGCACGCCTGGATTGCCGATTGCCCGCGCCGGGCGCGCCCGGTAGGATCGCCCCGCATGACCGAGCTCACCCCCGATCAGGTACAGGCCCTCGCCGCCGCGGCAGGCCTGCCACTCCACGACGGCGACCTGGCCGAGGTCACCCATCGCCTCAACGCCTTCGTCGAGGTGCTGGGCGACCTGGCCGCGCTCGACCTGGCCGCCGCCGAGCCCGCCCCGACGACGCCGCCCGATCCGGCCCCCGGTCCGCGATGACCACGGACCTCGTCTACCGCACCGCGACCGAGCTGGCCGGGCTGATCCGGGCCCGCGCCGTCTCGCCGGTCGCGGTCGTGCAGGCCTACCTCGCACGCATCGACCGCTGGGACGGCGCGCTGCGCGCGTACGTTACGGTCTGCCGTGAGCGCGCGCTCGACGAGGCCCGTGCCGCCCTACAGGCGCTCGGCCACGGCGCGCCGGTGGGCCCGCTCCACGGCGTGCCGTTCGCGGTGAAGGACCAGTTCGACACCGCGGGGGTGCGCACCACGTCGGGCTCGCGCCTGCACGCCGACCGCGTGCCCGCCGAGGACGCCACGGTGGTCGCGCGGCTGCGCGCGGCCGGCGGCATCCTGCTCGGCAAGCTGAACCTCACCGAGTTCGCGCTGGGCGGCACGCTCAACTACCCGTTCGGCCAGCCCCGCAACCCCTGGGACCAGACCCGCGAGACGGGCGGCTCGTCGTCCGGCTCGGGCATCGCGGCCGCGGCGGCGCTGGCGGCGGCCACCCTCGGCGAGGACACCGGCGGCTCGGTGCGGAGCCCGGCCTCGTGGTGCGGTGCGGTCGGGCTGCGGCCCACCTGGGGCCTGGTCCCGCGCTCGGGCTGCGTGCCGGTGGCGTGGTCCATGGACGCGCCCGGCCCGCTCACCCGCTCGGTGGAGGACGCGGCGCTACTCCTCTCGATCATCGCCGGCCCCGACGGCCGGGACCGGTGGCTCCAGCCCGTGCGGACCGATCCTCGCGCCGATCTCGAGCGCGGCGCGGGCGGCCTCTCGATCGGCGTCGTGACCCGGCTAGTGGACAGTCCGGACACCGCCGCCGAGGTGCGCGCCGCGGTGCGCGCGGCCGCCGAGACGCTGCGCGCGCTCGGCGCGCGCGTGGAGGACGTCGATCTGCCGCTGCTGCCGATCGCGGGCGCGGTGTTCATGGCCCTGGCCGACGGGGAGGCCGCGGCCTGGCACCATGCCACGCTGGCCACGCGGGGCGCCGAGTACGACCCCGGCACGCGGCGGCGGCTCGTCACCGCCGCCCTCTTGCCCACCACGCTCGCCCAGCAGGCGGCGCGGGCCCGCGCGGCGATCCGCGCGCAGGTCTGGGACGCGCTCGTGCGCTTCGACGTGCTGCTGGCGCCGACCGGCCCCACCGCGGCGCCGCCGATCGCCGCCGCTCAGGCGCCGATCGCGTCACGCGCGGAGGCGGCGCGCCGCTTCTTCAACCGGCGCTCCTACACCACGCCGGCGAGCCTGGCCGGCGTGCCCGCGCTCTCGCTGCCGTGCGGCTTCACCGCGGGCGGGCTGCCGATCGGGCTGCAGCTGATCGGGCGGCCCTTCGACGAGGCGACGCTCCTGCGGGCTGCCCGCGCCTACGAGCGCGCCACCGACTGGCGCGCGCGGCGCCCTCCGCTACCGGGCTGACATCAGCTCTGGTGGGAGAAGAGCGGCAGGCCGGGCACGTCGAGCTCGGCCATCTGCACGGTGCCGGAGTCGGCCTCGGTGATGTAGAGCGTCTTCATCTCGGGGCCGCCGTAGGCCACGTTGGTCGGCCGGAACCCCTCGCAGCAGC